>CALHMG010000311.1 GCA_938034705.1 uncultured Gammaproteobacteria bacterium
CGATGTCGCGATGCCAAACACTCATCTCGACCGCGGGTTATCAATACCGAAGTAGTCTTCCCGGTAGCAGTAACGGAAGACTGCATGAAAAGTTTGTGAAGATAAGTGAGCTGTGCACAGTCAAGTTGCTCGCCCGATTCAGGCGAGCGGTCTGCCTGCCGCCAGGAACCAGGCCGTTACTGGTCGGGCAAAACGCCTGACTACTGCGGGTTCCTGTCACAGGGGAATCCTTCGGAGAATGATAAACTTGCCGAATCATTCAACGACTCACGCAAAAATTTGACCTCTCTCGACGATACTGGTGTGGTTCTGATCGGCCGCAACGAAGGCGAACGTTTCCGGCGCGCTCTGGCGGCGGCACTGCGAGAAACAACACGTGTCTGTTATGTCGATTCAGGCTCAACCGATGACAGCGTCGCCCACGCGCGCGCCAAAGGGGTCGAGGTCGTCGAACTCGATCTGTCTACACCCTTTACGGCGGCTCGATCGCGTAACGCCGGTTTTGAGCGCCTTACCACGACCTGTCCAGACCTGAAATTCGTCCAGTTTGTTGACGGCGACGCTGAACTTGAGCCGGGCTGGCTGGCCAAGGCTCGCCAGAGCTTGATTGCCCAACCGGATCTTGCCGCGGCGTTTGGCCAGCGCAAAGAGCGATACCCCGAGCGTTCGGCCTACAATCTCATCTGCGACGTTGAGTGGGATACGCCGGTTGGCGACGCCCTCGCGTGCGGCGGTGATTCAATGTTCAGAGTCAGCGCTTTCACGCAGGTCAACGGTTTCAACCCCGGTCTTATCGCGGGCGAGGAGCCTGAACTGTGCGTGAGACTGCGGGCTAACGGATGGCGACTGTTGCGCATGCCGGGGATCATGACCCATCACGACGCGGACATGCATACTTTTTCAGCGTGGTTTAAACGGATGCGACGCGCGGGCCATGCCTTCGCCGAGGGCGCGGCCATGCACGGCAGACCGCCGGAACGCCACTTTGTAAAACCGACACTGCAGGCGGTGTTCTGGGGACTGGCCCTGCCGATCGCGATTGCGAGTCTGGTGGCCCTGGTTGGCCCGTGGGCGCTGATCCTGCTCGCTGGCTACGGCGTATCGACCTGGCGCGCTTCACAGCACACCAGGGCGCAGGGACACGATTCCAGAACGGCCTGGATCTACGGTGCGTCGTGTGTGTTTGGAAAATTTGCCCAGATTGTCGGCGTGCTGGAATACGGCCTCAATCGTTTGCGGGGCAGAAAAACCACCCTGATTGAATACAAAGGCGCCCGGTAAGCGCTTTGGACCTCGCCGCTGCGGGTCCCACATCAGCCTTACTTTGGCGAGATCGGTTTCGCCGGAATGCCCACAACCGCGGTGCCTTCGGCCACGTCGCTCAGCACGACGCTGTTGGCACCAATTGCGGCATCGTCGCCGACGTTGACCTTACCGAGCAGACACGCACCGGCGCCAACGTTGACGTTCCTGCCAAGCACGGGCGCATCCAGAGGCTTGTCGAGATGCCGGTTCCCCAGCGTCACGCCCTGGCGAATGATGCAGCCGTCTCCGATAACGGCGTTCCCGTGAATCACGATGCCACCCTGATGCTCAAAGATCACACCCCGGCCAACGGTTGCCGCGTACGGCAGCTCGATCCCGTAGACGTTGCGGCATCTTCGGTAGGCCATGCGATAGAGCACCATGAAAGGCCCTCTGAGCAGGCGATTATCAATACCGCGACACCAGTTGCCGTAGCGATGGGTCGCCAGTGCTCTGAATCCGGGGCGAGTCCAGTCACCTTCATGGTGACGAAGGTCTTCGCGAATTAGATCAAACAGTTTCATCAAGGCGTTGTGGCGTACCGGCTCCAGAGCCCAGTGTGAACCCAAGTGCATTTGATTGCAGTCAGATTCATCACGATGTAACGCTTATTCAACAATGTGCTTAAGGCACGACCGGGTTGGAAAGTTCAAGCGAGCCGACACCGATCGTAACCACATCGCCCTGGGTCAGGGTGAACTGCTCATCGGGGACGAGACACGTTCCCGTCATCAGGATAACGCCCTGCGGGAATGGCATTTCGCGAGTCAGACATTCGGCAAGTTCTTCCGGCGTTCGCTTGAGTTCGCTGGTGTTGGTCTCGCCTTCAAATACTGTGGAACCGTCACGTTCTATACGCATGGTAATGGGGAGGGATCGCATCGCATCGACATCACACAGCTCGATTGCCGGGCCGAGAGCCGCAGAGCCGTCGTAGACCTTGGCTTGAGGAAGGTAGAGCGGGTTTTCACCTTCGATTGAGCGCGACGAAACGTCATTGCCCACGGTGTAACCCACGATCTGGCCGTGAGCGTTGATCACGATGGCAAGTTCGGGCTCCGGCACATCCCAGCCCGAGTCACGTCGAACCCGAATCCCCTGCCCCGGGCCACGCACGCGCCAGCCGTTGCCCTTGAAAAACACCTCCGCTCGTTCGGCATCGTAAACCTTGTCATAGATGTCCGCGGTATCTGACTCTTCCATACGAGCCTCACGACTTCTCAGGTAGGTCACGCCAGCTGCCCAGACTTCCTGACCGTCATCGACCGGGGCCACGACGGGAGCCTCGGTCGGCTTGGCCATCTCACGTTCAATCTGCTCGTGCATCGCCGTGTGGTCCACAGCAAGCAGCTCACCAAGGCTGCGAACCCTGCTCAGGCTCTTGCCATCTGCAGCCCAGATCCTGATGCTGTTGCTCTCGTGACAGGTAAGTTTCATCGCAAGGTTCTCTTCAGATTCACGTCAGTGGTTCTTATTGTGCCTTTGTCTGTCCCGATGCTGCAAAATGCGGTGATCGACATATCCCCGTTTCTTACCGGATAGTGAATTTATGAGCAAAACAGTTCTTGTTGTTGGCGCCAGTGGCGTTATCGGGCGCGACTACATTCGACACGTTAACGAGGCGACCGACTGGAATGTCGTCGGTATCTGCCGACGACCGCCCGCAGGCTCAAGTCGAGTGAGCTACGTTTCCGCGGACCTGTCGAGCCCGGATGATGCGATCCAGAAGCTCGGCGCTATGCCCGAAGTCACCCACATGCTCTACGCGGGGTACACGGATCGTGCGGGCTGGGCCGCCCAGAGAGAACCGAATACGGCGCTGCTTCGCAATGCGCTTGATGCCGTGGAGCAAGGCTCACCCAACCTCGAGCGCGTCATTCTGATGCAAGGTCAAAAATACTACGGCAGCCATCTCGGACCTTTCAAGACGCCAACGCGTGAAGACGATCCGCGACACATGCCGCCAAACTTTTATTTTGACCAGCAGGATCTGCTGGCCGAGCGCAGCGCTACGCGGCCGTGGGACTATGTGTGTCTTCGTCCACACATGGTCGCGGGCTACTCGGAAGGTTCTCCCATGAACATCGTCATGGTGCTGGCCGTGTACGCATCGATCTGCAGGGAACTGGGACTGCCGCTGAAGTTTCCCGGCAAACCCAAGGCGTTCGCGAGTGTCAATCAGGCCTCGGACGCGAGACTCCTGTCGAGCGCGGCGCAATGGTCGGCGACTACCCCGGCATGCTCCAACGAGTCCTACAACATCACCAACGGCGACTTTTATCGCTGGCAGAATTTCTGGCCAAAGATGGCCGAGTGGTTTGACATGCCCGTCGGCGACGTCCAGACGATCAGTCTCCAGGAATTCATGGGCGACAAGAAGTCACTCTGGGAAGAGATTGTCGCAAGACATTCGCTTCAAGCCATCGACTTCGAATCAGCCATCAACTGGAAATTTGGCGACTACGTGTTCAGCTGCGAGTGGGACATCATGGCCAGCACGACGCGCTGTCGGCGTGACGGGTTCATGGAATTTTGTGACTCCGAGGAGCGCTACCTCGAACTTTTCGGTGAACTGCGCGAGCTGAAAATCATCCCGTAATGTCGAACAGTCTTCCAGACAGTGTTCGAGTTCAGGCGCCTGGATTCAGCGTCCATATCGTGTAGTTCAGATAGGTCGCGAACAGAATCCAGCCCAGGTAAGGCAGCATCAGTGCACCGGCAAGCTTGCTGACGCGAAAAAACAGCAGCGTCGTCACGATAACGGCTATGTCCAGCGCCAGAATGTCGCCAAGGGCGGCCATGATGTCGTGCTTGCCGAAAAACAGCCAGGACCAGCCGGCGTTGAGAATCAGCTGAGCCACGAAAAAGCCGAGCGTGTACCACACATCCTGACGCTCACGTGCGCGCCAGACCAGCCATCCAGCGACAGCGATCATGAAATACAGCGCCGTCCAGACCGGCGCAAAGAGCCAGTCTGGTGGCTGCCAGGATGGCTTCACCAGTGTGTCGTACCACGCGTCCGGCGCGTACAGCCCACCGAACAGGGCTGCGACACCGACGACCAGAACAAAAACAACAAGAGAGACCATTAACCGCGATTACCTTTGGAAATTTAATGTCAGCGCATTCATTGCATGCAGCGTTACGTCAACTGGCCTGAGGCCTCTTTGGCCCGTGCCTTCATCTGCTTCATCGTACGCTTGAGCGCGGTCAAGTATGGCACGCTCTCCTCTTCAAGGTTGTGTCTTGGCGAATCACGATAGTGGGTTTTGACCCATTCGCGTCGCTCCTCCACCGCCTGCTGCATCTCCTCAAAAGGAGGCAACATCGCGTTACCGGACTCGATTTCGCGCACCCACCAGGACTGACGCTCGAAAATGTAGTTCAACGCGGTGTCGGTGTTAAAAAATCCAAGCAGATACAGCCCTGGCCATTTCGGCGGGACAATCCGCTGATACAGATCGATTTCATTGTCTCCAACCGGAACAATCTCGGGTTTGATGCAAGGCAAATCCGTTTTGTAGCCGGTAGCGCCGATCAACACATCAAATTCTTCGCAAGTGCCATCTTCAAACTCAATTGTTTTACCGTCGATCGCGCTGATGCCCTGCTTCACTTCGACACGTCTGTAAGCAATGTCAGTCACGATCGTGCCGTTGCTTGTGGTGTGTATTCGCTTGTCCGGCTTTTTGAAGCCCAGTTTCTGCATGTTGCCGTGGATCAACCACGTCAGCAGACGAAGAATATTGCGGCGCACAGAATACGGTATCCACCGACGCTGCAGTTTGCTCGAGATGTCAGTGAACGGCTTGCCAAAAATCAGTTTGGGCAAAATCATCACGCCGGAACGCGCCACCATCACACAGCGTGCAGCTGTCGCACACAGGTCGCCCGTGATGTCACAGGCGCTGTTGCCGACACCGACGATACAGATGCGTTTTCCAACATAGGAATCCGGTTCGCGATAGTAGTGCGAATGCAGATACTCGCCTTTGAACCGTTCGCTGAACATGGGGATATGCCGCGGGACGTGAAGATGCCCCGTCGCCGCAATGACAAAATCGAAGTCCTCACTGCCATGCTCCGTGACGACCCGCCACTTCGGCGCGTCGGCGCCCGGTTCAAATTGAGGCTCAACGTCCTGCACCGGAGTACTAAAACGGATCAACGGCGTCACGCCGAAATGATCTGCATACTGCTTCAGGTAACGCGCCATGTCCGCGTGGTCGGGGAAATGCTGTACGTCATCGTCAAACGCGAAATCACTGAACTGGGTGACGCTGCGCGATGTATTGATGTGCAGGGTGCGATAGGCCGATGACAGATTGTTGTCGTTCTCGTAACACCACATCCCGCCGATCTTGCTGCCGATTTCATAGACCGTGACATCAAAGCCGCCTTCTTTCATGACTTTCGCCGCACAGATGCCACAGGCACCGGCGCCGATCACCGCGACGCGTTTGGTATCAGGGTTCGACATCTTCTAATGGTCCTCGAGCAGGCGACCGAAGCCGGTGATTCGATCTTGTATTGCGCTGGTCCGCAGCGCATGCCACATGCAGGCGTTGTTCACCGATACCACAGGTCGATCGAATTTGGCTTCGAATTCTTCGATCAGGCGCGAACTCGCCATGCTGGTCCCTACCTGCAGCAGAACGTCAACGCCAGGCATCGCCAGCGCAGCAAGCCCCTGCTCCTGTTGCTCCGGCGAAAGATCGACGACCGAGTCCTCGGTGGCGGCCTTCAGGCCTTGAATTGCCTCAACGTCATACCCGCGCTCAACAAACCAGTTGGCAACGTGCTGATCCGCCAGCGGCATGTAGGGTGAAATGCCGGCAATGCGCCTGGCGCCGAGCGCCGTTAACGCGCCATGCAGTGCGTCAGGTGGTGTGATCACGGGAACGCCAGCGCGTGCCTCCAGTCTGCCCTTGAGCTCTTCACCAGCCGCTACGCCACCCCAGAAACACGGCACGGCCATCGCCATAATCAGCTTGTCGGGGTTACAGCTCATGACGCGATCAATTGCGGGCATCAGATCATCGTAGGTCGCATCGACGATCGCTTGTGCATCCGCGTCAGTGTGAAAGCTCTGGTTGGGAACGGCTATACGGCTGACGTGATTGGTGACGCCCTCGGGCCTCAGGTCGTCCATCTCCGGCTGTACCGAGCTGTTGGTGGATGGAACGAGAATGCCCAGCTTGAGGCGGTAGCCAAGAATATCTGTCATTGATGCGTCAGGAGGGTTGCGGGAGAGAGGCCTTGAGCATACGACAGTAAACAACCATTTGCGGGCTGGTTTCGCGGTAGCGATCGATCGCATCCACCACGCGGCGAAGTTCGTCGTTGCCGCCAGTCAGCGGTGGTGCCGGCACATCGAGATCGTGCATCAGCGACGGCACCAGCGCGTCTATTCTGCTCGCCAGCAGCTGACAGGCAGAATCGGCTGCGCTGCGAGCGGGCGTCAGAGTCGTCACCGCATGGGCAAACCACGCCGGCCAGTGTGCCAGCATCCTGTACAACCCGGGCACAAAGTCCTCACCGTCTACAACCGTTGCCATCTGCATCAGAACGCCGAGTTCATGTTGATTCAGTGTTTCGACATCGACCAGAGCCGGTAGCGGCAACAAAGGCGCATGCTCGGGATCGGGCGCTTTAAAGTCAACGCGCTCGGCTGTCGTGTCGTCGAGCAATATGCGGCGCGTAATTCCGGAGAAGCCAAGATTCGTCGGGCTCACGCGAATGAAGCTGTCCAGCACATTGTGGATCGCGCGCTCTCCCTCTTCGTCGACGCCAAGAGATCGCAGCGCATCGGTGGTCACACGCGGCAGAGTCGGCACATCAAGCTGATCGGCGACGTACCAGACTGCGCGCGGTATCTCACCGCTTCTGAATCCGGGACCGACGATCGACCATCCCCACTGCAGCCAGTTATCGCGGGTTGCAAGGTGGCGCTGCAGTGAACTGACGTAGGGGACGCCCGTGGTAGTGCGAATCTCTTCGTAGATCTGCCGGATATCGCCGGTCGCTTGTTCTTCTGCGAGTTCGCTCAGCATGGGGTCCAACATCGAGCAAGTTGAGCGCAATTGGGGACATGTCCGAGCTCACACGGTCGCGTTGCAGGACCAGGCGGCGCAGGCAAAATCATCATCGATACCCCGTTATGCGTCGTTTTTCACAGTCGGAGTGTAGCGCAGACAACCGTCGGTCTGACCTGCTGGTCTGCCTGTAGAACACCCCGGTTTTCGGGCGATGGGAGCGGAACCTTTGCACCGATTTCCCGAGTGGCGTGTGCTATAAAATCTGTCGCGGTATGGGGGTATGGCACCTCCTCGACCGTGGCCCGTTGCCTGAAGCCTTTGCATAAAAATTGGGCGAACCAACGAACCTTTCCGGATGAGTGTTTTCAGACCGGGATGCAGCACCGGGCCGTCTGAGAATGCCTGAGCACAATGAACCGGATCCTTTCGGGGCGGTCAAACAGAGGTCATTCACGACTGGAGTATTTTTTCGTGAACACCCTGACGTCGAACATCAGTGCTTTTTCAGACCGGGAATTTGAGTCAGATCACGAATTCGGGATTGGCCTGGAAACTTACCGGGAATTTCGAAAACCAAGAGGATGAACCCATGTGGAAGAAGACAGACACAGATCTATCAAGCAGCACTGCGAGCGCATCAACAAGTGACATCGAGTCGAACGCTGATTCGCTCGGTTCAGTGGGTCGACGACGACGTTCCTCAGGTGACAGCGCGGTGATCGGCACTTCGATAGTTGTGAAAGGCGACATCACCGGCGCCGAGAATTTGCTGATCCAGGGTCGTGTGGAAGGCAACGTCACGCTCGAAGATCACACCATCGTTGTCGGCGAGTCCGGAGACATTCAGGCCAACCTGACGGCAAAAGACATTGAGGTCGATGGACAGGTCGAGGGCGATATTACCGGTCACGACAAAATCACCATTCGGGCAACCGGCCGCGTTAAAGGCGACATCAAGGCCCCGAAGATCGTGCTCGAAGAAGGCTCTCAGTTCCGCGGCGCCGTCGAGATGGATGTTGACGCGACCCGCTACAGCTCTGACGCATCGAGCTCGTCAAAGGTTTCCAGCATCTCCGACGGAGACCAAGCCGCATCAGCCTGAACCACCGACGGCAGGGACAAGAAAGCGGCGCCACCTCGCGCCGCTTTTTTTTCGCCCGGCTTATCGGTTGTCGCACACTTGGATCAGCTGCCGGCGTAGCGCCTGAACAGCTCAACCATCAGTTCATCTTCGCTGGCGATAGCGATGTCTATCGGTGTTTTACCGTCATCGTCCCGAGCATTCGTTTTGGCGTCCTCGTCGAGTAATGTCTCGACTACGGCCAGATGCCCACCGGTGACGGCGAAATGCAACGGCGTCCGCCGATTGTGGTCAGTCGCGTCGATCAGCACGCCGCTGTCAATCAGCATGTCGGCAATGATCTCGTCATTGATTCTTGCGGCCCAGTGCAGCGCTGTTGTGCCGTCTTCGGTTGCGTGATTGGGGTCGGCACCTTCGTCGATAAGCACCCGAACGTTGTCCGCAGACCCTTCAGCCACCGCCCTCACGAGGGGCGTGGCCCCGCGACTGCCGGCGATATCCAGACGCGCTCCGGCATCGATTAAAGCCGCAATGACCGCTGGATCCGGGTTGCGCACGGCCCAGTGCATGGGCGTGTTGCCAAGAGAATCGCGAACGTCCAGAGCCGCGTTGCGCTCGAGCAGCGCCTCGATCGTCTTGACGCTGCCGTTGGAGGCGGCCCAGAACAACGGCGTGATTCCCTGGTCGTTGGCTATGTCAACGTGACTGCAGCGAGCAAGCACCGCCAGGGCAGCGTCTTCGGCGCCCTCGGCCAGCGCCCAGTGCAGCGGAGAATTGCCCCCGTCGGCGACCACATCGACCACCGCACCGCGGGCACAACAAAAATCAACCATACCTTCGGACTCGCTGCGTGTGGCCCAGTGCAAAGCGCTTCGTCCGCGCACATCGGTGTCGTTGATGTCAGCGCCCCCATCGAGCAGCAGGTCGGCGATGTCGCGATGTCCATGCATGACGGCGGCACTCAGGGCGTATGAACCATCACCACACAGGGTTCTCGCAGAGGCCCCATGAGCGAGTAACGTCTGAACCACTTCCGTACGCCCGCTGCGCGTCGCTACGGCCAGCGCGGTTTCGTTGTTTTCATCCACGGCCTCGACTTCGGCACCCGCCTCAAGCAACAGCCGCACGATGTCGACATACCCGGCCACCGCCGCTTGATGCAGCCAGCCATTTTCAAGCTCAACCGGCGCATCGTCTTCGCCATCGGACTGTACTGAATCAGCTGCGACATCCAGCAGTCGAGCCACGCTCGCGTGTCCACCGAGGACTGCCCAGTGCCTCGGAGTTCCAATACCGGAAGAATCGCTGCGACTGGCATCGGCGCCATGACGCAACAGCGTGAGAACAACATCCAGGTGCCCGTTTCGACCGGCCCAGTGCAGTGGAGAAAACTGATAGCGATCCAGCGGATCGATGGCGGCATCGTGTTCGATCAGCTCGGCGACGACATCGGCGTTGCCGCAATACGCGGCGACGTGCATGGCGGTCCAGCCTTCGTCATCTGTCGCGGCGACGTCGGCGCCTGACGAAAGCAACTGACGCGCTCTCTCGCCGTTTCCCTGCTCCGCAACGTCATGTAATTGGGTCATGCGGGGTATTGTACGACGCCAGGTTCGCGCAGCGCATGAGTCGGAGCTCACTGAGGTGCTGAGCTGGCCAACGGACGTATTGCCCGGTTAAGCCGATGTCACGAAGTGACGCTGGCGGACAACATTTTCACGGGAATCTGATGGTCTTGCCCATCAGCGAAACTACGTGCCGGCTCTGGCACGCCGGCGCGCTCAGACTTTGACGGCCACCAGCTCTTCGTGGGTGTCGGTGCTGTTTGCAGAATCACCCTCATCCGGGTTGATCTCGACATTCAGCCACTGACTGCAGATCATGCCAGGGCTGTAGGCAACCACGGGGCCGTTGATAAGGTCTGGACGATCGAAAACGAGATCATCTGAAAGGGGAACGAAAATCTGCTTGGACATTACGATTGGGACCACGGATGACTTCGAATCAGGTCTGAGAACCTGGCAGCGAGACTGAGCGTCTGCACCGCTACGGGTGAAGGTTTCAGTACAGACTATTTCCGTGGCATCGCCCGGCCGTTCATGTGGTAATCCGGTGGCTTTTAGCGGAGAGCCATCGCCCGGACGGAGACAATTAGTCACACTGTACGGCCAGCCCGACAGCGCGCTTACGTCTTAAGGACTCAATCCCGACAGGTGAGGGAATTTTGCCCGACCCGGGATGCGCATCTGCCGCTCGACAAATTAGCCGCCGTTTTCGGGCACTGTTTCAGGAAACCGCCAAAATGATGACTGATTCAAACACCGCAACGTTGTACGATGCGCCTATGTCTACTCGCAGCATTGCCATCGTTGAAGATGACCCGGATCAGCGCGAAAACTACGCTGATGCACTGAGGCTCCAGGGATACGAAGTTCAGACCCACGGCAACCGACCCGATGCCGAGCGAAGCTTCGCCACGAGGCTGCCCGATCTCGCTATTCTCGACATCATGCTTGAGGACGAGGTCGATGGTGGATTCGATCTTTGCCGTCAGCTTCGTTCAATGAGCGCAAACTTGCCGATCATTTTTCTCACCGCTCGCGACAGCGATATCGATCGCGTGTCGGGCCTGCGGCTCGACGCCTGGGACTACCTGACCAAACCGGTGAACCTTCAGTTCCTGGCGGTTCGCGTCAGCTCCCTCTTTCGCATCGCTGAATCGGTCAAGGAACAAAACTCCCAGGAGGCGATTCTCAGAATCGCTGATTTGATGCTCGATCCCAACAGCATGTCGGTTAGCTGGCAGGAACAGTCAATCAACCTGACCCTGACCGAATTCTGGCTGGTCGAGTCGCTTGCGCGCCGGCCCGGTCATGTCAAAACCTATGAACAGCTGATGCAGGTCACTCGACAGAGCTACGTGGAGAAGAACACGATTAACGGCTACGTTCGTCGAGTACGCAAAAAATTCAAGGAGGTCGACCCCTCGTTCTCCATGATTCAAACGGTGTTCGGTATCGGATACCGCTGGCAGCCCGAGTAAGTTGAGCGAACATGAGACGCAGGACTCGTGTCTGGTCTCGTGTCGCTTTTGCAACGCGGTCGTCACTGCCGTCCCACGGCGGCCCTGACGCCTTGACCCTATGAGCGACCGTCGAAGTTTTTCATTCAGCATCCGAACCAAGCTCATGCTGCTGGTTGCCGTGCTGTTGCTGATCCCGTGGATGGGTTACAACTACGTCCGGGAAATGAAATCATTCCTGCAGCAGGGACAGGAAGAAGCGCTGCAGCTGACGGCGCGCGCGATATCAACGGTTCTCCACGATCGCGTCGAGCTGTTCGACCCGGAGACCGGTGTTCCGGATGTCATCGGCGGACCCTACGACCTCTACGCGTATCAGCTTTCGAGCTATCCGTTCATTGACGGCAAGGCGCTCGACTGGCTCGATCATCGCGATCGCGAACTGGTCAATTTTAATCTGTCCGGCTGGCAGTGCAGCGAAGACTACGTTTCCGAGGGCTTCAGCTTCTCGCATCTGCTCGGCTACCGTGGCGAGTATCTGTATGCGTTTTTTCGCATTCAGGATTCAGACCTTGTGTTTCGCGACACGACCACGCGAAACATCGACAACTCCGACCATATCCGCTTCGCTATCGAGGACCCCAGCGGCCTGCTCAGACGCTTTACGATCACGTCCCAGTCCGATGGTCGCATGAGCGTGTATCAGATGGACAAGGAGTGGCGGTATCCCACCACCGGCGAATCCGTTAACGAAATCAACGCGGTCTTCGCTGCGACAGAAGACGGTTACAACGTCGAGTTCAGGGTGCCGCGTTATCTGATGGCGCCCAACAGTGGCGTCGCCTTTACGGTTGTTGATGTGGACGATCGGGACACTCGCGATATTCGAGCAACGATCTCAACCGGAGCCGAGGCCGAGAACGAATTTGGCCGGCTTCGCGTAAGCTCGCCCGAACTCACCCGAATTCTGGGCGGCATCGACCGCCCGGTTGCACGAGTCTGGATTCTGGACAAGGACCAGCAGGTACGCGCCGTGGTCGGCAGTCTCGCTCAAACCGCACCGTCCGATACCCCGGACAGCGCATCTTCCTCAGCGTACAGCCGAATGCGCAACTGGGTCGCCGAGAGAATTCTCGGTTCGCCAACGTTGGACTTTGAAGACATTCCTGACGACGTCTCGCGTCGACCTGAGGAAATCTTCAAAAATGTCCTCGCCGGTAAACCTGAGGTACAGCATCGCCCTTCCCTCGATGAGCGCGTCGAAATCTTCATGGCGGCTGAACCGATATTTTATGGCGAGGAAGTTCTTGGAGCCGTCGTGGTTGAGCAAAGTACGACAGAAATTCTGAGTCTTCAGTACAACGCGCTGCGCAATCTCACAACGGTCACCCTGCTGGTTTTTGTTCTTGTAGCAGCCGCCATGCTCTGGTTCGCGTCCAGTCTCGCCTATCGCATCCGGCGTCTGCGTAACGATGCAGAGGTTGCCATCAGCCCCGACGGCAGATTGCTCAACGCCGATGTGCGTGTCGACCCGTCCGGGGACGAGGTCGGAGATCTTTCACGCAGCATGTCGGGCATGCTCACGCGCATATCGGAGTACACACGATACCTCGAGCGTATGCCCGACACGCTGGCGCACGAGATGAGCAATCCACTTAACGTGGTCAACTCGTCGCTTGAGAATCTGGAACGCGAATCGGACCCGGAAAGGCGTCAGGAATATATCGCGCGGGCCTCTAACGGCATTCGCAGGCTCGGGACAATCGTGCGCACCCTTACAGAAGCCGCGAATCTGGAAGACGCGATCAAGGCCGATGACCCCGAACTTTTCGATCTGCGCGAACTTGTTGAGAGCGTGATCGATGGCTATCGCAAATCACACGAGGGTCAGACCTTCGAACTGATCGCCCCAAAAGGCCCCTTGATGATCAACGGCATGCCTGACCATATTGCCCAGCTGCTCGATAAACTTGCCGACAACGCCATGAATTTCCGCAAACCGGGCACGCCGATCCAGATCGAAATCTCGAACGGCGGCGACAACGCCAGGATCGTGGTGTCGAACCAGGGACCGTTACTGCCCGAAGATCTGGGCGATCGCCTGTTTGACCCGATGGTGTCCTATGGCCAGAAGAACGCGACCGAAATGCATCTGGGTCTTGGCCTGTACATCGTGCGGTTGATTGCCGAATCTCATCGCGGCTCGGTGGCCGCCAAGAGCAAGGTCGACGGGTCCGGCGCGGAATTCGCCGTGTCCCTGCCGCTCGCCGCATAAAAAAGCCGCCTCTCTCAGACAAGAAAGAGGCGGCGCTTGTTCAGTTCGTCCGGCTTTGCGCCAAACGCTGACTCAGACGTTACTTGGGCAGCTTGCCCTGCACGCCTTCGATGTAGAAATCCATCTTCAGCAGCGTGCCGTCGTCAAACGACTTGCCGGCGGCAAGAATTTCCTTTCCCGACTGATCGTTGATAGGTCCGGTAAACGGAAGCAGTTCGCCAGACTCGATCGCCTTACGAGCCTCTTCAGCCTGGGCAACAACATTGGCAGGCAGCGACTTGTTGTACGGCGCCATGACAACCATGCCCTTGTCGAGACCGTCCCACGTGTCCTCGGACTTCCAGGTACCGTCCATGACGGCTTTGACGCGGGCAATGTAGTACGGATTCCAGTCATCGATAATGCCGGTCAGCTGTGCCTTGGGAGCGAACTTGCTCATGTCTGAAGCCTGGCCAATGCCGACCATGCCACGCTCTTCGGCTATTTGAAGAGGAGCTGGCGAGTCGGTGTGCTGAAGCATCACGTCAGCGCCCTGGTCGAGCAGCGCCTTGGCCGCGTCAGCCTCCTTGCCCGGATCAAACCACGTGCTCACCCAG
>CALHMG010000312.1 GCA_938034705.1 uncultured Gammaproteobacteria bacterium
CGTCGCGAATGATGGTAAGCGGTGTACCTGACACCTGCTTGACTCGGTGTCGGCAATGAGCCGTTTTTTTCAGTCGGTCACGGGGTCGGGTATGTTGCGTAGCGCGCGTTGATCTCGTCGGGCGTGATCGCCCACGGCAGCAAGGCCTCGATCTTGTCCTCCGCATACATGGACCCGCCCCAGTTTTGCAAGATGATTGTTGATCAGGACGAAAGGTTGGTTGCAGGCATACATCCGGCTTGTATCGAGATCGTTGGGTGATCTCCAGCCCCTATGGAATCTGCACCTGCTCGTTCTCAGCAAAAATGAGGCTTGTGACAGCCAGGAAGGACATCAGAATTCGAGCAGGTTGGTCCGACCTATTTCGCCATATCGTCAATCACCTTCGCAACCAGTGGTGGGGATTATCGTGTAATTCGGTTTGCAGTTGGCAAAGACGATATGCGACTGATCGATTGGGTGCCCGACGGTGACATCAAACTACGTCCACGAACGTTGGGTCGTGCCGACGCCAAACGGCTGATCTCGAGCAAATGTCTATTTGCCCAAAAGTTTGACTTGACCGTAGTCGATGACATTTTAGGCGAACTCGAACTGCACTTGACGGCCGGGTCTAAAATCAAAACCAAAGTCAGAGCGAATCTCGTGTAGAAAACTTTGCGACGCCTTAACCTGCTGATATCCCGACCAAACGCATTCACGTCGTGCATGTTGGCAAACGGATGTGCTTTGCGAGTTCCTTGTTTTCTTAGGCGCGGACAGATGGGCATCTTTAGTCTAAGCAGGCGTTGGATGTAATCAACGCAGGATCAACGACTGCACCAGGATGGTGGGCTTCGCCAGACGACTAGACGCGATACTCCCGGTGCACGGTTGGTGCGGATTAGCCGCCACCTTCAGAACAGCCATGGGAAACGCTTTGCCAGGCCGCCGGTAGACTCGGGTTGTGTGCCCGCGCCCGCATCTACTTTGGCGTAGTTCAGAGCATCCTTGAGGTGTCCATATTTGTAACCCTTATAGAAATACACGCTCTTCGACTCGACTGTGATGCCGTAACGTTTCATCAGTTCCTTCTGTTCTTCGGTCATGTCGTATTATCACCTCGATTTGATTGACGTAGA
This sequence comes from uncultured Gammaproteobacteria bacterium, assembly GCA_938034705.1. GTDB lineage: Bacteria > Pseudomonadota > Gammaproteobacteria > Arenicellales > CALHMG01 > CALHMG01. The sequence continues at coordinate 1,122 of CALHMG010000312.1, forward strand.
TAACCAGATGTTATGTAAGCGATCAGTCACCCATGTATAGCGATTTCGCCGAATAATTTTCGCCGGGCATGCGCTACGCAGTCAGATTGTTGTCTTTGACAACCTCGTTGTACCCCTCTTCGCGATTGGTCGGGAGATACTTGCCGATGAAGCTAACCAACGACGCTTTGGGGTGCCGGCGACCGCGCCGGGGGCATAGTAGAACAGTCGCACTGCGTTCGCGTGTACCTTGATCGCAATGCACGTGTTCCTGGCCGCGTGAACCCCGCTAGTGTGCCAACCTGGTCGGGTCATGGGCTTCACGAATCGTGGTAGCAGGAACTAGCGACTCGGGTCTGTACGGTAGCGCACATTGACCATGGGCCGGACTGTCGACCGCAGCTGCCTTCCTTGCGAATCCCGCAGCCGATTGATCGTGTGTGTCAGGTGGTCAGAGCGAACGGGTTAGATGTTGGCTACCATATGTATCTGGTAAGATTGGTGCTCGGGGTGAAACGCGGCCCGCAAACGATCGGCACGGCTACGGCAGGCAAAATTGAAGTTGGCGAAATGATTTCCAGCGATAGGGCTCTCGGTGATTTGAAACAAAATCGCTTGCTCGCGGCGCTCCCCGTGGACGTTATGGATCGCCTCCAACCCGCTCTGGAGTCAGTCGAGTTCGCGTTGGGGCAGGTGATCTACGAGCCGGACGAGGCACTTTTGCACGTCTACTTCCCCACGACCGCAATCGTCTCGCTGCTCTATACCATGGAGAACGGCACCTCGGCCGAGATGGGGGTCGTCGGCTGTGACGGCGTAGTGGGTATCGCCGTGTTCATGGGCGGCGATACGACGCCAAATCGCGCCGTAGTCCAAAGCGCGGGCGACGCCTACCGGTTAGAGCTGAAATTCTTTCGCGACGAATTCAGGCGCATATCAGAACTGCATCGGCTGCTGCTGCTCTACACGCAAGCACTGCTCACACAGATGTCGCAGACAGCCGTGTGCAATCGGCTCCACTCGGTCGAGCAGCAGCTGTGCCGATGGCTTTTGCTGAGTCGCGATCGGTTGCCGTCTGATGAGCTGGTCATGACTCAGGAGTTGATTGCCAACATGCTCGGAGTGCGTCGGGAAGGTGTTTCCGTTGCGGCGCATCGGCTCCAGGAAGCTGGACTGATTCGCTACCAGCGCGGACACATCACAATCATCGACCGTCCTGGCCTGGAACGCGCGGTCTGTGAGTGCTATCGGGTGGTCAGGCGGGAGTGCGATCGTCTGCTTACCTAAGTGACGCAGATCGTACAGTCGGGTGTGTGCAACCGGTTCCACAACATCGACGCGCGCCTTGCTCGCTGGTTATTGATGACCCAGGATCGAATGGGCTTTGCTGAACTGCACGCCACACAGGAATTCATCGCTCAAATGCTCGGCATGCGGCGCAGCAGCAACACTTTCGCAGCGAGCGGATTCCACAAGCAGCACATCATCGACTACCGTCGCGGGTGAATCGAGATTCCGGATCAAGATCGGTTGCGTGTCGCTTGTTGCGATTGTTATGCCTTGATGAAACACCGGTACGACGGTTTCCTGAACTGACGAATCTACCTTCCACAACGCAACGCTCACACTGACAGCGACTCCCGGCAACGTCGCCTGTCGCTACGGCAATGTTTCGTGGATCTGTTGGTAGGCGCCGAGTCGTTGAAGGCGGCGCTGGTGTCCCAATGTACGCTGGCGTACAGACCGCGGTCGAACGGGCAGCGTATAGGTGGTACCAGTGGGACCGGATTCTTCCCCGGCCCGTACCAGGCGACAAAGCGAAGTGGAACAGCACCGACAAGATCGTAAGACAGCGAAAGAACCGCGCGCAGAATCTGAACGCGACCGGGTGAGCGTAGCAGTCGAGATGAGCCTGAACGCCAGTCGAGTGGACCCATCGGAAAGCCGTCAATCGTGCGAGGAAGATTTCGACCGGCAAGCTGTGGAGCGGGCCGAAAACGAAGGGATGACGTGTTCTCCCTGGATCGGCCATTATCCTGCGCCAAACGGCGACCAGCGACGTGGGCGCTACTCCAGTCGGCATGATGCGCGGACGAGAATCACCGCTGACACGCAAAAGGGAGGCTCGTAATGCAAAGCGACCGAAACATACGCGGGCGCGTACAATAAAAGTCCGGAAGCCGCGTCGTTCTATGAATTCACGCGGACCATGCAATTCTACAAGCTCATCATCGGCGAGAATACGACACCCGTTCTTTCCACGGACAGTGACCTGTTCAAGTTTCTCAAGGGTGTGACTCCGGCCGGAGAGCGTGTCCCGGCGATACAACCAGGTGCCGAAGAATGAGATTAAGCTTTCCGAACCCGAGCCGCAGTTTCGATGCATCGAGAAATCGTGTCCGATTCTGGGGATACGACCAGGCACTCGAAATCTCCTTCCTCCTGGAAGAGGATGCGCTCAAGAAGCTCTGCCCAGACTTGAACCGCGCAGAGGCGGGATTCCTTGATGCGTTCGATTCTGTGAGGACACGCATCCATGAGGCTGCGGACAGGGTTTACGTGCGCAGTGGAAGACGCTCGCATGTGTATTGTCTCGCAGCTACGGATCTCTAGAGACGCCTACGGGAACGGTCACAAAGGTGTCATCAACTACGGCGCGCCATGGTCAAGCGGGTTGCGGGATCGGTTTGTCTCGGCTTAATGCCACGTTCGTGGTACAGGGCGAGTTGGTTACGCAGGAACAGGTTTTCAGCAGTTACAGAGTCGCCTGAACGGACCAGGAGCCATGCGAATGTGGTCGCGTCGTTTAACACCGCTACTAGTGATTTGAGGAATCTTGTTCGCATTGTTCGAGGTTAGCAGCCTGAAGTTTGATCAGAACAATGTTAGTAAAATCAACGGTGTCCGAATTTTTGCGGAGCACAGATAGTCGATGAAAGCAGTCATGCTCGCGGCCGGTATTGGAAACCGACTCGGAAACAATAGGATGCGCACGACGCCGAAGGTGTTACTCAAATTCGGTGGTCGCACATTATTGCAGCGTCACATTGAGATCCTTCAGTGCGCGGGCATCGAGGAGCTGGTGCTTGGCGTCGGCTTCAATCGCGAGGACATCGAGCAGGAGATAGCATCTCTGGGTGCCGCGCACTACGTTCGAACGGTGTTCAATCCGGATTTTGAGAATGGCAGCATCCTGACGCTATGGGTGCTTCGCGATGCGCTGTGTTCGGACGGCCCGGTTCTGCTGATGGACGGTGACGTCCTCTACGACAGTCGAATGATGACGCGCCTCATCACGTCGGATCACTCCAGCTGCTCGCTCCTTGACCGCGTGACCTTGCTGGACGACGAAGCCGTAAAGCTGTGTATACGCGATGGAAAGATCGTCGAGTTTCGTAAGTGGTTGAGCGCCGAATTTGATTTTTGCGGCGAGTCGGTTGGTTTCTTCAAGCTGTCCGCTGACATGGCAACGAGCACTATTGCGCAAGTCCAGGTCCACATCGAGCAGGGGCGCCGCGATGAACCATACGAGGAGCCCCTCCGTGACGTCATCTTGACTTCGCGCCGCGGTACGCTCGCATATGAGGATATTACCGGCCTGCCGTGGATCGAGATCGACTACGCCGCAGATCTGATGCGGGCAAACTCCGAGATCCTGCCACTCCTCCAGGCCCATCGGCCGCTCGGTGTTGGCCACGCCAGCCCAGCTCCCAGACTCAATTGATGCCAGGTTTTTTCGACGCTTCATCAACCACTGGCTTGACCGGCTTCGCGGTCGCTGCAGTGCTGTATATAGCGAGCTATCTAACGTTCGTTCGGACATTGCGATACACGCGCAATTGGATACGGCCAAGGGCCCTGAGCATAGTTGTGCCCGCGGGGTTCATCAGCGCATTGGTCGCGTGTGTATCGTTGTCCAGCGGCGGATTCGACGCCATGCTCGCAGTTGCGGCGGTGGCATTCGTTGGCATTTTGTTTTACCTCATTGCCGCGCCGGCAATAGTCTTCAGGCCAGCCTCGCGCTTGACCGAGTTGCTTGCCAGGCATGGAGATTATGCGGGCCTGTCGATGCTGGTTCCTGCACTCATCGCTGCATACACCTTTCCCAATGCTGGGTTTTATGGACTCCTCGCGGCCGCGATGACAATCGAACTCCTGTGGTATTTGCGTCGGGGCTGGGCACGCCGTAAACAACGGTTGTTGCCAATTCAAGGTGACGATCTGGCCGTCCTTAAGGTGCAGGCCAAAGGCGACCTTGTTCGCTTCGCTAAACAACATGGTATCAACGAGCTGGTGCTTTCGGGAGATACGGTCGCGTGGAAAGGGTGCAATAAGAACACATCACCTTGCCCGTTCAATCTGTACGTCAACCGATTGGGTCTGAATACGGCGCCGTGCTGCCGCGAACACATGCAGTCGCTCGTTCACTCAGTGAGCGGATGGCTCGAGGAGATTGGAGTTGACTACTGGCTTGAGGGTGGGACCTTGCTCGGTGCAGTACGCGACAACGGCGAGCTTCTACCATGGGAGGATGATGTCGACGTGTCGGTCGTGATGGAAGATGATAGCTCCTGGAAGGCACTGGTAGCCGGGGTCACCGCGTGTGCCGCACGTGACGGTTACTGCATCGACATCTTCGAACCTGGCGGTTTCATCGCAGTTTCCTACGCTACGCCTCGAGCCGTTCCGTTGCGTTGGGAGAACTATCGTCTGCGCGGTGAAGTGCGCCTCGACCTGACCACCTACTGGCCCACGATAAGTGAAGGCAAGCACGTGCTCAGGCGAAGCAGTCTGAAAGGGGACATGCCGGCCATCGAGGGCGGTGGCTTCGGTGTGGCGCGAAATCTGGTGTTGCCAACGTCGACAATTTCATTGCTTGGTCGCGATTGCGCCTGTCCGCGATTGCCCGAAGACTATCTGCGTGTCCTGTATGGTGACTTCAGGCAGGTTGCATACTCATACGTGGACGCAGGGCCGGCAGCGGCCCGGAGTCATATCGACACCACCGCGCAGACGTCGCCTTCCGCGGCTAAACCACACTGATCTTTCGCCCATACAGGTCCTCATTTCGAAAGCGAGATTTCCTGTGGGTTCAAGTTTGAGGGTACTTTTCTGAGGACCCACAGAAGTACCATCAAAAATACCATCAATCAGGCGCGGCTTTGAGCGAACCGCCATGAACGTCGGCGGAAC
>CALHMG010000313.1 GCA_938034705.1 uncultured Gammaproteobacteria bacterium
GTCGATCGACCCGAGCTTCTTTCTTCAGAACCCTCTTGGTCTGATACAGCTCCTCTCGCATGCCGTTGAAATTTCGCGTGAGGATACTGATTTCATCCTTACCCTCCGACACTTCGATTTCGGTTTTTAGATCACCATCGCGCATCCTGATCACCGCGGTCGAAAGCGCATCCAGCGGCTTCATGATGGTTCTGGAAATCGTCCACGCCATAAACCCGAGAATCAGGATCGTCAGCCCGCAGGACATGAAGATGCCGACCAGGGTTTTGGAAACCGGGTCGAAAACAGATGAGTAGCTGCGCTCGATGGCTATGGCTCCACCAAAAATCGGCAACGGTTTAATGCTGCCAACCATGTTGATGCCTTCGCTGTCGGGATAGTAATCGAAGTCCACACCAACCTGATTCTGCGGCGGTAACGCCCGGGAAAATTCGCGCACAACACGCCGGTTGATTGACGGAGCAACGATATTGACACCAGAGTCCAGCAGGTAAATTCGACTCGCAGCCTGCACCTGCTCGGATTCAATGATTCGGTCTATCGCATCAGTGCGGTAGACGGCCGCAATCGTGTAGCCTGAAGCCACACCGCCCGAACCCAGCGAGATCGGGTACGACACAAGCTGGTAGCCTTTTTCATCAACGACGATCGCGCCGCTGATGCTTGGCTTTCCTTTATAAAGCTGGGCCAGCTCGGTAACGTTAGCCAGCGGGATTTTTTCGCCAGACTCAACTACGGCGTTTCCTCGTTCGTCAACGATCAGCAGGGCACTGACTTCGGGCAATCGTTTGTGCGTAGCGACGACCCATTTGGCAAGTCGTTTTCGCGCGATATTGCTCAGATCGTATTCCGGATTGACGTCGCTCATGATTTTCCCGAGCGAACTGCTTGTCGCCGAAATTTTCATGTCGTTCAGAGAGTTTGCGTACCAACGTTCGATGTCGCGGTTAACGTTATCGAGAACGCGCTCAAATTCGTTCTGGACATGGTTACGCAAAGACTTCTGAATCCAGTACAGCGACGACCCGGCAATCAGAATCGCGGTCGAGAGCGCGACAAAAACCACGAGAATTCCCATTCGCGCGCTGAGGCGCGAAAAGAACGGAATCTTCAGGGATGAGGGACTACTCATGGTTCACAAAGTTAAGGCGCACTGATCCGAAGAACAGGCAGCCAAAAAGCGCACGCCCTTTTTTAAGCGGTTTTCCGCAGTTATTGTCTGTCTAAAGAATAGTTGAGGGCGTAGCCAATAGCCCCGGCGTAACGGGGGACAAAGTCCCGGATCATGCCGTCATCGACGCCCACAGTGTGAACGAAAGCTAATGCGGCTGGGTGCAGTTCCTGGCCGCGCGAAAACCCTCGTCCTGCGCCTGGATGGCCGATTCAAACTCCACTCGATTTCGGCAGGACACCTTGATGAAACCCGGGCAGCCCCGGTGATGAAAAATCATCGAACGCCGGTTCCCGATTACCGGAGCTCTGGACTCGGCGCAGCCCTGTTTGTCACTACCTGCCGTGCTGTTGAGCCTGCGCCATTCCCAGGGCGGTGTGGAACTCGCCGCCGGATCAGACCAGAGCCCGATGCCCGACAACTTTGCACGCTCTGCAGCCGCAAGATACCGGGCTCGATTGTTGTAGCGGCGATAGACCCAGGCGAGACCTTGTTCAACCAGCTCGAGACCTGCATTGATTTCGCCGGCGTACACCTCAACGACCAGGCGGTCGTAGCGATCAAAAGTGACCGGGGTGACCAGCAGCGGTTGGCCTCGCAGCAGTCTTTTCAGTCCGGCCGTGGATTTTCTTGACCAGGGCGCGCCAAACTCCGGGGCATCAATTCCCCACAGCCGCAGCTCCATGACGTCGCCACCCGATTTTATGACCTGGAGTGAATCTCCATCAATGACCCGCTGAAGCTGCGCCTCAAAGGGCAACGGCAGATCATCTGCCCTCACCGCCGCCATCATGAACATCAGAACCAGACAGCACAGCGAGATCGCGTGTTTTTTCAGTGTGTGTTCCACACCAGAGATTGTTCCTCAATCCGCTGACCGCGTCGATCTCGATCTGCCAGAGGCATGACATCGTCGGAAGGCCACAGTCCTGTGGTCAGCGTATGCCCGTAGTCATCGGGCAGTGCAGGAGAATCAAAAATTCGCTGAGCGGTTGTTTCATGCGGATAGTCGAGCACGCGATGATGAACTTCGATCGCGCCTTGCACAGGATTGAGTGTGCTGAACCAGACGCGCGGTGTACCGTCGTTAGCCGGAATCCCGATGATGCCCGGGTTGTGCCAGAGTTTTGCGCCAACGTGCTGCGTGAAGGGCACACCGCTGTGCCCGCCGATAACGATATCGGCACTACTGGAATCAAGTTCGTCCTGCTTCACCGATGACGACGTGGAGGGAAAGACAAACTGGTTTATCTGCGAGACGCTGCCGTGAATGACCAGAGCCTCTTTTCCATTCATCGAAAACCTCAACGAACGGGGTAAATCCGCCATCCACCGCGCGTCGTCCTGGGTCAGCTCCGATTGTGCGTGCCGGTACCAGGCCACGCTCAGGAGATCACAGCTGGAGCCCTCGTCAAACCCGCAACCGCAGTCATCCAGTTGCGAACCCAGAGACTCTTCACAGTTGCCCATGACCACGTGGATGCCGGACTGGCGAATCCGGCTCACCGTCCTTGCCGGTTCCGCACAATACGCTGCGAGATCGCCCGTGCAGATTATCTGTTCGGGCTTAAACCCCTCGCGCGCGGCCAGCTCAAGAATCGCGTCAGTGGCTTGCGCATTGCTGCACGGCCCTCCAAAAATCAACAATGGATCGGCGACGTCGCCCAGTGTTTTCTCACTCACAGAGTTGTCAGATAACGCTTGTGTACTCATAGATTTTTCCCAAAACGATAAAAAATATTCAACAAGTCCTGATACAGCATTGCTGATGGAACCTCGCGGCATGAACTCTGGCGCGTCGGACATTGCGGGCGCTACCATAACCCATTGACACCAGAATCAAGAACGCCATGAACGACTCCAGCACCGCCAGAATGTACGACCTCTGCGCCACCGAAGATCGAAGGTTCAGCCCCTTCTGCTGGCGCACCCGCCTCGCTTTTGCGCACAAAGGGGTGCCGCTCGAGACAATCGCTACGCCGTTCACGGCGGTACCGGAGATAGACCCCGGCACCAAACGAACAGTTCCCACCATCGAGGTTGATAATTCACTCATTACCGACAGCTGGGAGATCGCAAAATGGCTCGATACCCGCTATCCCGACGCCCCTCCTCTGATTGGCACGGGTCCCCAGGAAAGTCTCACCTATTTCGTTCAGGAATTCGTCAACACAACCGTTCACCTGGGTGTGGTCACCACGGTTATAGCGGACCTGCATGAACACCTCGAACCGGCAGACCAGGCCTACTTCAGGAAAAGCCGGGAAGCTCGATTTAAAAAGTCGCTGGAGGAAATTCAGGCCGGCCGCGAAGATCGGATCACTGATCTGCGACGCTCATTACATCCGGTCAGGGCCCTGGTTCGCGAGCACGAGTTTCTTGGCGGAGATGCACCGTGCTACGCCGATTACATCGTTTTTGGCGCTCTGCAGTGGGCGCGAGTCACCAGCGATTTTCCAGTCACGGAACCGCAGGACGAGGTCACGATCTGGCGTAACCGGGTTGCTGCCCTTTACAACGGACTCGGCGACAGCGCGCCCCACTACTACTGAGACAGGCCTCGATTGTTCACGACACCAGCGCGAGGCCGGGCAAACGACCGGGAAGTTTTGCTGGCGACAGCGGGGTTAGCTAGTGGCAAAAAAACATCAGCTCGCCGCGTATCGCAAACTGCGCCCAGGGCTGTGACTCGATCTGGGACAGCACGCTGCGGTTTTCACGTTCGATAACGATCACCGAAGCCGAGTCATACAGAGTTTCCTTCACGTCTCCGATACGGGGATTCGCGATCGCGTATTCCGTCACAACCTGACGGTCCACATCCGGGTGATAGACAAAATACTCAATCTTGCTGCGATCAACGTCACCAGTCATCGTGACGTACATGCTCGCCCAGCCATCGCGGGCGGTACCGAGCCAGGAATCGTCATCCGGGTGCAGAGTCGCAAGACGCTGCGCCAGCCCGACGCTGAGCCCGATCAGAAATACAATGCCTACCGTAACAATCCAGATTGCCCTGCTCGACCGCGGCGCCCCGCTGCGGACGGGTAAATGTGTTTTATCTTCGGGCAGCGGCATCGAGCTGTCGCACTACAAATGAAATTCCGATCATAACAACACAGATAACGGTGAGCATCCACAGGGCTGCATCGAATCCCCCGAATTTGTCGGCAATCGCCCCTATCGAAACCGGACCCAGAACTCCACCAAGCTCGGCTGCGGTAAAAAACAGCCCGCCCGCCACGCCCATGTTTTTGGAACCGACCTGTGGCGCTTCCATGAGAACCAGAATAGAAAGCGTCATCAGCGAGCTGCGGGCGATACCCTGGGCGATAAGACCGGTCGCAAGAACCGGCCCTTCGCCGATTCGCAGGAGTATCGTTGCCAGAAGTGCCGCAACGAAAAGTCCAGTGAGTATCTTGAAGCGATGTTCTTTGGTGGCGAACCTTGGAATGAGCAGCGATCCGGCAACGCCAACCAACGTCGGAATCGCAGCCCAGTAACCCGCGGTCACGTCACTCATCCCTCCCGCACGCAGAATCGACGGCAGCCAGTTGTTCAAGCCATGGTTGAACGTAAATATCCCTACACTCATGACGAGAACAGCGATAACGAGCGGCACGCGCAGCAGCTCACCGAACACCTTGAATCGTCCCGTTTTACTCGTGGCGGCAGCGGACTGTTCACCAAGGCGACTGACCGCGGGCACATTCACGATGATCCAGGTAAAGCCCGACATCAGCACGACCGCGCCGAGGATAAAAAACACATGTCGCCATTCGTTGTCGACGAGAGGCATCAGGACGCTGTTCGACAATGAAAGAGCGGCGATTCCGCCGAGGGCCGGTCCGGTCATGTAGATACCCATGGCGGTACCGCGGTCGCGTGAGCCGAACCACTGACTGATAACTTTGGGCGCTCCAACCGATATGAGCGGGCCGCCAAATCCAAAAACCGAGACCGCGAGCCAGAGCGTAACCGAGTCAGTTGCGAATCCCCGGGCAAACGCACTCGCCGCGATGATCGCTGCAGCGACGGTCAGCGAAATTTTCAGACCGAACTTGTCCACCGCGATACCCAGTGGAATTGCCGAGAAGAGATAGACGAACTGCCATGCGCCAAGAACACGACCCATCTCCGAGAAACTGATCCCGAGGTCGTCAACAATAGTACTGACCAGTGGCGCGAGTGACTGATTGATCAGTCCGAAGCAGACATACAGAAACCACACACCGCCCAGCATGACCCACTTGTACGAAGAGTCAATTCCAACGGCATCGCCTGAATCCAGAGAGGGACCTGCCATCAAACATCCTTCAAGTGTGGAGTGGCCAAAAGTGAACGGCTTTTAAACTCAGGCACGGACACGATCAAGAACAGGCAAAAGATATTCGCGAAACGCCTGCGGATTTTCGCTCATCGGGAAATGTCCCATACCCTTCATGATGATCGCTTCGGCGCCAGGGATCCGTTCCGCTGTCCGTTGGGTATTGTGCGGCTGACAGGAGTAGTCGTACTCGCCCGTCATAAGAAATACCTGACATTCGCTGGTGTCAATCTCACCACTGCGGCCACTGAATTCAGAATCGGTGCGATAAAAATGCATATCGCCTTTGAAGACGTCGGGACCGCCCTGATAGTAATGCCATAGCGTCTCCCACCGAAAATTCTCCGGACTCGTCGGGGCCGCCAGTCCCGAAACCAGGGCAGCGCAAAAATCACCGCGCGCGAATTCAGGCAGATCAAGCCAAGAATCGTCATACCACGGTGACGGGTGATCCGAAGCTTCAAGGCCGATCACGGCTCGCAGTTTTTTCTGATGCTCGATCGCAAGGCGAATCACGACCCGGCCACCCATACTGCAGCCAATGATCACAGCGTCATCCAGGTCAAAGTGGGCGACAAAGCCCATGATCGCTGCGACATAGCCGTCGCTTGTCAACGCGTACTGCTCGTTCTGCCACCCTTCAGGTGGATCGGATTTGCCATGCCACGGAAGATCGAATGCCATGACACGAAAGTGATCGGTGATCGCCGAATCGTTCATGATGTGGCGCCACTGGCTCGAATGCGAGCCGGCTGTATGCAGGCAGACCAGCGGGATGCCCTGACCGGCTTCTTCAAAGTAAATCCGATGAGGCCGGCCTTCGAGATCAATCGTGGTGTAGCGTCCTGTGATCGCTTCGGTCGCCGGCATCACGACACCTCACCGCGTGGCAGGGCAATCACTTCCTTGATGAAACGCAGGTCGGTCATCAGTGGGCGAATGTCTCCCTCAATCTTTGCGTGACCGTAGGCCGTCATCGCGAAAATGTCGTTGAATCCCGGCTCTGGCACGGGGGACCAGAATTTGCTCCAGACACCTTCGGGTGCGCGAATTGCGAACTTCCACGTCCGCATGTTGAAGGGCCCACGCAACACCGGAGACATCTCTCCGGACTTCACCTCGAAGTGAAAGGGCGTCTCACCGATTTCGATCATAAAATCAGTGCTGCAGTGTCTTCCAAGATGACGCAGATTGCTGTCCAGATTTACGCGTTGCGGTAACTTCTCAAGAATCGGTGAAACGATATCGAGCATGAGCTTTTGCGCCACCGATCAGTTCTTGAGAGGTTCCAGAATCGAAACGTAGTTAGCGACAGCAACACCGCCCATGTTGAATATGCCGCCGAGGGCAGGATTCTCAAGCTGCATGTCGCCAGCTTCCCCCGTCAGCTGCATCGCGGCAATCGCATGCATCGAGACGCCCGTGGCACCGATTGGATGCCCCTTGGCCTTGAGGCCACCGGATACATTAACGGGGAGTTTGCCATCACGTTCTGTCCAGCCTTCGTCAATGGCCCTTGCACCCTGACCGGGCTCGGTGAGTCCCATCGCCTCGTACTCGATCAGTTCCGCCATCGTAAAACAGTCATGGGTTTCGACAAAAGACAGATCATCAAGCGTGCACCCCGCCTGGCCGAGGGCTCCTTTCCACGCCTCGGCGCAACCTTCAAACTGCACAACATCACGCTTGCTCATTGGCAGAAAGTCGTTCACCTGGTTTGCCGCTCTGAATCGCACAGCCTTGCCCATGGATCGCGCGGTTTCTTCGTTGGTCAGGACAACCGCCGCGGCACCATCGGATACCAGCGAACAGTCGGTGCGTCGTAGCGGCCCGGCCACCAGGGGATTGGCGTCGGTACCGCCCTGGCAAAACTCGAACCCGAGATCCTTGCGAATCTGGGCGTAAGGATTGTCGACGCCATTTTTGTGATTCTTCGCGGCGATGCGCGCGAGCGCATCACTCTGGTCACCGTAGCGGTCGAAATACTGCTGGGCGATGACGCCAAAGACACCGGCAAAGCCGCCGTCAATCGCCGCTTCCTCCTGAACATAAGATGCAGACAGGAGCGCTTCTGCGATCAACTCTTTGGGTGTAGCCGTCATCGCTTCAACACCCACAGCCAGAACGAATCGCGACTGGCCCGCGGCGATGGACTTCATACCCTGATGAACAGCGGCTGAGCCTGTCGCACACGCATTCTCGACACGGGTGGCCGGCGTAAAACGAAGCGCGTCGTCGGCCTGCAGGACCAGTGAAGCGGGGAAGCCCTGGGCCGAAAAATGGCCGCCATAGTTTCCAATCAGAATTTCATCGATATCCGATGGATCAACGCCGGCGTCTTTGATCGCCTGACTGGCAACCCCCAGAATCAGGGTTTCGATATCGGTGCCATGTTTGCCAAAGGGGGTGTGCGCCCAGCCGACGATGCAGGAAGTCATGTTGAAATTACTCCAGAAACAGGGAATTAAAGGAAGAGTCCTTGATGCGGGAGACCTTAGCACAGTGCCAAACGCTCGCCGCGTCAACTGACTCCGTACCTGTCCCGTGGTCTGGAATTGAAACAGCGGACTGGCGATCCACAACTCTCGTCGCGTCGGGCTGATCCCGGATGCCAGTTATGATGACTCGACGACACGATAACGAACCAGAAAGGACAACCACCGTGATTACTGGACGCTCCGCTTTTCTCGCCCTGCTGCAGGATGAAGGCATCACACATCTGTTCGGCAATCCTGGCACCACTGAACTCCCGATCATGGCGGCTCTGCCGGACTATCCGGATCTCAAGTACGTCCTCGGTTTACAGGAGGCTATCGTCGTAGCGATGGCGGACGGATTCTCACGGGCGTCGGGAAAACTTTCATCGTGCAACGTTCATGTCGCACCGGGACTTGGCAACGCAATGGGCTCGCTCTACAACGCCAAATGGATTGGCTCACCCATGATCATTACCGCGGGACAGCAGGAACAGGGACACGGGCTTACTGAACCGCTGCTCTACGACCCGCTTGTCCCCATGGCCGAGCCGCTTTGCAAGTGGTCGGTTGAAGTGACCCGACTTGTCGACTTGCCCATGATCGTCCGGCGCGCGGCGAAGGTCGCGATGACGCCGCCGACGGGACCGGTATTCATCTCCCTGCCGGGCGATATCCTGAATGACGAAGCGGAAGTGGAAATGGGCGCCTCAACCCGCGTCGACGCTGATGTGCGCCCATCGGATGCGACTCTCAAGTCCCTGGCGACAAGACTGCTTCAGGCCGAGAGCCCGGTGATCGTTGCGGGACACGAGTGCGCCACGAGCAACGCACTCAATGAGGCAGGCGACTTCGCCACCGCGCTTGGCGCACCCGTCTACCAGCAGACGGTCAACTACGGATCGCATTTTCTGAGTGAACACCCCACC
>CALHMG010000314.1 GCA_938034705.1 uncultured Gammaproteobacteria bacterium
GGCGTCCTGATCGCGATAAATGTCGTAGTCGACTTCGCGGTTTGAATGCGGGTATTCGATGAGTTCGGCTATCTGCAGGTCGTTGCTGCTGCACGCGGTCACTATTGTGCCAAGAGAATGATTGAACCAGTACGATGGTGAAATCTCCGGGTGGGTCGCGCCGTCGTACACAATTGGATGAGTGTCTACCCACGGGTCTTGTCGAAAGTAGGACACCGTCGGCTTGAACGGGTCATCGCAGTGCGGGTCGAACACTTCAAGAAATGGATGGGTTTCGTAGATCACCAGCGAACCGCCGGACCTGATCAATGACGCTACGGCCCTGAAAAACTTCCCGGGGTCGGGCATCCAGTTGATAACGCCGATAGTAATCAGCGCAATATCGAAGTCGCTGGGTGTGTCAGCAGGCAGCTGGTAGATGTCGCTGCACAGAAAGTCGCATGGGTGACCGGAGATTTGTCTGAGTCTTTGGGCCGCGGCGATGAAATCTTCTGACACGTCGATACCCAGGCAATCGCGCGCACCCAGAGCGCAAGTCGACAGAATTTCATGGCCACTGTTGCAGCCGATCTGAACGACTGATTTACCGTTCAGTCCAATTTTATAGAGAGTGCCCGTAATCGTTTCGTCGAGTGTAGAGAAGTTGGGCTGACTGAAACCTGCAACAAGGTTGTCCCATGCAGGTCCGTGGGTATGGTGTTCGGCGGAAGCGTTCCAGGCTGCCTCGTTGGCACTTGTATAGTCGGACAGTTTCACGCTGAATTTTGTGCCAGGCCGTTGTGATGGTCTGAGAATACTCGCAATTTGCGGCAGCGGGGAAGTTTCGGCAGGGTAAACCGGGTCTGTGAAAGCGGTTGCGACTGGGTGATCATGATTGTTCCTGAGCTCACGACCTGGTGGAGGTTATTCATACGATGCAACAACTGACGCAACAACAGCGCAGCCAGTGGTCTACGGACGGCTATCTCCATCTACAGGGCGTGCTGTCTCCAGAAGAGGTGGAATTTTTCAGCGCCCAGCTTGATCGTGTGCGAACCCTGCCGGGTTATGAGCCGTCAGATTTACCGCGCGGGCACTACGGTCTGTTGCCACATGCTGACGACCTCGCTACCGAGGGCTTCATGGATCGGCGTCATCTGCTGGACTACGATCAGTCGTTTATTGACCTGATCGACAGGCCCGGGCTTTTTGACCTGATCGTCGACATTATGGGGCCCTATCTGCTGCTGAGCATGAGTCAGGCGATCGTCAGGCCTGCAACCAAGGCGTTTCCGGGCTACACCCACACAGACGGTGGAGAGGCGCTTCGCTACGTGCGGGTCACGGAAACGAGCAGACCCATCGCGATGAAGGCGATGTATCTGCTGTCAGATGTTGAAGGAACGGATTCGGGTAACTTTACGGTATTCCCGGGAAGTCACATGCGACCCTTCCCGGACGATGCTGAGCGCTGGCCTACGCCACATTCGCCGGGTGCCGCGCAACTGGCGGGCAAAGCAGGGGACTGCTACCTCTTCGCACACTCGCTCTGGCACGGGCCTGCACCGAACTACTCGGGCAAGGCGCGAAAGACGATTCTGTATAACTACAGTCAAATGTTCGCGCGCGGCTATGATTTTGAGCTGGTGCCGGATGTCGTCGACAAAATGACGCCGAGGCAGCGTCGTCTGGTCGGTGACATGGGGCATGAGTTTCGGCCCGGTTCTTTCTTTTACGCGCCACGAGATCAGGTCGCGGTCATTATGGGCGACGAAGCGGTTGAAGAAAGTGCGCTTGCGCCAACCCGCGTTGGTATCGGAGCCGGCGCGGACAGAGCCTAGGCTGTACGCCGAGAGGCGCTGACTGGATCCGCGCAGCGAGTCGGTATCTCTGATTCGTCCTGACGCGGGACGCGCGGCTTGTGCAGGGTTGTCGACTACTTCTTCAGAAACTGAAGATCGCTTTTCTGGTAACGATTGTGGCCGCGCCGTGATTTCTTTTCTTTCCAGCAGGCCACGGCGTCTGCACGTTTGCGTCGTGGGTTCGCCTTCATGAACGCCTGGATATAGGCGTTGTATTCGAACTGAGGTGCGATAGTGGGTTCAAAACCCGGAGCGGAGCGTTCTGACCGGATTTGATGCCACTGATCGATTGCATCGGCCAATGTCTTGCCTTCATTTGCTTTCAACCAGGCCATGAACGTCACGTTGAACGAAAAATGATCACCAATCTCTTTTTTGAAAAATCGTCTGACATTCTGCGTGTTCTTGTAGCTGTCGGTCAGGCGTGTCTTTTTGCTCAGCGTCTCGCAATGCCAGTCGAACGTAGAGGTCGTTTTGGCGGGTGATTTTCTCGTGCTTTCGACGGTACCCGACCGCAGCCAGGTTGCAATCCGTTTTGTAAGCAGCTCTTTGTTGCCGCTGACGGGTAAGCCCTGGCTACGACAGAACGCGACCAGCTCCTCCTTGAGCCAGTAAAAGTCGAGAAACTCGGATGCTTTCAGTTTAGGCGTCAGGCGCGGACGTCTGGACATCGGTTTTTGTTCCTCAGAGATTGGTCGCTGTGGGTACAGAGAAAAAGCTGATTTGGGGTGGCGATCGGAAGATGACAAACTTTCTAACATCCATTGCGGCGCAGTCAACCTGAAACCGGGTAGTTAACGGTCGTTAGTTCCCGACTGGTACCCGGTAAGTTACCGCCGTCTGCTGCACACTAGGCATGACGTATTGCAAACGGAAAGATGTGAATGAAGCAGACGATCTGCAAAGTTGCGCTGTTATCCCTGTTACTGATTCTTGGGGGCTGCGCGACAACAATGCACCGGGACAAGCCGGTGTCGTCAAGTCTTTATAACCTTGAGACTGGAGAAGTGATAACGCTCGTTCTCGAATCGGGAGAGTCGAACAAGTCGCGAATCATTCGCTCCAGTAAAACCGAATCAGGTGAATCGTTTACGGGCGAATTTACGACGACCGGACGCGAGAGGGTGTCACATGGCGTCAACGTCGGGTGGTATAACGGCGGCGGGTGGTCGGTCGGCGCTGATCTGTTTCGTCTGTTTGGATCGAGCAGAACCGGAAGCGGTGTGTTGGTTGGCTCAAGCGGTACCGTGATCGATCTGACTTACAAGCTGTCCGGCGGCAACGCCGAGGGCCGGGGAACCGACAACAAGGGGCAGTCCTATCGGCTCCAGTGCTGTGATCCGGTCGTTAAGTAGCAGCGCCAGCCTGGTCGATAGTTGATGCGAGAAAGCTCTCGATAGGCTCAAGAAAAAGCTCCGGCTTCTCGACCAGCCCCATATGCTGCAAGGCTGGAATAATGAGGACCTGGGCACCGTCGATCTCCGAGGCTATTGCCTCGGACATGGCAGGCGTGCTCCCGCTGTCGTTCTCGCACGTGATCACAAGAGACGGTATCGCGATCGGTGGTTCAGGGCGTATCAGCTCGATGACACCGTTCGCGAGAACTTTCCTGAAGTTGGTGTAGTTGTCAGGGTCATTGGCCATCACCCATTGAGTGATCTGTTCAATGTACTGCGGGTTGGAGTGGCGAAACTCCGGGGTGAACCAGCGCGCCAGCGTCACATCCAGATTGGCACCCGGGCCGCCGGCGCCGGTATCCGACGCTCTTTCCTCGACCAGTTTTTGACCCTCTGGCGTGCGCTCATGGGGCGAATTAAGAATGACCAGCGAATGTGTTCGTTGCGGAAAATCCATCGCGAATCTTCTGTTGATCATTCCGCCAATTGAGAAACCGATGATCGCGGTCTTTTCAATTTTCAGATGATCAAGCAGCCTGACCAGCTGCTGCGCGATACTGGTGAGCGATGGGGTTTCATCGGGAATTTCACTTTGACCGTGTCCGCCGAGGTCGTATGACAAAACGCGGTAACGCTTTGACAGGGCCGGCCTGTAATCATTCCAGGTTTCACGGTGCATGCCGAGTCCATGGATAAGCGTTACAACCGGTGCGTCGACTGGACCTTCGAGATCGTACGCGGTTCCGCAAGGCGTTATATTGGGCATGGAGATGTGGCTCGCTGGCTGGTTAAGACGAGGTCATGCAATGGTACGGGGCCAATTGTATAGCCGAAGCCCGGAAATGAGCTAACGCAGCGGCAATTTCGCGCCAGACTGTGGGCCGCTAGCTTGAGAAGAGTTAGCTGTGCTCGGGGCCGAAGTGGCGGCGGGGCGTTAATCTGAAATCAACTTCTGATGACTGGAAAATTCTGTGAGCAAAGCAACAGACTATGACGTGCTGATAATCGGGGCCGGTGTTGGTGGCCTCTTTTCCATATACAGGTTGCGAGAGCTTGGCTTCAGCGTCCACG
>CALHMG010000315.1 GCA_938034705.1 uncultured Gammaproteobacteria bacterium
GGTGTTCTGGATCAGCGCGCCGCTATGGATAAAGCCGGAGAATCTTTTTACGGCGGGCTTCTGGATCTTCTGCCTCAACGGTCTGATGCATCCGATGCTGTCGATGTACTGCACGCTCGAAGCCACCACCCGCACCCACGCGAGTGTCGCCGCGACGCTCACCGCAACGGCTCCGCTGTTTGCGGCCGCCTCTGCGGTGATCCTGCTCGGGGAAAAAATTACACTGCCTGTCGCAATCGGAACGATTCTGACCGTGACTGGCGTCGCGCTTCTGAGCTGGGTCCCCCAGCACCTGCGGCGCGTCATGCTGGTGGCGATTCTGTTCTCAACGGTCACGGCCATTGTCCGAGGCGTTACCCAGGGTACCGGGAAGGTCGGTCTGAACCTGACGTTCGATGCGCCTCTGGCGGGCGCCGCGTCTTTTACCGTGTCCGCGATCGGAACGTGGTTAATCTATCGGGCAACGCGCGGGCACTTTCCGCGCAACGTGCCAAAGTCAGGTCTGAAGTGGTTTGCGGTCACGGGGTTCTTCAACGCAATTGCGATATTTTTCATGTACGCCGCGATCGCCTACGGCAATGTAACCATGGTTGCGCCGATCGTCGGAGCATCACCGGTATTTACGATCGTACTGGGCCGCCTGCTTTTTAAGGAAAAACTCTCCGGCAAAACCCTGCTGGGCATTGGTCTGGTTCTTGCCGGAGTCATAGCACTCGGCGCCGCACGGCAGTAGAATCGTTGCCACTATGAAAGCGATAACCAAAATGTCCGTGCGTCTTTACGCGCGCTTCATCTCTCCGATCAAAGGCTACGAATGTGCCCATCGTGTGCACCAGGGCGGCGCGTCGTGTTCGGAGTTTTATCTTGATGTTCTTGAAACACACTCACTGGCGGACGCATCGAAAGCACTGTGGTGGCGCCTGAAATCCTGCGCCCGGGTTGCGCGCAGCGCCAGACGTGACAGCGGCAAACTGATTATCCCCTGCGTGCCATTTATCTGAAGTCTTCTTTTCTGAAGTCCACGTTGTGATGGGTCGCTGAAAACGCCGGCAGCGTACGGGTGCACAATCAGATCGCCGCAGGCAGTTCGAGCGTTGCCCGGGTGCCCCGGGTATCACCATCGCCAAGACGAATCTGGCCGCGATACATGTCGGCCATGTCCTGAACGATCGCCAGCCCGAGACCGGTGCCGCGCACGGTTTCGTCGAGTCGACGGCCCGGCTTGAGCACATCGCGACGTGACTCGCGTGGAATCCCCGGACCATCATCGTCGACATGCAGGCGAATGACGTCGCCGTCTCGTTCGCCACTGACGGTGACGGTGCTGTTGGCCCACTTGCAGGCATTGTCGAGCAAATTGCCAAGCATCTCTTCAAGATCCTGACGCTCTCCCTTGAACTGAAGCCCCTGCACGTCGCGTTGCTCAAGCGTCAGCGAACGATCCTGATGAATCATCTGCATTGAAAAAATAAGATCGTCTACTACTTCCGAAACCACCGTTCGCGCATTGGGACTGCGTCCGGCGCCCGCACTTCTAAATCGCGTCAGGTGACGCTCAACGCTCTGGGTCAGCTGGGCGACCTGATCACGTACGATTTCGGCTCGCGTATCTGTCATTCGATTGGCTTCATTCTGAATCACGGTCAGCGGATTTTTGATCGCGTGAGCAAGATTCGCGCCCTGGACGCGAGCCTGCTCGATAATGGATTCGTTGTGGCCAAGCAGTTCGTTCAGTTCGCTCACCACCGGCATCATCTCTTCGGGATACTGGTTTGGAAGTCGTTCACGCTGGCCGCCGCGAATCTGCGCAAGATTGCGCTGCAGGCGTCGCAACGGCCGCATGGCGAGGCGAACCTGCAGCATGATTGCAGCCATGAGTCCAATCGCCAGAATCCCCATGGTGGTGAGCAGCTGGCGCGTAAACTGCTTGACGTCGCTGATGATGTTGTCCCGGGGCCCGGACACCAGAAAGTCGAGTGCGCCGCTGTTCGGCAGCCGCACCGTGCGGGTCACCGCACGCAGAGGCTGTCCTTTGGGTCCATCAAAATCGTGCCATCGCTGCCCGCTTTTTTCCGCGCGCCCGGTAGAAACCAGAGGCGCCGTCTGGGACTGATCCGAAGATCCCGAACGTGCGACGAGCCGGTCACCTGACGAGATCTGCCAGTACCAGCCCGAAAGCGGGCGACTGAAATTCGGTCCCAGTGGATTGCCGTCAACGCTGAGACGACCGGAGTCTGCTATGTCGACCGAAGCAATGAGCCCGCGCAAATTGGCATTCAGCTGGGCGTCGAAGCGGCGTTCTATGTGGCCGGTAAAGAGAAAAATCAGCAGTGCCGAAACAGCAATCAGCGTGCAGATGATCCACAACGCCGACGACACCACCAACCGCAGCGTCAGTGAATTTTTAAGAGCCACTATGTGCCGACACCGTCAGCTGATATCCCTGCCCACGATGAGTTCTGATGAGATCAGCACCGACTTTCTTGCGCAGGCGATTGACGAGAACTTCAATCACGTTGGAATCGCGATCAAAATCCTGATCGTAGATATGCTCGATCAACACGGCCTTCGACAGTACGTTGCCTTCGTGATGCATCATGTAGGCGAGCATGCGGTACTCAAGCGTTGTCAGCTCCAGTCGATTGCCGTTGATGTTGATCTGACGCCCCGCAGGATCAAGCGACAGCGGTCCGACCTCGACGATCGGATTGGCGTGACCGGTAGATCGTCGTATCAACGCCTCCAGCCTGGCCAGCATTTCTTCCATCTCAAAGGGTTTGGCGAGGTAGTCGTCAGCGCCGGTTCGCAATCCCTGCACCTTGTCACGCCAGGTGTCACGCGCAGTCAGAACCAGGACCGGCATGCGATTGTCTGACTGGCGCCAGCGACTCAGTACGGAAAGACCATCAAGAGCCGGCAGGCCAAGATCAAGTATTACGGCGTCGTAATCCTCGGTGTCGCCCATGAACCACGCGTCATTGCCGTCGCTCGCAGCATCAACAACATATCCCGAAGTCGTCAGCGCTTCGGTAATCTGCTGCTGGACAACAACATCATCTTCTACAACGAGGACACGCACGTTCTTTAAAAGTCTCGTTTGACGTCAGTGGTGGGTGGACAACTATATCAAAGCTGAAACTGAAATAGCCTGGGACCCAAGCCACGGGATTCTTATTTGCCGTCAACCGTTGACGCGATAACCACGTTCTCGCGATCAGTTGGTTGTTCCGCCAGCGGCACCTGAACCACCCGCCGCTGCACCTGAGGCGGCATTGCCGCCACTCGCATCGCCTTGTGCGCTTTGCCCGGCGTCTGACGTGCCGTCGCCGGTTGCGCTCGCGCCGGACGACTCGTCGCTGCCGTCGCGCTGAGCGGCATCCGACACGCCGGCATCAGTCGCTGCATCGCTGACCGCATCGGTTGCAGAGTCATCGGTGTCGCTACCTGCTGCGGCAGCTGTATCGCCTTCTCGCGAATCAGCGACACCGTCGGCGTCAGGGTTGCTGAGCGTCTTGCCGGAGGTAGATGGTGCGGCGGAGACACTTGAGCCGAGATCGTCGGCGACAGAGGGACCGCGGTCAATTGAAGACGGTACGCTGAACCCGATGAGACGCAGGTCGCTTGCGTCGTAGGCGACGCGCTTGACGTCGCCGGTATCCGTGAGCACCTTGACGTCATACACCCAGACGCAAGCGTCAACGAACGAACGCTGCTGAAGTTCAGCCTTGATAATTTCGCCACCGACACCGCGTTCAACAACGTCAAAGATTTCCTCAAGCGAACGCACGTTGTCGTAGTCGGGCACTGCGCCGGGTCGGCATCGATCCTGAGCATCGCTCAGGATGTTGTCTATGTCGGACTGCGCCATTGCGGTGCCGGAAATCAAAACCGCGGGCACCAGTGCGAGCACGCGCACGGCGGTCGTCACCCGGTCGCGACAGAGTTTGCGTGCGTGTCTGAAGAAATCGAGAATCCGGACCGGCGTTTCGGTTAACGCTCGCGGCAATTTTCCACACAGCACGGACGAACGTTCAGATACTGAACGGCTCGCTGTCGGGATACTTCGGTCGTGGCTGTACGAACGATGCGACATCGGCTGCAGCTTAGACCCAAAGGTCCAAGCGTCTTGAAGAGGGCTGACCAATATGCTCTGAATGAGATTAACCTAAGCTGAAATAGCACTCCATCGGCGGTTAATGGCATCACTATTACATTAGTTGCTGAGGTTACCCGGGTGCCTGAAGCAACACCCGTGCCCCACATGCCGGGGCTCCTTCCAGACCTCCACGAGCCGGGGACCCTGTTCCCTAACTGTTCCTCCTCCTCAACATTCCCCGGCTCGTGACACTTTCCGGGATTTGGGGCCAGGATCGTTTGTTGCTCACTTGCGTCCGGCAGAACTGGCGGTTCAGGCGTCTGACTGTCGACTTCGCCAATGGGCCCGATCGACTACACTTGAGGTGTGAGCTTCAACCGAATCCGAATCGTCGAACCCGCCGGCAGCGCCCATCCGGAGTCGCTCGCGCGCAGCGTTGCCATGCTCACCGATGCCGGATTTTCGACCCTCCACGTGCCTGCGAAACACGACACTCGAACACCCATGAGTGCGGCCAGCGACGCCGAACGAACGCGCGCCCTCATGCAGGCACTGACAGAGTCTTCGTCAGACGTCGTCATGGCGGCCCGTGGCGGTTACGGCGCAAGTTCACTGCTCGAACGCATCGACTGGGACCTCCTGCGCGCAAGCGAACCCAAACCTCTGATCGGGTTTTCCGATATCTGCGTTCTTCACAGCGCCATGCTGGCAACACTGGGACGGGCCGGTTTGCACGCACCAATGCCCGGGTCAGCGCTGTATGGCCAGAACAACGACGACATTGTGGTTCTGCAGGATCTGCTTCGACAGGGCCTGCCGTGGAGCAGCGCTATCGATGTCGCCGGCGTGGATCCGCAGCAGCCTGAAGCATCGGGGTGGCTGTTTGGCGGCAACCTCGCCGCACTGACCAACCTGATCGGAACACCCTGGTTTCCCTCATCGCTTCACGGCGCGATCGTTTTTCTCGAAGACATCGGTGAACATGCCGGAAGAATTGGTCGATACTTTTCCCAGTGGTGTCTGAGTGGCGCAATGGATGGTGTCGTAGCGCTGGTGCTTGGAGAGTTCGTCGACGCCGGAGAAGGTAATTCCGGCCAGCGACAGCGCATCGTCGATGAAATTGTCCGACGCGTCGATTGTCCCGTGTTTGAGTCCGGATCATTCGGACACATCAGTCCGAACTATCCGATCGCGATCGGTGCCAGCGCATCGATTTCAAATGGCAAACTGCGCTGGCGACTGGATTCGATGACGCCATTCGCGTGACGCCCGACCCGCATTTCTGACCGGGTGACCTGAAGGCAGCCGGGACGTCGTCAGTTGGGGTGCAGACCTGGACGCGCGAGACCCGCCGTGCGCGGCAGATCGAACATGAGGTTCATGTTTTCAATCCCCACCTGTGCACCACCCTTGCCGACGCTGTCCAGTGCGCTGAAGATAACGACGCGATTGCGCACCGGGTCAACATCAAGACCGATATGACAGTAGTTGGTGCCGGCAATCGCGCTTACCCACGGATACGGCTTGTACTGCCACGACGCCCCCTCTTCTCGCGGTACATCGTAGATTTTTACGAACGGGTGACCGCTGTAATAGTCGCGATACAGCTCGAGTAGCTCTTCTCGCGTTGTCGTTCTGTTCGGAAACACGTGACAGACATCGAGAATCCCGCGAGTGACCGGCACATACAGCGGCGTGAAGTGAATCGTGACTTTGGAGCCTGCAACTCGGGAAAGCTCCTGCTCCATTTCAAACGTGTGGCGATGGCCAACAACGTTGTAAGCCACAATGTTGTTACCAATTTCAGGATGGTGGATCGATCGGTCCAGCCCCGCGCCCGCACCTGCGGTGCCGGAGAGACCATCCACCATAATGTGATCGGTGGAGATCATCTTCTGCGCCAGAACCGGCGCGAGCCCGAGTATCGCGGCGGACGAAAAACAACCCGGGTTCGCCACAAGCCGCGCTTCCTTCACCGCGTCGAGGTACAGCTCGTTGATGCCATAAACGGCTTCGCTCGCAAGTGACCACTGGGCGTGCTTCATGCCGTAGACGCTTTCCCAGAGGTCACGATCTTTCAGCCGAAACGCCGAGCCAAGATCGATAACCTTTGCACCCTTCTCCAGAAATCCCGGGGTATGTTCAATCGACGCCTTGGTCGGCAACGCGAGGAACACGACATCGGCGGAGTCGACGGTGTCTGGGTGAACCAGCTTGATGCTCGTTCCAAAAAGATTCGGGTGAAAGTCTTCTATGCTCGCTTCACGACGACTCGTCGCCCAGGCGATTTCCACTTCCGGGTGATCAAGCAGCACGCGCAGCGCTTCGCCACCCATATAACCACTTGCCCCAACGATTCCAGCACTGATCATCTCGACTCCCCGTAAATCAAATTGGTGTTGCTCCGACCGCCGGGTCGGTTACGGTGTAAACGTCGTCAGATTGTACTCACCTCCGCCAGGACCTGCTTTGATTTTCCAGCGATAGATGCCGGGTTTATCCGCCCGTTTTATCTTTCGGAAAGCGCTGGGTTCGTTCGCCTGATCCACCACCTTCCACGTGCGCGTAGACGGCGACCAGAATTGCAGCTTGAAGATCAAACTGGCGCTTTCAGATGTTGTGAGTCGACCTGACAGCGTGCCCGTATTTACCCACTGGCCGCGGGACGACGGGAAGAAAAATTTCTCGTTAGCTTGGGCGTTGACCGGATAGAAAACGCGACGACGCGACGTCTGATTCACATAGGGCTTCGCCCACCGCGTCTTTGTCGAACGGTTGCCGTAGGCATCACTGACCGTCAGCTGCACATCCTTGTATCCCACGACCGCATAGCTGACGGTGATTTTCGAGCCCGTCAGCGAACTGCCGTTACCAAGCTGCCAGAGATAAGACGCAATCGGCGACGGCCCCGGTTTGCTGTTCGAAGCATCAAACGTGCAGGTCAGCCCGTCGCAGTCCATCTTGAATTTTGCCGTCAGTACGTTGCGGCCACTACCGGGAACAGTATTGGGTTCAATCGAACGAATAGTGGACTGGATCCAGCTGGCCTGGGACGACACGCGGGTATAGACGCCGGGTGTATCTGCGAGCGCACAGCCTCTGCCGAAACTGACAATGCCGGCTTGGCTATAGCCCTGAAGATCCTGATCAAAGACAAACAGTGGACCGCCGCTGTCACCAAGACACGCATCACGACCACCGTTGGCGTAACCCGCACAGAGCAGAAACGTGTCATCAATACTGTTGGCGTAGGCTCGATCGCAAGTCCGAGGCGTAGCCAGCGGAAGATCAACCTCACGCATCCTCGGTGACGGGAACCCTTCCTGGGTGAACGACCACGACGTGATGCCCCACCCGACAACGCGAGCCAGCACACCGGGTGTCTCAAGCGCCGATTCAGGATAGACCAGGTCTACAGGTGCAACAGAGGCCGCAGATTCCAGATACACGAGAGCGATATCGGGTGTGCCGGCACCGTAGTAATCCGGATGAAGAAAAATCCTTTGTGCGCCAATGCGTTCACCCGTGAGCGAAGTACCCAGGTCCGACTGATTGACGACCACGTCTATGGTCTGCGGGTTCTCCGGGCTGTTGGGATTATCTTGGGCCGCGACGCAATGCGCTGCGGTCATCACCCAGCGTGGCGCGATCAGCGAGCCGCCGCAGAACTGGCCGTTAAACAGTCCGCTGGATCGACTGCGAATCAGCGCAACAACCCAGGGATATTTCCCATCCGCAACCGTCGTGCCTCCGATGATTCGCTGCTGCGCCTGCGCTGGCGACACCGTTGCGGCCAGCATCACCGCCGCTACAGCCACCGCGCACATTGCGCCCGTGCGGCCCGTTAACCTCCTGGACAAGGCGGACAGAAACAGACGTCGTAAGAAATCGGTGTACATCGGTTACTTCACTTTAGTTACAACTTAATGACATCAGCGAGTTACATCAGTGATCAGGCTGCGTGGTTGTCCGGAAAAGCCCGGAAATGCCGGCTCTGAACTCACAACAGGCGGGAGAAAATCCCGTGTTGTGTCAATAGTTTAACACGAACCTTCCAGGGCTGTGACGGAACTAATGGTGACGACAGCGCGGACACGGCATGCTCGCGTACCACGCCAGACCCGCACCCGACCAGAGGCCGACAAAGCCCGGCAGCTCAGATGAAACTCGCTTACTACGTCAATCAGCATTCCCAACCCAGTGCGACATTCATTCGTCGTGAGATTCAGGCCCTTGAAGCGAGCGGCAATCCGATCGCCCGTTTTTCTGCGCGCCGACCTGAAGTCGAGATCAAGGACCCGGCCGATCGTGAGGAATGCGATAAGACTCGATACCTGAACGAAGCAGGCGGCGTCGCACTGCTCAAGGCGTGGGTGATAGAAACCATTCGCCAGCCTGGCGCCGGCTTTCGTGCATTTGCCAAAGCGATGAAACTCGGCGGGCTCAACAACCGGGGCAGGATCGTACACTTCATTTATCTTTGTCAGGGCGCGCTGCTCAAGCAATGGCTGCTCGACGCTGACATCAGTCATGTTCACGGTCACTACGGAACCAACACGGCTTGTGTGCTGTTACTCAGCCGCATGTTCGGTGGTCCGGCCTACAGCTTCACGGTGCACGGGCCGGAGGAGTTTGACTCGCCGCGCGAGTTGGCCCTTGCTGACAAGATCGAGCGATCGGCGTTTACGGTTGCCATCAGCCACTACGGACGCAGTCAGCTGTTTCGCTGGATCGACTACGCCAACTGGCCGAAGGTCAAGATTGTTCACTGCGGCGTCGACGCCGGCTTTCTGGGCAGGACACCCGATGCGGTGCCCGATTCGAATCGGATGGTTTGCATCGGACGCATCAGCGAACAAAAAGGCCACGGCATTCTCATCGACGCCGCTCGATTGCTTAAAGCCCGCGGTCGCAGTTTTGAGTTCCGGCTGCTCGGTGACGGTCCCATGAAAGCCGCCATCGAAAACGAGATCAAAACGCATAAGCTGGAAGACTGCGTCACCCTGGTTGGGTGGGCCACCAGCGCTGAAGTAAGAGAGGAGCTGCTCGCGGCCCGGGCGCTGGCCTTGCCGAGTTTTGCCGAAGGGTTACCCGTCGTCATCATGGAAGCACTCGCTCTCGGCCGTCCTGTGGTTACTACCGCCATTGCCGGCATCCCCGAACTCGTGACGCCGGGCGAGACCGGGTGGCTGGTTCCAGCCGGGTCCGCCGAAGCGTTCGCCGACGCGGTCGAGGCCCTGCTGGACACACCGATTTCGACACTGTCTCAAATGGGCGCCGAAGGCTC
Source organism: uncultured Gammaproteobacteria bacterium (assembly GCA_938034705.1). Classification (GTDB taxonomy): domain Bacteria; phylum Pseudomonadota; class Gammaproteobacteria; order Arenicellales; family CALHMG01; genus CALHMG01. The sequence continues at coordinate 9,384 of CALHMG010000315.1, forward strand.
TCGACGCGTTAATGCCGAACACAATGCGGATACGGAAGCGGCCAAGCTGCTGGGGCTTATCGCGGAAACCCGGGACTGAATTCGGCATTTGTTTGCGTGACCTCGCCCGGACTGGCGGCTACACTCGCGCAGCCGATTCGCCGCACCCATAATTCGTTTTACTGATAATAAGAAGCGCGAATCTGAGTCAGGGTGACGAAATTGATTTCAATCGGTCATGTGATCACGCAATCGCAGCTCACAGGCAATCCAACAAAACACCTTACGGAGCCATATTGATATGGGAGCCTCCAAAGAACCTCACGGTGGTGAGCTCAAGAATCTTTACCTGAGCGACGATGATGTCGCTGCCGAACAGGCGCGGGCGGGCGACATGAAGTCCTGGGATCTGACGACACGTCAGGTCTGTGATCTTGAACTCATCCTCAACGGCGGCTTCTCGCCTCTCGAAGGGTTCATGACCCGCAGCGATTTTGATCCCGTGGTGTCTGACATGCGTCTTGGTAACGGCGTTTTATGGCCGATACCGGTGACCCTGGACGTCACAGACGACTTTGCAGCAAGTATCGAAACCGGTGACGAGGTCGCGTTGCGTGATGCCGAAGGTGTGCTGCTTGCAACGATGAAGGTGCAAGACAGGTGGACGCCGGACAAGTCGGCTGAGGCCAGGGGGACATTTGGCAGCACCGACGAAGCACACCCGGGTGTGAACCACCTGTTGCATCACACCAACCCGGTTTATATCGGTGGCCCGTTGCGGGGCGTTGAAAATCCCGTTCACTACGATTTCAAACACCTGCGCGACTCGCCACAGGAGCTTCGCGACCGGTTCGAAAAACTCGGGTGGCGCAAAGTGGTGGCGTTCCAGACCCGCAACCCGATGCATCGTGCGCATCATGAACTCACGATCAGAGCCTCGCGCGAGGCCGAGGCCAATCTGCTGATTCATCCGGTTGTCGGAATAACGCAACCTGGCGACATTGATCATTTCACTCGCGTGCGATGTTACGAACACATTCTCGACGAATATCCGGACCAGACCACGGCTCTGTCCCTGCTGCCGCTCGCCATGCGAATGGCCGGCCCGCGTGAAGCCGTCTGGCACGCGATCATTCGAAAAAATTTCGGCTGCACCCACATCATCATCGGGCATGACCATGCCGGCCCCAAAGACGACAACGGCGACGAGTTCTACGAGCCGTACGCCGCGCAGGAGCTGATGACCCGCTACGCCAGCGAGCTTGATATCACCATGGTGCCTTTCAAGCAGATGGTTTACGTCGTCGACCGTGCCCAGCACATGCCAAGCGACGAGACCAGCGAAGACATGCACCTGCTTCGAATCTCAAATACCGAAATGCGTCGTCGACTGGCCGAGGATCTTGAGATCGAAGACTGGTTTTCGTATCCCAAAGTTCTGGAGGAACTGCGACAGGCACATCCACCACGAAACGCCCAGGGCTTCACCGTGTTTTTTACGGGACTCTCCGGATCCGGCAAATCAACCGTCGCCAACGCGCTCATGGTCAAGCTGCTTGAAATGGGCGATCGGCGAATCACGCTTCTGGACGGCGACCTGGTGCGGAAAAATCTATCGAGCGAACTTGGATTTTCCAAGGAGCATCGGGATTTGAACATCAAGCGGATTGGCTATGTCGCAAGCGAGATTACGAAAAATGGTGGCATCGCCGTTTGCGCACCGATCGCACCCTACGCCGTCACACGCCGAGAGGTGCGCGAAATGATTTCACCTCTGGGCGGTTTTATTGAAGTCCACGTTGATACGCCGCTCGAGGTCTGCGAGCAGCGTGATCGAAAGGGACTTTACAAGCTCGCGAGAGAGGGCAAGATCAAGGAATTTACCGGCGTAAGCGATCCCTACGAAACACCCGCCAACCCCGAGATGGTGGTCGACACCAGTGAAATGAGTCCCGACCTGGCCGCCCACCGTGTCATCGTCAAACTGAAAAGCCTCGGATATATCCGCTGACAGGAACAGGTACCTGAGTCATGAGTGACGCCTTCGATCAACTGCACGCCCGGATGACCGCGGGTGACCACATAACGCTCGATGCCGGCACCGGCACTGAACTCCAGGTCAAGGGA
>CALHMG010000316.1 GCA_938034705.1 uncultured Gammaproteobacteria bacterium
GGCGGGTGCCCACGGTCTTTTCAGACGATGGTCCCGGCGCTGCTTCTGCGAGCAACAGACGAGCTGCGGTCTGCTTTTAAATGCTGCAGAAGCTGTCGCCTGGCTGTGCGAACTCAAAGTAGATCCGCAGCTTCCATCGACGGCGATCGGAACGTGTAAATCCGATGCGACAAGTCTAGGTGGTGAGTCGCCGATAGATATCGGACACGCGCACCGGCAGCTGGCGAACATCGCGCACAAAGGCATAGTTCACTTCACCGTACATATGGGGCAGATAGTCGTGCGCCTCTGAATCAATCGTGATGCAGTAGGGATGCACACCGGCATGTTTGGCTTCAATTAATGCCTTGCGAGTATCTTCAATGCCGTACTGACCGCCGTAACCGTCGTAGTCGTCGGGTTTCCCGTCTGACAACGTGATGAGTAGTCGCGTGCGCGCGTCGGTATCCATCAGCAACTGGGTCAAATGTCTGATGGTGACGCCCATGCGCGTGTAGTCGCGCGGGCGCATTGCGGTGATTCGCTGTCGTACTTCTTCGTTATACGGCGCGTTCATGGTCTTGATCGTAAAGAGCTCGCAGCGTTTGCGCGTGGTGCCTGAAAAACCGTAAATCGCGTAGCGGTCACCGAGCGTTTCCAGTGCCTCACAAAGGAGCACCAGGCTTTCGCGCTCGGCATCATTGATCCAGCCCTTGGTGGACCCGCTGACGTCGACCATGAAGACCACGGCCATGTCACGATCCCACCGCTGCAGCCGCGTGAATACGCGATCGGTCATTTCGTGACCTCGAGCGCGATCCACGAAGGCGTCAACCACCGCATCGAAATCGATGTCATCGCCATCGGGCTGGCGACGCTGGGTTTTCTGCTCGCCGCGTATCGCTTCAAATGTCTTTCGCAGCTGTGTCACGGTGCCAGCGTATTTTTCGAGCGTTCGCTCAACAAAGCCCTGCTCGCCCGGCTGCATCTCGACTTCACGCAGCACGCACCACTGTTTGCGGTAGTGCTGACGTCGATAGTCCCATTCGTCGTACACCCATTCTTTGGCTGCGGGCTCGGGGTCTTCGAGCTCCGGTGGCTCACCGCCTTCTGCGTCGGACTCGCCATCTTTGGGTTCGACGTCCATATATTCTTCAGGAATCTCGCCGAGATCCTGAAGAATGGAGTCAATCAGGGCTCGCAGCTCGTCGTTCATCTCGACCGACTCGCTGCCAAATTTGAGTTCGAGCTTCATGCCATCTGGATCGGACGGGTCGCTGCTCTCCTCAAGAGAAAAGCCGCCCATTTCGTCATCTTCCTCGCCCGTGGCGCCGTCCAGATCAAGGCCCTGCTCCTCAGCAAGATCACGCAGCTGATCCTGGAGTTCGTTCTTTTCGCGATCCTGACGCTCTTCCATGGCCTCCATCGCCAGATCAGGTCGGATGTCGCTCTGGTAACAGATGGCATCGGGGAGTTCATCGCCGTCGTCATACAGTGCGGCTATCGCCTCGCAGGTTGTCGACACGCTGGCGTCTTCGGCTTTGAGTTTTTCAAGCCATGGCTGCCAGTTGCGCGGCCACGTCGCGTCAGCCGTCTGTTCCCGCAGGCCCGCCATTTCGCGCCCCAGGCCCGGCAGATCACGATCGATACAGGCGTCGAGCCGCACCGTTTCCAGCAGGCTGAACATAGCCATCGCCCGGTCCATATCGTCGTATTCGCGACCCAGATTGCGCAGCGACGGTTTACCCCGCTCGCCGCCTCGGAACGTGCCGTACCAGGTCTGCGCCCACATATGGGAGACCATGGCCTTGAAGAGTCGAAAGTTGCCGCTCGCTTCGGCCATCATGCTGATGGATTCAGGCAGGTACAGCGTGTCGGTATCGGTGTAGTGCTCTTCGGACGTTTCCAGCGCCAGGGGGCGCCCGGACAAACCGCGGATATAGTGTGTGAGGATGCCGGCCACGTCTTCGTAACGCGCCGTGACCTGTCGCTGCTGTTCGGCAACCTTGAAGGTGTTGATCGATCGCAGCGCCTCGACCGCCGGATACAGACCCTGGCTGTCGTAGGTATCCATGCCGTTGATGACCCAGGCTTCGGCTTCGACCAGCGCCATCTGTTCAAAGGCGCGCGGTGCAAGCATGACGAACTGATAGCCAAGTTCCGCGTTCGAGCGGGCAATGACACCGGCCCAGCGCAAAGCGAAATCCTGGTGCGAGCGCGACAGCCCCGACAGGCGATCGGCAGGCTCGGTGACCGTGCGCCTGGAAGACAGCACCGGTTCGAGTCTTTCGTGCAGCAGTTTTTCGAGGACTTCGCGTGAGAAAGGATCGAGGGCCATGTGAGACAACAATTCAAGCGGTAAGGCGGCTGGTGATTTTACCTCAGGCCCGGCGGGCAGAAACACCGGATTCTCCTGTGTGCTCAATTATTTAACTACCGGGCACGTGGCCAGTTTCAGTGCTTCAGATATGCCAGCGTCTTGTGATCTGCCGAAAAACACCGAATACCAATCTGGCCATCCGGGAGCGACTTTCCGTGCGAACCTCTTCCGCAATCGCATCTGCAATAGCTGAAGACAAACCGTTGCCAGAAAATACAGCCCGTCTGTTACGTAAGCTTGCCCGAATGGTAACTGGTGAACCGGCAAATCGAGCCGAGCTGACCGGTGAAAACTGGCGGTTTTACATGCACGCGTCCGCCGCACACCGACTGGCGCCCGCGCTTGGATACGGCCTGCCGGATTTCGCCCCACCCAACGATAACCGGGAAGATTCTGACGACTATAGCGGTGAAGACATTCTGGCGTTCTACCGTGCCGCGACCCGCCTCAATCGCCAAAGAAACCAGGACATCCTCGTCGGACTCCAACAGGCGATCACCGTACTAAACGCCGCCGGGATTGTCCCGACGTTAGTAAAAGGTGCGAGCTTTATCCACGACCAACAGGACCCTGCCCTCGCAACACGCGTCATGTCTGATTTTGATGTACTGGTCGGCAAATCGGAATACCCGAGTGCGATCGAGATACTGCAAGCCAACGGATTTGGCTGCGAAAGTGAATCCGAGCGCGCCTATTACGAGAGTCTGGATGTGTCGAAGCGCAGAGAATATGCACCGATGCATAACGGTTCGCCGTTCTTTCTGGATTTGCATCGTGATCTATTTTTGCCCGAGAGGTTCGATGCGAGATCGACCGAAAGCATCATCCAGGATGCCTGCGAGTACACCACGCCGCTGGGTCACTACCGGATTCCAACACCCGTCGACCGGCTGTTACATTCAGTGTTTCACAGCTGTATTCAAAACGGGGCGCATCGTCGAGGTGACGTCGACATTCGCCAACTTGCCGATACGCATTCGCTGATTGAAAGTGCGGGCGAATCAGTGCTCGAAACAACGGGGCGCTACTTCTTCGCCGCCGGGTACCGGAACGTGTGGCAACGATGGGCACTTAACTATGATGCGATGCTGTCGACGCAAGGTGACTCCGGAAATCTCCCCGCGATCACGCGCTATCGCCTGCAATACCCATTGCTGAGCCGATGCGCTGACTCGGTCTGTAAATCGGTGACTAAGCTAAGCGCCAATCCACGCCGATTCTGCCGTCCGGTCACGTGGCGCCGATATCTCAATCGACGCTGGTCCAGTTCCTGAGTTGTTGTCACCAGACGCTCCGGCGATCTGCACCGGCGGAATCGACGGACGCATCTTCACACTGGCAAGACGCCGTCGGCTACTTGCCAAGTCGACCGCGACGCTGACGGCGTTGAGGTGCTGGCCGCTTTGGTTCTTCCAGATTCTGCTCGTAACGATCAGACGACTCTACAAGATTGCCATCGTGCTCAACGGTATGACCCTCGCGCCGTTGAAGATCGGCCATGAAATCCGCGATTGCCGCGCGATCACTGTCGTTCGCTGAAGGCTTTCTGACGCGCTGGGTTGGTCGTCGGCGTTGTTGCTCGCGGAACTCCGGTCGCGACTGATGTCGTGGCGGCCCGGCTGGCTGTGGCGCTGAACCGGTGCGATCGCGCGGCAACGATGATCGAGAGTCTGCCGGGGGCAACCCTCCGGTCAGTGTCGTGGCACCGCTATTCACATGTTCGATCACCTGCGTGTATCGATGATTCACACGCTGCATCTGATCAAACATCGCCTGCTGCGCGTCCTGCATTTCACGAAACAACTCAGCGGTGGTTCTGAAATATTCGGCAACCTGCTCACGGTACTGATCGTTGCTTTGTCCGGTGACGGTTCCCGGCGCCGCGCCAACTACTGGCGCCGAAGTTGCCGCGATCACAGGTTCCTGAGTCCGGATCCTGGCGATTTCGCGTTCAAGCTTGCGCCGTACACGACGCTTGTATTCGCTGAAATCAGTTTTGATACGAATGATTTCTTCGTTAGCGACTCCGAGCTCACTCTGATATCGGCGCTGTAACGGCCGCATGAGAACACGATAACCGAGGAAGATACCGACGACGGCTCCAATCCCGATACCGAGTAACATCGATGCCGCTACCAGAAGGTAGGGCTGTGATGCACCCCACAACTCAATGAATGACGTACTTCCTTCCATCTCTCCAATCGCCTCCCAAGGCAATTTCGAGCCGTGTTCGAAAACGTCCTGCTTCCGACCAACAGCGCGAGTCGGACTGGCGTGCACACTCTTGTGGCTGCATCACCAAGCCCTTAAAAAATCATGTTTGGAGTGATCCCTACCCTAAATGCGATCGACAGCGTTGCTGCCGGGCATCGCAACAAAGCCGCGGTTTACTGCGTCCCTGAAGCACCCACCTGTCCCGGTCGGCTTATCGGTCTGATATTACCGCCGGTCTACGCTAAACAAAGTGCGTCTTTCACGTTCCCGGTGAAACTAGGAATTTTGCTTATATCAGACGCGTAAACGGTGGTTATCTGTGCAAAGGAACGGAATCGGGTCGGTGGGTGGAGCAACTTTAGTTGCCCTCTCCCTCAACGCATCAAGTGTGGTCGGAGTTACTTGTTCCGTATATGACCATGGGAACAATATTTCGCTAGAAAAAGTTGTGGAATCAATGGCTAATCGATGTGCCAGTCACTCCGAATTCGCCAGAATTGCTATTGCCATTCCACATGTTCGCCGTGACTGTCAGGTCACCGGTCGCGTAGCCTGAGTCAATGCCGTTTACTACAGCACTGACACCTTGAAGGGCCACGATCGTGTCCGCGCTGAAATCGATCTGAGCGACCAGACAGTCTGTCGCGGCCGGTGTGAACGCAACCAAACTCGTGTTGGTGTCTACGTACCATTGGCCGCCCGAATATTGAACCGCTATTAGATGATCTGCATTTAGCGACAATGGTGCAGGATTAAAACGCGTATGCACACTCTCGGATGACCACATCAGATATCCAGAACCAGTCGCGTTATCCCTCGCTGCAACACCCGGCCCTATGTAACCCAGCGACATCGTCGATGGACATTGCGTGTCTGGATTCGATGACGAACCACCATTGTCACCAACCCCATCGTTGTCCGCATCATCCCAATTGAGTGGGTCATGGGGAAACAGATCGCTCAAATCATCGACACCATCCCCATCCAGATCGAGATCGGCGTTGTCACCGACACCGTCACCATCAGTATCCCGATATTCGCTGGCAAGTGACGGAAACACATCAGCGTTGTCGCCTACGCCATCGCCATCTGTGTCAACGTATTCACCGGGATCGAGTGGGAAATCATCGACGGTATCGTCTGCGCCATCGCCGTCATCATCCGTATCGGCGTTGTTGCCCGTGCCATCACCGTCTGTATCGAGCCATTCAGTATCGTCGGCAGGGAACGCATCTGCGGCGTCCGGCACACCGTCACCATCTTGATCACGCGTACACTCCGTCCACCAACACGGATTGCTGTCGAGAAAATCCATCTCTTCACGGAACTTGTGGGCAACCGTTGTCGACTCTTCCTGGGTCCGCAGTGACCC
>CALHMG010000317.1 GCA_938034705.1 uncultured Gammaproteobacteria bacterium
CCCTCTGGTTCCGGGGCACGCCCTATAATATGAGTACAGGCAATGGCGCTCACAGCCGGCGAAAACGCCCAATCGGCCCGAAACCTGCCTTTCGGCACACTGGTTGAAAATCAGTGCACGGATAACCAGATTTTAGTATCGCCTGGCCGGTTTGCCGGCGTCGCAACAACGTAACGGACAACTTTACACATGCTCACCAAGATCTTTGGCTCCCGAAACTCGCGCCTGGTTAAACAGATGTCGCGGGTGGTTGAATCGATCAACGCTCTGGAGTCGTCGATGCAGGCGCTTTCGGACGACGAACTCAAAGCGAAAACGCCCGAATTCCGACAGCGCTTCAGTAACGGGGAAACTCTCGATCAGCTGCTGCCCGAAGCGTTTGCCGCGGTACGCGAAGCCGGGGTCAGAGGCCTCGGGCTGCGTCACTTCGACGTTCAGTTGATCGGTGGCATGGTGTTGCACAACGGCAAGATTTCCGAGATGAAAACGGGTGAAGGCAAGACGCTTGTTGCGACCCTGCCCGCATATCTCAATTCGTTAATCGGTGAGTCTGTTCATGTGGTCACCGTTAACGACTATCTGGCGTCAAGAGACGCGGCCTGGATGGCGAAGCTCTACGAACGTCTTGGCATTTCGGTGGGTGTGGTTGTCTCTGGTCAAACTGACGAAGACAAACGCGCCGCTTACCAGTGCGAGATCGTCTACGGGACCAACAACGAATACGGCTTCGACTATCTTCGCGACAACATGAAGATCAGCTCTCGGGACCGTGTACAGGGCGCGCTCAGTTTTTCGATTGTCGACGAGGTGGACTCCATCCTGATCGACGAGGCCCGAACGCCGTTGATCATTTCGGGTCCGGCCGAAGGCGCAACAAACCTGTATCAGAGCATCAACAGCATTGTTCCTAAATTGACCGTTCAACACGAAGAGGACGGCCCCGGTGACTACAGCGTTGATGAAAAGTCCAGACAGATTACCCTGACCGAAGAGGGACACGAGAACGCAGAGCGGCTGCTTGAAGAGGCGGGCCTGCTTGATGCGGATTCTTCTTTGTACGACGTGACCAATATCGCTCTGCTGCACCATGTCTATGCGGCACTGAGAGCTCACGCGGTATTCAAGCGGGACGTCGACTACATCGTTCGCAACGGCGAGATTGTCATTATCGACGAATTCACCGGTCGCATGATGGCCGGGCGGCGCTGGTCAGAAGGTCTTCACCAGGCCGTGGAGGCAAAGGAAGGCGTTACGATCAATCAGGAAAACCAGACGCTTGCATCGATCACGTTCCAGAACTACTTCAGGCTCTACGACAAACTGAGCGGAATGACAGGAACGGCGGATACTGAAGCCGAAGAATTTCAGCAAATCTATGGACTGGAGTGTGTGGTTATTCCAACCCACCGCGCCATGATTCGTGACGACGCGCCTGATCTTGTTTACCGCACAGAAGAAGAAAAATTTGACGCTATCGAAGAGGCGATCAAGGAATGCCGGGCAAAGGACCAGCCGGTGCTGGTGGGTACCGCGTCGATCGATTCTTCAGAAAGGCTGTCCGCGGCGCTGACCAAGGGCGGAATTGCCCACGAGGTTCTGAATGCCAAGCAGCATGAACGCGAAGCGCAGATCATCGCCCAGGCCGGAAGCCCCGGCGCGGTCACGATCGCAACCAATATGGCCGGTCGCGGTACGGATATCGTGCTCGGCGGAAGTCTTGATGCGGAACTTGCCGAACTCGGTGACGATGCAGAAATCGAGGCGGAAAAGATCCGTGCGGCGTGGCAGGTTCGCCACGATGCCGTAAAGGCGGCCGGTGGACTGCACGTTCTGGGCACCGAACGCAACGAATCTCGACGAGTCGACAACCAGCTGCGTGGTCGATCCGGACGACAGGGCGACCCGGGTTCGAGCCGCTTCTTTGTGTCACTTGAAGACAACCTCATGCGGATTTTTGCGTCGGAGCGAGTATCGAATCTGATGCAGAAGCTCGGCATGGAGCACGGTGAGGCGATTGAGCATCCCTGGGTAACCAAGGCCATCGAAAACGCCCAGAAGAAAGTCGAAGGACACAACTTTGACATTCGAAAGCAGCTGCTTGAGTTCGACGATGTTGCGAACGAACAGCGCAAGGTGATCTATGAGCAACGCAACGCGCTTATGGAGCACGACGATATTTCCCAGACCATCACGGAAACTCGAACCGAGGTCGTAGATTCCATCATCGACGAGTTCATCCCGCCCCAGAGTCTTGAAGAGCAGTGGGATGTACCGGGCCTTGAACAGGAGCTGACAGCCTCGTTTGGACTGGACTTTCCGGTAGCGCAATGGCTCAAGGACGACGATGAACTGTATGAAGAAACGCTTCGTCGAAAAATCGAAGAACAGATCGTGACGGCGTATAACGAGAAAGAACAGAACTACGGCCCGGAGATCATGCGACATCTGGAAAAGGCCGTGATGCTGGAAGTTCTCGATGAGCACTGGAAAGAGCATCTGGCCAATATGGACCATCTGCGCCAGGGTATTCACCTGCGAGGTTACGCTCAGAAAAACCCCAAACAGGAATACAAGCGCGAAGCATTCGAGATCTTTACCGACATGCTTGAAGGCACCAAGCGTGATGTGATCGTTCTTCTGTCGCGGGTTCAGATTCAGACCGAGAACGACGTTGAAGAAATGGAGCGTCGCCGACGCGAGCAGGACAATTCCAACATGGAGTTTGTTCATGCGGATGCCGCCGAAGCGGCGCCAATAGCCGCACCACCACCACAGGGTATACCAGGCGCAGCCCCCGCTGGCGCCGCGGCGGGAGTCGCTGGCTCGGCGATTGCGGCGAATCCTCAGTCCGGCGATACCGCCGTCGCCGAGCAGCCGTTTGTTCGCGATGGCAAGAAGGTTGGGCGTAACGAAAAATGTCCATGTGGCTCTGGCAAGAAATTCAAACAGTGCCACGGCAAACTTGCCTGAGCACTGTGTGACCGGGAAACTGCTTAGCGTCGTCGTCGGGCTGGTCTTTGACGATGACGGCAGGGTGCTCATCCAGCAGCGGACAGAGCCGCCGGAAATTGCCGGACAATGGGAATTCCCGGGCGGAAAGATCGAGCCCGATGAGCTTCCCGAAGCCGCGGTTGCCCGGGAACTTGCTGAAGAAATCGACGTTGCCGTGCTGAGCTCGGAACCGTTTATGCGGGTACGGCACGCCTATCCTGGCAAAACGGTGATGCTTGAAGTTCTGGAGGTGACTCGATGGTCTGGCGCTGCGCGCGGTCTCGAAGGTCAGGCAGTCACGTGGGCCAAAATTTCTGAGCTTGATGACTTCACCATGCTCGCGGCGAACGAGGTGATGGTGAAGGCCCTGAAGCGCCGGCAGGCGCAACAGCAAGGGGTCGATTAACCCGAGGTTTTTTCCAGATAGTATTCGTGCATGCGTTGTGTTTTCGCCTGCAGTTCTTCCAGCGTGCCGATGTTCTGAATGACGTTGTCGGCCGCTGCCAGGCGCTCCTCGCGACTCGCCTGGGCGTCAAAGATTGATCGAATCCTCTCTTCACTCAGTCCGCTTCTGCTTTTGATCCACTCGATTCGGGCGTCGTCGGGCGCGTCGACAACCAGAATTTCGTCGACCAGCGGGTGGGTTTTGCCTTCCACCAGCAGCGGTATGACCAGAATGCAGTAGGGCGCCGAGAACCCCTCGATTTCGACCCGCATCGCCTCACGAATGACGGGATGCAGTATCTCCTCCAGTCTGGTTCTCTGCTGAGGATCATCAAATACGATCTTGCGCATCACATCACGGTCGAGATTTCCGTTGGCATCGACGACGTCTGCGCCAAAGGTCTCGCTGATCTGCGACAGGGCAGGGTGATGGTTGCTCGTGACCGCATGAGCAATCACGTCAGCATCGCTGACGGGCACGTTGAATGTTTCGAAGAATCTGGATACGGCGCTTTTGCCGCTGCCGATTCCGCCCGTGAGTCCCACGCGGAGCATCGATCAGGTCCTTAAGACGGTTGGGGCGACGATTGTAACGCAATGCCGGTGTGCCGGATCAAAGTTCCGGCGATCGAGGCTGCGGTTGCGGCGTTCAACACTCCGTTGATCGTCGAGCTCACACATTCGTCTGTGCGGCCAGTCTGCTACGCCGGGGTCGCGCAGTCAGAATCCGGCGAACTGCAGATACTTGTCCACGAGGGTGTCGCCCCACATCAGCGCGATCCAGCCAGCGATAGCCAGATACGGACCGAAGGGCATTGGTTGATCTTTGTCCTTGCCGCGAAAGGTGATGATCGCGAGGCCAAGAATCGCGCCCGCGAAAGCGGACAGGATGACTATCAGCGGCAGCATTTCCCAGCCGAGCCAGGCTCCGAGCATGGCGAGCAGCTTGAAGTCGCCAAACCCCATGCCTTCTTTCCCTGTCACCAGTTTAAATAACTGAAACACGATCCACAGGACCATGTAACCGGCGATCGCGCCGATGACCGCCGTCTTAAGCGTGACCTGGGGCTCGAACACGCCGAGAAGGTTGACGAGAAGGCCAAGCCAGAGCATGGGCAGCGTGATGCTGTCGGGCAGAATCTGCTCGTCGAAATCGATAAAGCTCAACGCGACCAGCGACCAGGTGAATACCAGCGCGGCCAGGGACTGCCAGGTCACCCCGAAGTGCACGACAACGGCGAGCCCGAGCAGTGCGGTCAGTATCTCGACAACGGGATAGCGTGCTGAAATTTTCGTTCCGCAGTGAGCGCACTTGCCTCGAAGGAATATCCAGCTCACCACCGGAATATTGTCCACGGCGCGCAGGCCGTTGCCGCAGTTGCGACAGGTCGAAGCAGGTTTGGTCAGGTTGAAGGGGGTGTCCGGGATCTCGGTTCGGTTTTCCGCTTCCGCGCCGGCAAGATATTCACGGCACTGTCCAAGCCAGTCGTAGTGCATCATCTTGGGCAGACGATAGATAACGACGTTGAGGAAGCTCCCCACACATAGTGACAGCAGCGTAGCGCTTACAAAAAATACGGCTGGCTGGTCACGAAAGATCTGAATGATGCTGTCCATAGCTTTTTCTTTCGGGCGATTGCTTGCGGTAATTCTTCCGGGTACCGATGCGTCGTCAGAGCTGAGTATACCGTCTAAATGACGACGCCCGAATTATTCGGGCGTCGATACTGTCAGTACACTGCCTGAGCGCCCGACATCTGTTTCGGCGCCAGCCGGCAGGCGTTCGTCGCCTTTGCCTAGATAACGGCAGCCAGTTTGAAGATCGGCAGGTACATCGACACCACAACGGTACCGACGAGGCCACCCAGAATAACAATCAGGATCGGCTCGAGCAGACTGCTCAGTGCCTCAACGGCATCGTCAACTTCTCGTTCATAAAAGTCGGCGACCTTGTCCAGCATTGTTTCGAGTTCACCGGATTCCTCACCGGAGGAGATCATCTGCAGAACCATGTTCGGAAACAGACCGGAGTCCTGCATGCACTGCTCCAGCCCGCGGCCGGTACTGACCTCGTTTTTGATTTCGAGAATAGCTTTCTCGTAGACCAGGTTTCCGCACGCCCCGGCCACAGATTCAAGCGCGTCCACCAGTGGTACCCCCGCTCCAAACATGGTTGCGAGCGTACGGGAAAATCGTGCAATCGTTGACTTCAGCAGCACAGGACCAAATACCGGAGACTTGAGCAGAACTTTGTGAAATCCGTAACGAAATTTCTCCGATCGCTTGAATGCGCTGACCACGGCGAAAATCACCGCGCCGACGATTCCAAATATGAGCCACCACCATTCCTGCATGAATCTCGAGCACTTGACGACAAAGGCCGTCAGGGCTGGCAGTTCTCCACCAAAGCCTGTGAACAGACTTTCGAACTGTGGGATAACGAAGATAAGCAGAATAGTCACAACGACTACCGCGACGATCAATACCGCGATCGGGTAGAACATTGCGGATTTGATTTTGCTCTTGATCGCCTCGATTTTTTCGAGGTAGACGGCAATACGGTCAAGCAGGCGGTCCAGCGTACCGGACTGCTCGCCGGCATCTACCAGGTTGCAGTACAGCTTGTCGAAGTACTTCGGGTGCTTGCCCATGGCCTGGGCCATGGTGGATCCACCCTCAACATCCTGTCGAATCGAATTGAACAGCTTCTGCACTGACGGGTTCTCGTGTCCCCGGGCGATGCCGCTGATGCACTGGGATACGGGTATGCCGGCCTCGATCATTGTTGCCAGCTGACGAGTCGCCATCGCGATCTCTTTACTCTTGATCTTTTTGTTGCCGCCGAGAGACTTAGACTGCCGTTTGACTTTGGTCGGCTTGATTCCCTGGCGACGAAGTGTTGCATTTACGAACGCCTGACTTGGCGCGTCGATATCGCCCCGGACCTTTCGGCCTTTCTTGTCCATACCTTCCCACTGGAAGGTGGTCATCTTTGCTTGTTTTTTAGTGGCCATGGCTATTGATTAGTTACTCGTTCGACTTCGGCAAGACTTGTTAGTCCAGCCGCTACCTTGTTTAGTCCGGAACGGCGCAGGTCGTTGACTCCTTCTTTCGCCGCCTGCTGTTCAATATCGAAGGAGGTGCAGCCCTTCATGATCATTTCCTGCATGGTTTCCGATATCGGCATTACCTGGAAAATACCCAGTCGCCCCTTGTAGCCGCTGGTGCAGATATCGCAGCCTTTTGGACCCATGACGGTAAGTTCTTCGAGTTCTTCGGGCTTAAAACCTGCCGCGAGCAAAGCCTTGTCAGGTATGTCGAGGGGCTCTTTGCAGGTATCGCAGAGCTTTCGAGCCAGACGCTGCGCAAGTATCAGGTGTACCGATGATGCAACGTTGAAAGCGGGCACGCCCATATTCAGCAAACGCGTGATGGTCGTTGGACAATCGTTGGTGTGAAGCGTCGACAGAACGAGGTGACCCGTTTGCGATGCCTTGATCGAAATATCTGCGGTTTCCAGATCTCGAATCTCACCAACCATGATGACGTCGGGGTCCTGACGCAGAAACGACTTCAGCGCGGCCGCAAACGTCAGGTTAGCCTTGTCGTTGATGTTGACCTGGTTGATACCGGCCACGTTAATTTCCACCGGGTCTTCCGCGGTAGAGATATTGATTTTGGGTGTGTTCAGAACACCGAGAGCCGTATACAGCGATACGGTTTTACCACTACCGGTTGGGCCCGTAACCAGCACCATGCCGTACGGCCGTTGAATGGCGTCGATGTACTGCTTTTCCTGAACCTCGTCAAATCCGAGCGCTTCGACACCAAGCTCTGTGGCGGAGGCGTCAAGAATACGAATAACGACCTTTTCACCGAACAGTGTTGGCAGTGTGCTGACACGAAAGTCGATAGAGCGGTTCTTGGACAGGCGCATTTTCATTCGTCCGTCCTGAGGTACCCTGCGCTCGGCAATATCAAGCCTTGAAAGAATCTTGATACGTGCGGAGATTCGACCGGACAGCGCTGTCGGAGGAGATGCGACCTCGTGCAGTACGCCATCAACACGGAAGCGAACCCGTGTGGACTTCTCGTACGGCTCAAAGTGAATATCTGACGCGCCTCTGTTGATCGCGTCCAGAAGCAGCTTGTTTACGAATCGAACGATTGGGGTGTCCAGCTCACCGCCGGTTTCACCATCGTCAGCGGGAGCATCTTCTTCCGCTGAAATATCGATATCGTCAAGTTCTTGATCATCGTCAAGATCGGCCATCGAAGTGTCGGCTGCGTCAGCCGCTTTTTCGATTGCATCTGCAATCTTCTTGCCGTCACCGATCGTCGCTTCAATTCCAAGACCGGTGTGAAATTTGACATCATCAAGTTTACGCGTGTCCAGTGGGTCGGTCAGCGCAACAAACAGTTTGGTCCCGCGCTTGTACAGCGGCAGGACCTGATTCTTCGACATGATCTTCTCAGAGACCAGTTCGACAGTGGTGGAATCGATTTCGATCTGACCGACATCGACGTAAGGCACGCCAAATTCCTCAGAAGCCATCTGAGCGACCCGGCTGCCGTCAATGTTCGGTTCTTCGTAAATCTGGCTGATGAACGAAATGCCGGCTTCGTTAGCTTTTTCGCTAACCGTTTTTGCGACGGATTCGTCGATCACGCCATCACGGACTAGCCGAGAGGCAAGCCCCGAGAGCGCAAATGATGCTGATGCTGTAGCCATGACTTGGCGATATATCCCTGTGTCTGTCTAGTCCTGTCGCGAGATTCCCGTCAGGTTTTGACGAGACCCGGAGCAGTATCGGATCGGCAATTGCCGACCTTCTGTGGACCAAATCCTGTGGTGCCAGGACAGGCTAGGGCCCCCACCGGGCCTTAAAATCAGCATAGACCAGCCCATTGGGAATTCAATCGCTCACCGGGTTCCCGAAAGTCCCAATTTATGGGGGGATTTCGAGCAAAAACACCGGTTTCAGGAGGTCTCCGGAAGCTCCTCAGAACGCGTCCGGGGCGCTGTAGCCGTATCGCGCGAGGCCTCGGGCAGGCTACCGTGCACGCGGTAGTCGCTGGCCCGTCGACGCTCCTCCGAGAAGCGGTAGTGCAGGGCAGATACCTGTTCAGAGACCACCCCGATCAGCAGTGTTGAGAGGGATGCGAGATACAGCACCGCACTCATGTTGGTAAAACGGCCTGATGTGACGTAGGTCGTCAGGTAGTGGATCGACGCGAGGGTAAATAACGCGGCGGCGATCGGGGCGAAAAATCGCATGGGCGAGAACAGAGCGCCAATTTTCGTAATGATGAGGAGAAACTTCAAACCATCGTGCAGCAACCGGATTTTGCTCTTGCCGGTTCTCTTGTGAGCTTTGATCGGGATGTAGGCAACCGCGTGGCCGTTGCGAAAAAACGCCATGGTGCTGGTTGTAGGGTAGGAGAATCCGTTGGGCAGCAAATAGATGAAGTTGCGGAAATAACGCGCTCGCGCGGCTCTGAAGCCCGATGTGAGGTCATCGATCTGATGCCCGACCATCAAACTGGCGAGCCGATTGTAGAACCCGTTCGCGATACGTCGATGGAAACTCGCCTGGGAGCCGCCATCGCGTGCGCCCACGACGAGGTCGAACCCTTCGTTCATCTTGTCCAGCAATCGCTGAATATCCGCAGGATCGTGCTGTCCGTCCGCGTCCATGAAGACCAGGATTTCACCCGTCGCGTTACGCGCTCCTGTCTTGATCGCCGCACCGTTGCCAAGGTTGGTCGGATGGCGAAGTAGATGAACGCCCGCGTGGTCGGGCAGCGGGGGACTCGAACCGTCATCGACCAGCAGGATTTCCGCACCAGGCACCGTCGAGACCAGTTTGTCCAGCAACACGGTCACGGCCTCGTGTTCGTTAAGACACGGGATGACGATACTGACTTGTGAGTACTTTGCGGACATCTGCGTATGGGAACTCAGGCGCGGTGGCGATCACTTTAAGTGTAGACAAGATTTCAGGGCCACCCGGACGTGGCCGAGGCCACGACATGCCCTGTCGATTCAGGGTCAGTTGGATTGTGGAAGCTCGGTCGCCGTGGTCCGGTTGCTCTGGTTCCTCCGGGCCGCGATCTGCTGGAGAACGGACTCAAATTGCGGGACAAACTGACGGATGGACGGCGTGTTCAGTTCGGCTATGCGAGCCAGACCCGTTTGCGCGGTCTCCTCGGCCAGGTCGAGGTTATTGATTTTCATCGCCAGTCGGGACTTGGTCAGGTAGGACTGAGGTTTTCGGTACAGATCGATCGTGTGATCTACCGTTGCTGCGAGTTCTGGATAGCGTTCCAGCTGGGCGAGAACTTCAGTCTTCAGATGAAGCAAGTTGTAGTGGGTGGTGCTTGAGAGTCGATAGATTGGCTGATCGAGGTGCGCGTCCAGCACTTTGATAACGTCGTCGTGTTGTACGCGGCAGCGACCTTTGCGAATGCTGACCAGAATCGACTCGACCTGGTTGGGTACCCATTGCCAGACGACGTCAGTGTCCACAGACCGGGTAGCGGACTTTAGCCAGTCAGCGGGGGGATCCTTTCTCGCAAGGCAGCTGCTGGCCGCGTGCGCAAGGTAGTGAAGAGAGTTCGGATTTGAGAATCTGGCCGGGTCGATCACGTCGAGAGCCTGATCCACGGCGCCGGCTTCGCGTAATGAAGAGCTGAACTGAATTTGTGCTCGCAGTGAATCCGGGTGTTCGTTAGCCCAGATCGCGTCGCGCGCCAGGGGCGACTGCCACGACAGCGAAGTTTGCAGGCAGAAGGCCGCCAGTATCATGACGACCGTCGGCGCGCCAAAGCGTGCGGCCTTTGGCGATTTTTGCATCGTCCACAAAAGGCCGGCCGCGGCGGCGACGGCGAGACCGACGGCGGGCAGGTAGTTGCGGTGTTCAAAGTACAGCTCGATCGGAAGCGGGCCCGCCTCAAGGGCGTGCGCGCCAAAAAACCAAAGCGTCGCGAAAGCCAGAATCTGATGACGCTTTCTGAAGACGATTGCCAGAGTAATCGCCAAAGCCACAACCGCGATAGCCACGACCGTGCTGATCGGATCGAAAAGGCCCTGTGACACGACAAAGTCGTCATGAAAGAGGCTGAGCCCCCGTATGCGGGGAATGAACAGTGTGCCGAGATAATCCAGCAGCACGCGTGGTTGGGTCAGCAGTCGCTCCACAAGATCGAACCTGTAGATTGCAAAACGCTGACCGAGGGTCGGCCACGACATCATCGTGTAGACGGTGAACAGCGCGAGCGGCAGCGCAGTCGCACAGAATCTCCAGGCGGCTTTGCCCCATCTGCCAGGCCACGTCAGATGGGACAGGACAGTTACGTCCAGGGCGATGACGAGGAGTGGAAAAACGATCGCCGTCTCTTTGGATCCAATCGCAAACACGACGCAAAGTCCGCAACCCAGCCACAGTCCAGACCATTGAGCGCGGCTGACTCCAGGCGCGGGAGCATGCTGGTTTGCGTCATGAATTCGCAGTCGAATATGGACATACCAGGTTGCCGCCGCCAGCAGGAACAGCGTGTACAACTGGGTCATCCGCTGGACAACGTAGAGCGTCGTTGAGACCTGTATCGGGTGCAGCAGCCAGATGGCAGCCGCGAAAGTCGACGCCAGCAGCCGGTGTCGGGTATCAGCGAGCCTCATCGATTTGAGCAACACGTTGCTCAAGAGGCCCACGAACAATCCG
>CALHMG010000318.1 GCA_938034705.1 uncultured Gammaproteobacteria bacterium
TCGATGTGGATCGGTTTGTCGACGCTCGTAACATCGGCCAAAAGTCCGATGTCTTGAGCCTGCAACACGCCTGCTATTGCCGCCCGCCGCCCATAGGCTCAAGGTGCGAAGTATAGCCTTCACCCCCCTCCCGGTGACACGACGGGAGCGCTATTGAACGAAAATCGAGCCCAAACCGATACCCCCCATGACACACAAACTGATAAAAACAGTGATTTTCAGCCCATTGTGGAGGCATCACGGGCGCGTCCTGCTGCGCAGCAGCGCATTTGACCACTCGTCCGAAGTCTCACCGAGACCAACCGTGCCGCCTGACTGACCCGGAAAACGCAAGGCCCCCCGAACCCTGTCGCCGAAGCGTCCCGAAGACCCGCGCGGCGAATATCCCGGATTTACGGGACAGGTCGCACCAGCAGCTTTTTCACGCCCCACGCCCGCTTGCCGCCACGGGTCACAAACTCCACCACATTCTGCCCCGTGATCAGGGCCGTGGGCAGTGGCACTGTAATTCGACCCGTCCATTTGTCTGCGGTTGCGGCTGCAGACTCATAGATCCGGGTGCCATTGAGATAGACGGCGACCTGACCTTTTTCCGTCTGGTTGTACAGCTTGAACCGAAGCTCGTGTGGCCCGCTGACCCAGCCGAAGCTTGTGCGAACCAGCCACGGGTGAAGACTGTCGCCAACTCCCTTGCCGTAGGCACTGTAGTTGTTCGTTCCGATCACCAGCGGTTCGAGCGTCGGTGAGCTGATTGGAAGCAGCTTGACCTTACTCAAGCCCCAGGACTGCCCCGGCGTGCGCGAGACAAAATCGACCCAGTTTCGACCGCTCGCAAGCTGCGAACTCGTCAGCACAACCTTGTTGTTGCCCGGCTGCAGAGTCGTGAACTTGGTAAACGACTGGCCGTTTCTGCTGTGCTTGACGCCAATCTCCCGCGGCGACACGTTCCAGCCGGTCACGCTGAGCAGTACATCAGTCGCGGGGTTTTCGAACGCAACCCGCAATCTGCTGTAGTACTCGCTATCGCCATACTGATGACCGAAGTTGCCGCTTCGTTTGACGCCGGGCTCGAGATAGAGACTGAAGCCGCTGTCACTGGCGGATGCCGGGTTGCTGTCGATAAAATCAGGCGTCCCGTCACTGTCGGTGTCTGTATCGGGAACCAGAAAATCAGTTCCCCAGATGATTTCCTCAGAGTTAAGAACACCGTCACCGTCGGTGTCGGACTGGGTATCGAAAAACGCGGTAATAGTGGTTGGCTGCGTTCCGATCGAAATCACATGTGTCATTGCACCGCCGTCAGACCAGCGATCAAATGTCGTTCCGTCGCTGTTAACGGCAGAGGCCGAGAGCGTGCGCGAGCCACCGATCACAGTCGTGACCGTGAATGGCGTGTTTCGAGTTTGCCCGTTGAACGTCAGAGGCTGTCCGTCTGGCACTGAATTTAAAGTGTATTGAACGGTCTGTGGCTTGATCACATCGCAGATTTCATCAGTCAATCCACCTGAATCTGTAGCAATCGCGCAGACTCGAACTCTTGTATCGTCGCCATGATCAGGATACTGAAACCCGGTGTTTGCGCCGGATGCGGCAAAGAAGTTGGGATGCACGTGATCTGCATGAAGCAGCTCCGCATCCCAGCTGATTGCACCTGAATTCAGGGTACCTTCGTCCGGATCGGTCGCCGTCGCTGACAGAGCGACCCACTGGCCCGGGCGATAAAGAGTCGCACCCGGATTTGTCGAAAGCGTGATCGTCGGCGGCAGATTGTCAACGTTGATGGCGGTTGTGTCCGATCTGGAAACCCCTTCAACATCGGTTACGGTCAGGCGTACGAAAAAATCACCCGGCGTTGTGAACGTGTGAGAAGGGTTAGCCGATGAAGATGTCGAGCCATCACCAAACTCCCAGAAATAATCCAACGGCTCACCTTCCGGGTCAAACGAGGATGACCCGTTGAACTGAACAACCAGCGGACTCGTACCGGTTGAGACATCGTTATCAAGAACAACAACCGGCGGTTCATTGGTCGCGTCATATCGAAATATCTGCAGGCTTCCGGAATACAGATTCAGAAAGTAGATATCCCCATCGTTTGCGTATTTCATCTGCGCAATACCGCCGATGTCAGTCGCGAACGTGTAGTTAGCCGAGACCGCACCTGAGGAATTAAACGTTACGTACTCGACAACACTTCGATTGATGTCGGAAAAAAACAGGGCACCGCGGTATCTGGATGGCCATTTCTGACCCGAGTAGTAGTCGCCGATCTGCACAGAGGCGCTCAGCCCGAGATGGTCATAGGCGTAGGCTGGCGCTGTCGCCGTAAAACTGACGTTGTACAGATTCTGACATTCGCCGTAGGACGCATAACTTTGCTGCTGTGCGTTAAAGCCGTTGGCCCCTTCGTAGCAAGGCCAGCCGAAGTTTTTGTCAGAGCCGATATTGATTTCTTCCCAGTTGGCCCAGCCAACGTCACCGATCGCAGGTTCACCTGTCGTCGGATGCAGGGTGAAGCGAAATGGATTGCGTAAACCAAAACTCCAGACTTTGGATCGATTGGCAGACGGATCACCGTTGTAGTGGGGGTTATCCGGAAGGCCGTTTCCGGTGGCGGGATCAATTCGAAGGAGTTTTCCTGCGAGTGAATCCAGGTGCTGGGCGCGGACGGCACCATAGACAACGGAGTGATAGCTCGCACCATCGCCACTTGAAACGATCAACGCACCATCAGGCGCGAAGCGCACGTCGCCAATCGTATGAGATAACTCGTCAATTGGCAGACAATCCTCGATGTAGTTATTAACGCCAAATTCACACGAGCGAGCACTTGAGTAATCGCCACCGGGACTTCCAATGTTGGCCCAGACGCTGTTTGTTCCGAGCAGCACGAGTTCGCTACCGGCCACCGCCTGGCGGTAGCCTGTGCTGGCGTCTGCGGTGAAACGGGACAGGCGCGACACACGGTTACCCGCGCCATCAGGTCCAGCCGGTCCGGAGTTGCCGAACACCTCCGGCGGATCGTAGGTATAGAGCACATAGACGTAGGGCGACGACGGGAAATCCGGGTGCACCGCAATACCGAGCATTCCCCGGTCAGAATTTGTGTTGACCTTGTTCGAGATATCGAGGAAACGCTGAGTCAGCAGCTGGCCGTTGTCGATAACCGCAACGCTACCGCGCTTTTCAGCGACGTAGTACATCCCGCTGACGCCCCGATCAAAAGCAACCGGCAGCACCATTCCGCTTGCCACCGTCTCGATACTGAACCCGTCAGGTAAATCCTGGGCTGCCGCCGGCGAAGTCAGTCCAAGACTCAGGACTACTGCCGTGATCCAGGCCAGCGCACGACGAGACGCACCGACCGGGCTCTGCGCAGCAATCATCGATTCGTTCATCGGTTCGTTCGTGAACGACCGGATCAAAAAAACAATTGCAGAACGCGCACGCTCCGCGACCACCCCCATGGTTTGCCATACCGCCATCGCCATGTTGCTGTTACCACCCATTAGTTAATGCTCGATCGGAGATCTCATCGCGCGTCGCGCCATCTCCGTTGGTCTGAGAGTCTAAGTGACCCTGGAATCAGACCCGCGGGCTTATTGTCTGGAATTTGTATCACCCGTCGCGATCACTACCGTGATGACAATGACCGATAAGAAAGTATCGTGAAGCGATAACATCAACGCAGTAATTTCTATCACACCCAACGGATTGCTAACGCACACTCAAACGATTCACAGGGTTTGTGTCGGGGAGACAACAGGGAACTGTGATGGAGGTACAGCGACAGTGGGAAAAAAACCCATCATCGAAAAATCACGAACAGGTTCGAACGCACGGTGTGAGTGCGTTCCCCCGGTGCGGTGATTTTTACGAAACGGTGCGTGATCACCTCATGCACTGGAGACTGCTGGACGGGAACTGCTCGCACGCGCGATCAACGCGCGAACGGATGTCTCGCGCTCCATGTTCCAGAGCATCGCGCGCAACCGACTCGCTGACGAACCCATCTCGGGTGTCACCAGCTCATCGTACTTGTCGTTAATCTCGTCAACCGTCAGTGGGTTCTCGGGATCACCCTTTCGCGTCGGCGCGTGACGGCTCACGGTGGATCCGTCAACGAGGTCAATTTCTACGGTGGCCGACCGCGCCTTCGGAAACCGGCTCTGCAGCTCCGGATCAACGATCACCTCAACGCGCGAAGCGAAATCGAGCAGATCAGGGTCGGTCAGGTTCTCGGGTTCAAACGCGCGCAGTCGCACACTGCCAAAACGCATCGCCGCCGCCATGGTGTACGGCAGGCTGAAGCGCGCCTCGGCGCCGGATATGGGCGCGCTGTTGCCGCAGATATCAAGTGCCGCCTGATACGTGCGGGCGCGCACCCGTTTGATGTCCTCAAAAGAAAATCCATGATCGGCCTTGAGTGACAATGCCGCATCGAGCGCCGCAAAGGTATGGCCGCAACAGCCGTGATTCTTCTGGGTCACTCTGGTGATCGTATAGTCCTCTCCGAGACCATCGAACATCGCATCCCAGTCCGGGTCATCACCCATGGCTCGACCCAGTCCGACCTCGCCTTCAAGCATCGCGCTGGCACCGGTGACACCACGGTTCGCTGCGAGCGCCGCGAGCACGCCGTTGCCGGCCGCCTGACCGACATGAAAAGGCTTGGTCATCGCGTCGGTCCGAAACGCCTGCTGCAATCCCGCCGCGAAGCTCGTAACCGTGTTCAGTGCGTGCGCCGTCTGTCTGGCGTCCAGCTTAAGAGCCGATGCGGCAGCGGCAGCGGCGCCATGATGGCCAATGGTCGCCGTGGTGTGCCAGAAACGATAATGGGCCGGATTAATTCCGGCAGCCATGCGATCAGAGACTTCATAGCCCGCCACCACGGCGCGCAGGAACTCCAGCCCGGTCAGATCACGATTCTGCGCTACCGCAAGCGCGGCGCTGATCACGGGTGCACCCGGATGGTAAAGACCGTCTCGCCAGATATCGTCGAACTCCACCGTATGGGCAGCTGCGCTGTTAATGAGTGCTGCGGTACGCATGTTCGTTGTCGCCCCGCCCGGTACCAGTTCGCTATGGCCCGAGGGGCCCTCGAGACGAACCTCTTCATCCAGAGCCTCGGCCAGTAACGTTGCCGGCGCTCTGACGCCGCCGGGAACCGTTGTGGCGAACCAGTCAACCAGACAACGTTTTGCCCCGAGCAGGACTTCATCGGATAGATTGTTGTCGTATTCTGAAACAACATACTGTGCAAAGCGGGTCGCAATCATGGGACGAAATCTCCAGCTGTGGCCATTGGCATCGCGCAGGTGCCTTCAATTACAGTGTATGCGTAAATTAAACCTTCCGGCGTGACACGCCGGGCCACGGAACCGGAGTCACGATGAGCAACAAAACCCTCCCATTACAACGATTTACCGTCCTCGATCTCACACGGGTCCGATCCGGTCCAACCTGTGTCCGGCAACTCGCCGACTGGGGCGCGAACGTTATCAAGATAGAAGCGCCAGCGGCTGTGGACAAATCTGCGGGTATGGGTGGTGCGCGCTCGGGCCCCGACTTTCAGAACATTCACCGCAACAAACGTGGCATGACGCTGAATCTCAAGTCTGAATCCGGTATCGCGATACTGAAGAAACTCGTTGAAACCGCTGACGTCGTTGTCGAAAACTTTCGTCCCGACGTCAAGGGTCGACTCGGTATCGACTACGAAACGCTAAGCGCGATCAACCCGCGACTTGTGTACGCAAGCATCTCCGGATTTGGACAGGACGGCCCTTATGAAAAACGGCCGGGCTTTGACCAGATTGCACAGGGCATGGGCGGACTGATGTCCATCACCGGCCTGCCCGGTCAGGGCCCCGTTCGTGTTGGCATACCTATCGCCGACCTTGCATCTGGCATGTACGCGGCAATGGGCGTGATGGTTGCGCTGCTTGAACGAGAAGAATCCGGGCATGGACAGTGGGTTCAGACCTCACTGCTGCAGGCTCAAATCGCGATGCTCGACTTTCAGGCTGCCCGCTATCTGATGGCCGAGGAAGTGCCGGCCCAGGCCGGAAACAATCATCCCACCAGTATTCCTACAGGCGTGTTTCCAACTTCGGACGGCCACATAAACATCGCCGCCAGCGGCGATCAGATGTGGGTGCGGGTTTGCGAGGCCTTTGACGACACCGAACTTGCCAACAATCCTGACTACGCGACCGGCGAGCTTCGCTCGAAAAACCGCGACTCGCTCAACGAACGTCTGGCATCGCACACCATCAAGCTATCCAGTAAAGACTGTGTTGAGATGCTCAACAAGCTGGGGGTTCCCTGTGGCCCCATCAACGACATCGGTCAAATGTGGGCGGATCCCCAGGTCAAACATCACGGCATGGCCCAGGCGGTCAAACATCCCGTACTCGGCGACATAGAAGTTGTCGGCCAGCCGGTTAACCTGAGCCGCGCCGCGCCGATGCCCTACCGCCCGACCCCGGAACGAGGTGAACACACGAACGAGGTACTTGGAGAGGCGGGCTACAGCGAAGCCGAGATCGAAGCGTTCAGAGCAGATGGAACGATCTAGACATCAGGCCGCTCCTTTTGAAACTGACCTGGTGCCAGGCTGAATCGGGAAACTGACCACGCCTGAATCGGGTCCAACGGACTGGCCCAGCGGCGATCTTGAAAGCCATTTGAGAAACTCGTCAGGCGGCAGCGCTTTCGAAAAAAGAAACCCCTGCCCCTGATCACATTTCATCTCGATCAACAGTGCCAGCATCTCCTTGTCTTCGATGCCTTCGGCAACGACCTTAAGGCCGAGGTTGTGTGCCATATCGATGGTTGACTGGACGATCGAACGATCCGCAAGATCGTGCACCATCTCGCGCACAAAAGACTGATCAATCTTTACGGTCTGAACCGGCAGTCTCTTCAGATAGGACAGCGATGAGAAACCGGTACCAAAATCATCCACGGAAAAAGAAATTCCGAGGTCGCTCAGCTCCTGCAGTGTTTTGTGCGCCCGTATCGGATCAACGATCATCGCGCTTTCGGTGATCTCAAACTCAACAAGTTTTGGTGAAACGCGTGATTCACGCAGATACTTCTTCACCACACTGACAATTTCAGGGTTCTGGATATTCCAGACCGACAGGTTGATAGCCATCGGCATGGTGACATTCTGCAATGCCCAGGTGGCGGTCTGTCGCGACGCGGTTTTGATTACCCACCCCGACAGGGTGTGAATCAAACCTGACTTCTCCGCGAGTTCGGCAACCTGCTGAGGCCTTACCACACCATACTCCGGATGAGTCCAGCGAATGAGCGCTTCAACACCTACAACCCGTCTTTTCTCCAGATCAATTTTCGGCTGGTAGTGAAGCTCAAGTCCATCTTCCTCGATGGCCTTGCGCAGTTCGTTCTCAAGTTCAATACGACCGAGACTGTTGGGGTTTGCAGCGGCGCTGTAAAAAGTGCAGTCGATTTTGTTGCGCTTGGAGGTATACATCGCCATGTCCGCCCGCTGCAGCAGGGCGTCGACCGAATCCCCATGATCCGGAAACATGCTGATGCCGATACTGGCTTCGATGACGAGTGAGTGCTCGTAGAGCATCACCGGTCGCTGACTCAGCGATTCGCGAACTTTCTGAGCCAGGGTGTAGGCCCCCTGGGTGGAGGTAGCCGGCAACAAAATTGCAAACTCGTCACCACCCAGCCGAGCGACGGTGTCTTTTTCCCGCAACGCATTGCTCAGTCGCCCCGCCACCGCACGCAGAAGTTCGTCTCCGACAGCGTGCCCCAGGCTGTCATTGATCTCCTTGAATCGGTTGAGGTCGATCATCAACAGCGCAAACGGCTCACTGCGCTCGCGCGACTTTTCCAGCAGGTTTTCCAGGCGATGATGCATCATCGAACGATTGGGCAAGCCTGTCAGCGCGTCATGCATCACCTGGTGCCGCAGCTGTTGCTCCTGGCGTTTCTCGTTGGAAATATCCATCACCGAACCGGAAATACGCGTGACCTTGTTTGACTCATCACACATCACAAGTCCGCGCATACGAACCCAGACAGGCTTGTTGCCACGATCGTGTACTCGGTAGTCGAGACTGAAGCGGCCAGTCTTGTTTCGTTCGAGATAACTTTTCAGTTGATCCGAAACATTGTCACGCCATCCGGGGTGAACAGCGGACAGAAACATTTTCAACGGTCCCGCGATACCCGTATCTTCAGGCGGAAGACCCAGCACCTTGAAAGAGCGCCGGGTGAAAAACGCGCGATTCTTCTCAACGTCCCAGTCCCAGACACCATCGCGCGCACCTTCAACTGCACGCATCAATCTGCTGACACTCTGATATCGATTGCGTTCACGCAGGTACATATGGGTGATGACAATCGCCAGTCCCGTCACGGCAAGCATCATCGCCGCGAGAACCATCCAGTGCAGATTGCTCTGGCCCCCTGCATCGGGCCTGAATTCCAGCGTGTCTCGAGTCACGGTGGCTGGTGTGAACTGGGCCAGACCTTCTTCGGCACCGTAGTCCGCGATCATTTCGTGAACCGCATCGGTTCTGAGAAACGTCGCCAGTTCGTGAGCCGCTTCAAACGAACTGTCAGGAATGTTGGGCGAACTGAACACAAGGAAATCGTAGACCGACTGGAGTGACGCGTTCTTTATCAGACGAAGACGACTGCGCACATCACGACCAGCCTCAATCCACGCGCCCAGATGCACAACCGTGTGGCTTCCCCGCCGACCGGCGATCTCCAGCCGTTCGATGTCGCTGCCCGAAAACGCAATTACCGAAACGGAGTTACCCGCCCTGGACAACGAGAGCAGCGCCTCAAAGCGAGTCGCGATAGGTGTTCTCGCCGGTGGGAGGATGACAGACGATCTTGATGTTGCGAGACGGTTCACCGCCTGTTCGATATCGGCAGTTTTCAGAAGCTCAAGAGGATCCTTGGCCGGTGCTACCAGCACCTGATACCCGCGCAACAGTTCCTGCTGGGTCGCGATAACGGCCCATGCGTCCAGCAAATCGGTAACGCTGGATCGCTCTACCATTGCCGCATCAACCAGACCATCGCGCGCAAGCGCGAGCGCGGTGCTTTCCACTACCGGCACAACTTTGATCGAAATCTTTGGGTTGGCTGTCGTAAAGCGCGTGATCAGGGCATCGCCGATACCGGACTGCCGCAGTTCTTCCGACATGGCGAGACGGATCTCGGAGTGTCCATGATCGCCAGAGGCGAACGCTGAAAAGAGCAGACAGGCGAACGCCGCGATCCCTTGAAACAGGGTCGAGAAAAGTGAACGTGATTTGGCGTTGCGGATGCGCAAGTGCGACCGGACCTCAATCCAGATAAAGCGACGAATTCATTTCCGGGACGAGTGCGCGTGATCCGGGCGGGTCTGTTGTCCTGTCGAAGCGTATTGCCTCGATAAAATCAGACTAGCAGTGCGGGAGCCCGGGCTTAAGGAGAAGCAGGCACCTCGGTCTGGGCCGGGTGGAACTCCCAGTCAGGAACATGGCACATGACCCGAATTACTCAGGTGAAACCCCGGTCACAGTCGGCTCGCTCGCAGCAGCGCGATACCGCCTGCTACCGCGAGGACACCCAGTCCGAAAAAGGCGTTGTTGAATCCGAAAATCTGAGCGCACGCACCAAACAGTGGAGGAATCAGTACAACGCCACCGAAAAAGAAAAACTGCACTCCGCCAATAACATCACCCACCGACGCTCGATCAACTGCGCCTGTGACCTCGGAGAGAAAAACCCCGTTCCAGCCAAAACTGGAAAAACCCAAGACAACCGCTATTGCAACGAGTACCCATCTGGAAGAATCGGTGTCCTGCAGCGCCCAGAACATGAGCCCGACACCGGAGATCAGGGCAATCACGAACAATACCGTTGTTGGACTGATGACGTTCCCGGCGAAAGCGCCCCAGATGAGTCGCCCGATGATCCCGGCTACCTGGGTCGCCGCGAACACACCGCCGGCCTCAACCAGGGATAGACCGAGGTTCCTGTTAAGGAACACGACAAAAAAGGCAGCGATGCTGACCTGAACACCGGAGTACGTCATCCCCGCAACTGCCATCGCCGCGAGCCGGCGCTCTTTTACGATTAAACCAACGCTGTGCACTATCGCGTGCACTCCACCGCGGGTGCCGGTATTCGGGGTTCGTCCAAAACGACGAGTGAGTGGAAGCAGAATTACCGCCAGCGCCATCGTACATATTCCAATGAACGCAGCGGCCAGCTGCCAGCCGAAAATTCCGGCAAGGGTCGGAATCAGCAGTCCGGCAAACGTCCCGCCAATAACTACACCCGTCTGCTTGACTGAAAAAACCAGCGGACGCCAGCGGACCGGCGAAACCAGATTCAGCGTGTAGGCGCTGACGGGATTTATTGGCCCGTAACACAGCCCGATGATCACCGCAGCCAGAATGCCCGTCAGTGGGTGAGCCAGTCCAAAAAGGGCAACACCGACCCCACTACCGGCTGCTGCCGCGATGGCCACCCACATCGCACCGACTTTACGCATCCAGTCTCCCGTCAGGGTCCCTGAAATCATCGCGCTGAAATAGATCAGCGACATGTACCCGCCAATCCATGCCGCTGGCACGCCATAGTCAATCGCGGCAACCGGTGCGACTACAGATGCCGTGTAGACGGCCACGCTGGTAATCGTCTGCACCAGCAGCATTGCAACAGTTGGATAGATCCAGCCCTCGGATCTGGAACCGTCATCGATCATCGCTTTAAACCCATCGCCAAGAGGCGGTATGCTTTGACAATGTTTGGATTTTTCAGAAACCCGGTGCGCGATGGCCGACAGCTGGCCAAAGACGCGAGACGGATAATCGAATACGAAAGAGAAGCATCACACATGCCTCGACTTCTCGATATCGTCGAAGAACTTGAGAAAGAGCTCCCGCGAGCTCGCGAACGTGTCGCGCTTCGCGAGTCTGATCGCAAGGTTGTACTGTACGAACTGAAGCGCGCGAACGCCGTCCTGCGCCACCAGGACCAGCGACGCTGGACCGCCATCACGCTTTGCATCATCGCCATCAAAGCCGAAGAACTGGGAAGCAACGGCACAGAGGCCGTCAATATCGTCGAAGCGTTCATTAAAAACCCGGGCGTGGACTCTGATCGCGTCGAAGCATAGTCACCGGTTGTGGACAGTCACGACTGTCCGCGAAGGGTCACAAGCACCACCCCTGCAACCACCAGGAACACCGCCAGCACCAGACGCAACGTCAGTGTTTCGCGCTTGAACACGAGCCACGAAAGCAGCAGGGTAAAAACCGGACTGCAGCTTGCCACGGGTGCGACCTCGACCAGATCTCCCAGCTTCAGAGCATTGTTCAGGCACCCGATCGCAACGCCGTTCATTATCCCGGATATTATCGCGTACTTGGTTCCACGAGACTTTATGCGTGACAGCGTCGACGTCTTTCGGAACTGGTCCGAGCCCAGCGCCACGGCAAACGAGACCGAGTAGGACAGCAGTCCCGCGAAAAAGGCACTGGGTACGATGAGCATGCCAATTTTGGTCAGCATGTGCGCGAGGGCTCGAAAAAATGCAGCGCCAACCGGCAGCAGCAGCGCCCACCACGGCCAGTTACCGTATTCATCAGCGGTCTTGCTCGATGACTTTCGGCGTGTCGCGATAATAATGACGCCGACAAAAACCAGCACGGCGCCAAGTCCAACCTCGAGCGACAGCTTCTCGTTCAAAAACGTAACGCCCATGATGATTGCAAAGAACGGCGTCGTCGCTGTGATGGTGGTCGAGAGCGTTGGACCAAGCATCTTGTTGCCCGCGTTTGCGAGATTCGACGACAGGATGGGTCTGAACAATCCAATGGACATGAAAATGGCCACAGCGCCAAAGATCATCCAGTTCCAGTCAATCAAAAACGGTACCAGCGCCCAGTACAAAATCACTGATCCGAAGATATTGATCATCGAGCAGGTTCTCGAATCAAGATCCCGCAGCGCAAGAGAAATAATGTGGGACGCTGTTGCGAACAGCATCGCCGCAATCAAAGCGAAAAACGAAGCAGCGGACACTGACTCCGGAAGCCACGCAACCCAGACTTCAGAGTCCATCAAATGACGCCTTCGTTTCTAAGATCTTCCAGATCTGCTTCGCTCAGACCAAGTTCAGTGAGTATCTCGCTGGTGTGTTCGCCATAGTCCGGACCTGGTCGCGATGGCGGCTTCTGACCCGGGACCTTAACCGGAGGGGCGATAAGTCTGAAATCCGGATGTCGATCATTTGCCGGTACGGTGTGCAGTCGATCCTCGTCAACAACAAAAGGATTTTCGAGAGCTGACGCCACATCGTTCAGTGGCGACGCCGGCACTTCGCCTGCAAAAATTTCAAGCCATTCGTCAGTTGTTTTTTGCGACAGCTCTTCGTCGAGCAGAGTCAGCAACAAGGACCGATTCTCGAGTCGCTCCTTGAACGTGACAAATCTTGGGTCACTACCCCACCTGGGCTTGCCGATCTTGTCGCAGAGTATCGGCCAGAATTTCTCCTTGTTGCACATGATGAAGATCCAGCCGTCCTTGGTCCGGTACTGCTGGCACGGCACAAGCGAGGGATGTCCGGATCTCTCCACGCGCTGTTGATTGACGTTCTCATTGAGATACCAGGTTCCGACGTAACACAGATTGTGCAAAGCCATATCGAACAGGCTTACGTCGATATCACCACCGGTACCCGTCGCCCGCGCCTTGGTCAGAGCCGCAAGCGTTGCATAGGCAAGCCCCAGTCCCGTCATCAGATCAACAATGGAAAGACCAAATCGTGTCGGAGCGGCATCAGGCTCACCCGTGAGTGAGAAATACCCCGCCTCAGCCTGCATCAGATAGTCAAAGCCCGGCCATGATGCTCGTGACCCCGACCGACCGTACGCGGACAGATGCGCACAGACGATCTTCGGATTTAGCTTGCTGAGCGATTCATAGGTCAAACCGAGCTTGTCTGGAACATCACCGCGCAGATTCGACGTCAGCGCATCAGAGCCTGCGACAAGCTGATGCAGAATCTGCATGCCGCGTTCTGTTTTCAGATTCAGGCGGATGCTCTTTTTATTGCGGTTGAAGCTATGAAAGAAAAGACTCTCTCGATCGGCACGGTCACCGAAAAAATACGGCCCGACATCGCGGCTGATATCACCCCCGGTTGTCGGATCTTCGATCTTGATGACCTCAGCACCCTGATCGGCAAGAAACATGGTGCCGAAAGGACCGGCACCGTATTGCTCGACCGCCAGAACCCGAACACCGTCAAGAGGTAGCGGCTGACTCATGCAGGATATTTTTTCACGAGCTGCTTGGCGATGATAATGCGTTGCAGTTCGTTAGTACCCTCGCCAATACACAGCAGTGGTGCGTCACGGTAGTAACGTTCGATATCGAATTCCTTGGAATAGCCATATGCACCATGGATTCGCATCGCCTCCTGCGCGTTTTCCATGGCGGCTTCGGTGGCAGCAAGTTTTGCCATGCCGGCTTCAAGATCAACTCGCTCATCGGTGTCGTACGCTTTGGCAGCGGCCTCGGTCAGATGACGTGCCGCCTCGACACGTGTAGCCATATCCGCAAGTTTCAGCGCAATGGCCTGATGCTCACAAATAGGTTTTCCAAACGTCTTGCGCACCTGTGAATACGCCAGCGAGTCTTCAAACGCAGCCCGCGCCACTCCGACACCACGCGCCGCAACATTAATTCGCCCGAGCGCAAGGCCGCCGAGAATGTGCTGCAGGCCCTGCCCTTCGACGCCGCCGATCAGATTGTCATGAGGCACGATGCAGTCCTCAAGAGTGAACTCACCGGAATCGATACCTTTATAGCCGAGTTTCTCCAGCTTCTTCTGAACGATAAAACCATCGCCTTTCTCGATCAGGAACAGACTCATGCCCTTGTGGCGCGGCTCGGCCTTGGGGTCGGTCTTGGTCAATACAGCAAGAATGTTTCCCCGCACGCTGTTCGAAATCCAGGTCTTGGCGCCGTTAACGACATAGTGATCGTCCTGACGCTCTGCGCGTGTGCGGATAGCCTGAAGATCGGTGCCGCAATCAGGTTCAGTCAACGCGATCCCGCCGCGCAACTCACCTGTGGCAAACCGAGGCAGCCAGTGCTGTTTTTGCTCCTCGGTGCCATACTTTTCCAGGGCCGCAGCCATAATCAGGTGCGAGTTGAAAATGCCCGACACGGACATCCATACGCGAGCGACCTTTTCTACGATCTTGGTATAGGTCGTCGCGTTAAGCCCAAGGCCGCCATAGTCCTGGCCGATAGTCGCCCCGAACAGACCGAGCTCTTTCATTTTTTCGACAATCTCTTCCGGCCATTCGTCTGCGTGTTCGAGCGCACGTGCGTAGGGCTTTACATCTCGCTCGAGAAAGCGATCAACGCTATCAAGCACCATCGACTCTTCGTCGGTCATCGATTCAACTGAGGCAACCATAATATTTCCGTTTTCGTTATGTTTTCTTAAAGCAATGCAGCGCGAGGGCGAGACGCGCGTAAGCCCGGCGTCTAGATATCGTCGACACCATGCCCGCGTTTGGCAACCAGAAAGCTGCGGTCATATTCCATGACAACTGTGCCGTCTGATTTCAGGCCGCGGGTGCGAATAGAAACGATTCCCTGAGTCGGGCGCGATTTAGACTCCCGCTTGCCAAGCACTTCGGATTCCGCATAGAGCGTGTCACCGACAAACACCGGCGCGGGCATTTTGATGTCAGTCCAGCCAAGATTGGCGATCGCCTTCTGGCTCGTATCGCTGACGCTCATGCCCGCAACGATCGACAGCGTCAGACAGCTGTTGACCAGAGGCTTGCCGAACTCGCTCTTCGACGCGTATTCGTGATCAAAGTGAATGGGATGCGTATTCATCGTCAACAGCGTAAACCAGCTGTTGTCGGCCTCGTTAATCGTTCGCCCGGGGCGATGCTCATAGGTGACGCCGATTTCAAAGTCCTCAAAGTATCTGCCGATTTCTTCGCGCAGACGGTTTGGACCCACTTCTCTGGTGCTCTGACTCATGCGACTTCCCGTGTTTGTGCTGCGCGTGAAATATCCATAATGCTCTTGATGTCTTTTTGCTTGTCCAGCTCAAGCAGCGATCGCAACAGACGCTGCGCGTCCGCGGCCGCGAGATAGGGTTCAACCAGACCCATGAACTTTGACGCAACTTCATCACTGGACACGAAGTTGGACGGCTCACCCTTGGGAACGATAACAAAAGCTTCGTGGTTTCCGGCCTTGGTCGTCAGCCTTACCACCGCGCTCATATTCGTTGGAAATTCTGCCTCGGGTCGAGCATCCACCACCGTGTTAATCCGCTTGCACAGACTCATCGTGTCAGCATCCGTCAGGTGTCGATCATAGTCGTCCCACGCCATTTTTCCTTCGCGTAGGGCGACGGCGGCACAAAATGGCATGGAGAACTGTCCATCAACCACGTTGGTTGGCGCCTGCTTTACCTCTACCGGATCACCGATGATTTTCCACCCCATTTTGGGCAGCCCGATTTCGACCGATTCGATATCGTCGGTTTTGACATCATTGGTGTTACGCAGGTCGATCAGAGCATCCATCGCAGCATGGCTGTAGCGACACGTTGGATAAGGCTTAACCGCGAGATTCAGGGTCTCCCACTGCTTCCCGAGGTCCTTCGTCGCAAGCTCGATCTTCGGGTTGGGCGAATAGGCTCGAAGAAAGCCGGCCTTGCCCTCAAACGCCTCGCTCGACCCCTTGTAACCCTCTCTGGCAAGCGTGGCCGCCATCAGTCCGTTGCCGCAGGCGTGCCCCACGTGAAAGCGCTTGTTCCAGGATCCGTTGGCGAGAAACTGCATTGAACCCGAAGCCTGGGAACCCGCAGCACCAAACGCATTTTCGATCTCGTCAGCGCCAAGCCCCATCACGCGCGCTGCCGCCGCGACGGCGCCAAACACGCCGCAGGTCGCCGTCGGATGAAAACCGCGCTCGTAGTGATCCTTGGGCACGAGAGCCAGCGCCAGTCGCAGCTGCACCTCATATCCGGCTATCACGCCGGCGACCACATCCGCACCGCTGCCGCCACACATTTCCGCGGCGGCCAGTGCCGCAGGCATGATGGGTGCGCTTGAATGCGTCGACGCGCTGGCGTGGGTGTCATCAAAATCAAGCGAGTGAGCCAGCGTACCGTTAATGATTGCCGCCCCGAGTGGCGTAAAGCTGCGCGCTTCGCCAAAGACACTGGCAGCACCTCCGGACAGTCCGAGGCGATCCACTGCATTCATGACGGCCTCGGTTGAATCTGCGTCATAGCGTGCGCGGATCGAAATTCCGATGGTGTCGGCGATCAGTACCTTTGCGCGCTCAACGACCTCGACAGGCACATTGGCACCGGATCCGGAAATCTGTAAGTCGGCCACAAACTCTGCAAGCTGACGGGTTGTTCCACTCATAACTTAAGTCCTCCAGGCTGATTCGCCCAATGTCACAACGGTCGAATCCTTGTGTGTGACCAAACCTTGTGTCTGATCGGTCAACGGTATCGACACCGCTGCGGTGCAACATCAGTCTCACGGCCACTCCCAGGCCGATTGACACGACAACTAACGTCCATGAAATACCGGGTCGCGCTTTTGCGCAAAGGCCGCGACACCTTCCGTGTAGTCGGCCGAGTCACAGGGAGCGTAGACTGCAATAAGCTCATCGCGATTCCACGGCTTTGGCTCCAGCAACCTGCGCGTCACCTTTTTGCTCATTCGGGCCGCAAGGGGCGCACCCGCGGCAATACGAGCGGCAGTCGCTGACACCTCTGATTCGAGATCCGAATCGTCGACGACCCGATTGAGCAGCCCGGGACGTAGCGCTTCGTCGCTGTCCAGTATTCGCCCCTCGAACAGCATTTCGAGAATAATCGGTCGCCCCACAAGATTCATGACCGGTTCCGCCTCTGGGCAGGCAAAGGCCTGACAGCGGCGATGCCCTGCTCGTCTGTCTCGCAAAGAACAGGACCCTCAGAAACTGTGTTCATCGATATCTCCACAAGAGAAATGAGAGCAGGGTCGCGCTACCGGAGCGCGATCGTCGCCGGGAACGAAAACTAGCAGCCCAGCGCCTGAGCGAGCCCGATGAAATCATCGGCGACGACATCCCAGTCGTTCTCGGCAACGAGGTCTGTCGTCTGCCCCGGGCCATACTCGGTGGGTCGTGCGACAAAGCCGGTGCGCAGCCCCTCGGCTGCGGCAGCTGCAAGATCGGAATTGTGCGCCGCCACCATCATCACCTGATGTGGTTCAAGCCCGAGAGCTGCAACGGTACCTCGATAGGCCTGGGGGTCTGGCTTGTACGCATCGGTAATCTCGGCCCCGAGAATCGCATCCCATGGCAGATCCGCGAATTTGGCAAGATGCACCATCAACGCAATGTTGCCGTTTGAACACGGGCCGATGATGTAGTCGCCCTTCAGACGTCGAAGTCCGGCAACAACATCCGGCCACGGCGACAGTCGACGCCAGACCTGATTGAGTTCAATACGAGTGGCCTCGTCGACTTCATTCATGTCCAGCTCGTTCAGTACGTAGTCGAGATTTTCCCGATGCAGCACGTCCAGAATGGTGTAGTCGCGCCGTCCTGCACGTATCTCTTCCATCGACGGCTGGTAACGCCCACGCCAGGCTTGCGCGAATTTGATCCAGTCGAAATCGATTCTGTCGCCCAGTATCTGCTCGACCTCTCGG
Organism: uncultured Gammaproteobacteria bacterium; assembly: GCA_938034705.1. Classification (GTDB taxonomy): domain Bacteria; phylum Pseudomonadota; class Gammaproteobacteria; order Arenicellales; family CALHMG01; genus CALHMG01. The sequence goes on from CALHMG010000318.1 coordinate 17,754, forward strand.
GCGACGCTGCCGCGCCAGTCGACAACCGTGCCGAATACATCGAACACCGCAGCGCGCACACCTTCAGCGTTTCCCGTCATGCCGAAACCTCGTTAATGACGCGTACAGGACTGCCATCAAGCCACGCGGTGACGTCCTCCAGGGCATCGGTATAGGCTGCGCGTATGCCCTCCTCGACCAGATATCCTGTGTGGCCTGTCAGCAATATGCGCGAAGCGCTTCGAAACGGGTGATCAAGCGGCAGCGGTTCGACATCAAACACGTCGATTCCTGCGCCTGCAATATCGCCATTGTTCAGCGCGGTTACCAGAGCATCTTCATCGACGATGGGTCCGCGTGAGGTGTTGACGAGAAACGCGGTGTTCTTCATCAGATCCAGTTCGGCCTTGCCTATCAAACCGCGTGTACGATCACTCAGCACCTGATGGATCACAATGTAGTCGGCTTCGCGCAAAAGCGTGTCGCGGTCGACGCGGGTCGCGCCGCATTGTTCTGCGCGCTCGTCGGTCAGATTCTGACTCCAGGCGATCACGTTCATCTTGAACGCGTTGCCATAAGTCGCGCACTGGCTTCCGAGCTTTCCTAGTCCGATCAGACCGAGCGTGGCTCCGTTAAGCGGCGCCGAATAGCCCGTCTGCCACCCGCCTGATTTCATGTCGGCGTCTTCGGCCGCGATATTCTTCGCCAGGCCCATCACCAGAGCCCAGCTGTGCTCGGCCGCGGCATAGCTTGTCATCCCGGTCCCGCAAATTGGAATTCCGCGAGCACTGCAGGCGTCGTAGTCGAATGACAGATTCCGCATCCCGGTCGTGACAAGCAGCTTCAGGTTGGGTAGCTGATCGAGAAGCTCTTTTGGAAACGGCGTTCGCTCGCGCATCGCGACAATGATGTCAAAAGGCGCCAGCGCTTCAGCCACCGCATCGATGTCGTGGCCGAGATGCTGGTCGAAGACGGTGACCTCGATGTTCGAGGGCAACGACTGCCAGTCAGCCATCTTCAGAGCTGCGTTGACGTAGTCGTCCAGAATTGCGAGTTGCATGAGCTACCTTCTTGCCGTCACGGCGGTGAATTGCTAAACACGTTAAGTATCAGACCCCTGATGCTGTCGCAATCCAACCGCGTTACGTCTGTTGAATTCGACCAGACACGCTCGGTTGTCGACGCCCTTTCACCTTGTTCAGGACCCACACCATGTCATCACCTGTCACCCTGCCTGTAGACGATCTCACGCGCATGACGCGCGCCTGCTTTGAACAACATGGCGTTCGGTCAGCATTTGCAGCCACCGTTGCCGAAGTGCTGGTAGACGCCGACATGCGAGGGGTTCCGTCGCATGGAACTACGCGCGTGGAGGCTTATCTGCAGCGCATGCACAACGGCTTTATCGATCCCGACGGGCGTCCGCGCATCGAAGTCGAACAGGGCGGCATGATGCTGCTTGACGGTCAGAATGGCTTTGGTGCGGTCGCCGCAACCGACGCGGCCGAGCTTGCGGTAGAGCGCGTTAAAACTTCCGGCGTCGTCTGGATGACCGTGCGCGGCACCAACCACATCGGACCACTCGGGTACTACACGCACTGGCTCGCCGAACGAGGAGTGACCTCGATACTGTTTGCGAACGCGGCGCCTACCGTCGCAGGCTGGGGCGGGACTCGTCCCGTATACGGCACCAATCCATTTTCTGCCGCCGTCCCCGGCGCGTCCAAACAGGTGTGTCTGGACATGGCAACCACCCAGGTCGCCAAGGGAAAAATCCGACGGGCCGCTGCGGAAGACAAGCCGATTCCCGAAGGACTCGCTTTCGACCGCGCCGGAAAACCTACCACCGACGCCCACGAAGCGCTGGTTGGAACACTCGCTCCCATGGGTGGTTACAAAGGTTATGGCCTGGCGATGATCGTCGATCTGCTGACCGGTGTACTCGCCAATGGCTCTTCTGGTGCCGATGTGCTGAGCGCGGGCGATCCGAACGGTTTGTCGGGGTCGTCGTTTACGCTGATCGCCGCCGACACCGCACATTTTGGTGATGTCGATTCTCTTCGCGCTCGCGTCGACGCGCACGCGGACTTTATTCGTTCGTCCGGCGACGCCGAGCAGGATGTGATGATGCCCGGGGAACCCGAGGCTCGCCGCCGTGACGCGGCGCGAATTCACGGCGTGACGATCGCGCAGGACGTCTATGACAACCTGGTGCGCCTTTCAGGAGAGACGCCGCGGTGACTTCCATCTGTTTTATAGGTTTCGGTGAAGTCGGAACCCACGTCAGCGCCGGTCTCAAAGAAGACAACGATATCGACATCTGCGCGTTTGATATTGCCCCGAACGAGGCCATGCATGAATCTGCCAGGCGTCTGGGTGTTGAGCTCCATGCATCGGTGGCTGATGCCGTAGCCGACGCGACGCTGGTGTTCAGCGCGGTCACCACGGAACGCTGTGTCGAGGCCGCGCGCGACAGCGCACACGCCCTGACATCGGAACACGTCTGGTACGACCTGAATTCCACGTCACCGGTGGCCAAACGCGATGCGGCGGCGTTGATCGAACCAACCGGAGCACGCTACACGGACACCGCGGTGATGTCCGACATACCCAGGCCCAGACACAAGGCTCCGCTTCTGCTGGCCGGACGTGACGCCGAGGACAGCGTTTCGAAATTACGGGCGCTGGGAATGGTAGCCGACTACGTCGGTGAGACCGTGGGACAGGCGGCAACTGTCAAAATGTGTCGCAGCGTTTTCCTGAAAGGGTTTGATGCGGTGTTGTTTGAATGTCTTGCGGCAGCAACGGAAGTCGGTGTGCGAGAAGACGTCATTCAATCGATTCACGGAACGTTTCCGGAGTTCAACATTCCAACAATCGCCGGGCCAAAGATGAACCGTCTCGCGCAGCACTGCAAACGGCGGGCCGGGGAAATGCGATTCGTCAACGAAACGCTGGACGACCTGGGCCTGAATCCGGCAACGCCACTGACCACGTCACGGGTGCTTCAGCGGATGAGCGACGCCCAATGTGCCGACATCGCTGACCCCGAGGCCGGGGAACTGGATGAGATCATGGGACGATATCTGACGCAGGCCAAGGCGGACTCCTGAAATGAGCGAATTCGATCGCAGACGCTGGGACGGCCGCTACGCCGACGGCAGCTATCGCTCCCGCCCGCACCCGACACCCTTTGTTGTGGACTGGGTTGAGAAACTTGACCTCAGGCCGGGTTCGCGCGCGCTGGACGTAGCCTGCGGTCTTGGACGGAACGCTCGCTTTCTGGCGACAAACCGGTTCGAGGTTGAAGCTCAGGACATTTCCTCGGTAGCGTTGGAGCAGGCTCGCACGCTCGCGGCAAAAGATGACCTCGACATCAAATTCACGCAACAGGATTTCGATGTCGACACCCCCGTGGAATCTGCATTCGATCTCATCGTCGTCGCCAGATTCATAAACCGCACGCTTAACGACCATCTTGCCGGCATGCTGCGCCCCGCGGGTTGGTTGATTTACGAACACCATCTGAAAACCGACAGCATCGTCAACGGGCCCAAGGATCCGGATTTTCGTTTCGATCCGAACGAGCTCCTCGGCGTTTGCGAGAACCTTCGCGTTGTTTTTTACGAAGAGGTCATCGACCAGGATCCGGACGGTCGCACGATGGCGCTGGTTCGTGCGGTGGCCTGCAACGATTTGTCGAGCTGATTCGCAACAAGTTAACAGCGAAGACGATCCTCAGACCCTAAAGTGGCGACCTCTCACACCATGGACGGGGCACGTCAATGTCAGCTTATCGATACAGCCACTACTGCAGCGGCAGCTGCCTTCGGACAAGCCTCCGGCGTGCGCTGGTGTTTTTCGCTCTTCTGGCGCTGCCAGCGGTGGCCACAGCTTTCAGCAGCAAGGACATCATTGCGACGGCTTCAAGCAGCGCTCACCTGTGGGTGATGACCACTCAGGGCGTGGTTCACTGCAGCCAGACGTCGTGCACCCCGATACAGGGCTCCCCGAAACCGACCCAACACCTTTCGGCCCAGGGCAGCAGTCTGTGGGCGGTCACTACCAACGGCAACAGCAGCACGCCGTGGTTTTGCACCTTTTCAAGGTGCACTCAGATGCCCGCGGTGGAAGGCAGCTTTGTTTCCGTTGACGCGGCCAGCGCGAGCGCCTGGATCATTACGTCGGCCGGCGTACACTTCTGCGACCCCAACACGTGTCAAAAAATTGCCGAGTAGCCTGCCGACAACCTGAAGCAGACAATCTGCATTGGGTCAGCCAGTGCCGGCGGCTTCCTGACTCCAGGACTTCAGTTGCACGATATCGTCGTCAGTCATGGGGTCCATAAAACTGTCGATGCGCTCGCTGACCATATCCCGCCATTTCGGCGGGCAGAATTCGAGCGCAGCGGGGTAGCTGCGCATCAGCCAGTCGGTCTCGATTCGGGGAACATCTTTCAGACGAATCCTCACCCACGTCGGAAGCCGTTCAGGCGTCAGTGAGTTGATCGCAGAGTAGATGTGTCCAAAATACAGCGGTCGCTTTATCAGATGCGCAACGACCTCGTCATTCGAATAGGCTTCCCAGTTCGGGACGTAGTCTTCAAACAGAAAGGCACGAATAGCGTCGCGTCGAAAACACTTCGGGCACCGCAGACAGTTATGGCCACCGTCGCGCTGACAGAAGGTGACGTCACCATCCTGCAGAAACTGTCGACTCTGGTTCAGAGTCTGCAATCCCGAAACACCGCCGACGGGGGAAAACAGCGGCAGGCCTATCGCGCCAAACGCCGATTGCCAGAAGTTGCCGGTGTAACCATGGAATTCGCGAGCGGCCAGCCGATCAAAATATTTGACGCCCGAATGCAAAAAAGTTGATCCCAGAACCGAGCCGATAAAAATTATCCCGAATCCCATGTCGGTTGCCATTAGCAGGCTGGTTGAGGTCGAGCACGGCCACGTGTGCCAGCCGCCTTCGCGAGTCATGTAGCGACAGTTGGTTGTGATGAGCTTGCCGTTGTCAGGGCCGGCCCGCCGGACCACATCGTGAGTGTGATCGGTTCGCACCTCGCCGTTCAGCAAACTTACTTCGTGGACGAGATAGGCCTCCGGGAACATCGCTCTTACGCCACTGGAGTCGATGCCACCACCAAACGCCAGCGCAATCCGGTCACCCGAGTAGGGTTCGACGTCGCTGGAGACGTTGCGAAAGATCAGCTCTTTGCGGCTTTTGAAAATCGGGAGACTGAATGCTTCAACGAGTCGTTCAGATACGGGTTTGGGAAACTCTACTTCACTCCTGATGAACGGATAAAACACGATCATGCACAGAAGGCCAAGAATGTCAGGGTGTATATCGCGAACTTCGTAGTCGAACGTCGCTGTAAAATCCTTCAGCGTCATCAGAGGCCTGTCGCCCTCTTCGCGCCTGCCGGTGCCGTCTTCACCGTCTTCGAGAACAGCCTTCAGGTGACTGTGTCCCGGTGTCGTCCAGAATTCGAATCGCACTCGGATTTGGGCCTCCTGCCCGCTACTGCGCCCGGCCGTGCGGGCGTGACGGCAAGTCTAATCCAATTGGGGAGCTTTCCGACTCACCAGTACGAAACCGCACCTTCAAAAATAGATTGCACGTCGCTCTCGTTGATGTCTCTGGGGGCGTTTGCAATCGCCCGACCCTGTCTCACAGCCGATCTGGACAGCGCCGGTGCATCGGATTTGGAAAAACCGAGGCCCGACAAACCGTTGGGCATATCGACCGCTCGCATCAATTCGATAATTCGACTCGACACGACTTCCCCGGCGTCAGCGTCGGTCGCGTCACGCGTCTCGCCACCAAGGCAGCGGGCCGCTTCGATATGGCGCTCGGGCGCCGCATCAGCGATGTATCTGAACACCGAGGGAGACGTGACGATCACCGCGATGCCGTGAGGCACAAAGGCATCATGGGGCCCACGCTGGGCGTTACCCATCGCGTACTGGTCTGCACGATATTCGGTGTTCAGATGAGACACCCCGTAGGAAAAAGCATGTGGCAGATGGGTACCGCAGTTGCCAAAGGCCATGCCGGCAAGCGTCGCGCCCCACATGAGCTGGCCGCGTGCTTCGATATCCGTGCCATCGTTCACGCCTCGCTCAAAATACCTGTTCATGATCGACAACGCCTCGCGAGCATGAATATCGCTCCAGGGGTTGGCGCCCTGAATGCTGACCCTTTTCGCTGGATCGTCAACCCGGTCCCAGGCGGTGAACGGCCGCGCCGTATAGCACTCGATCGCGTGGCTCATCAGATCAAACCCGCTTGCGGCAACAACCTGGGATGGCAAGGTCGCCGCGAAAGCCGGATCCACGATCACCTCAACCGGCATCATGTTCGGTGCCTGAATCACAAATTTGGTGTTCAGGTCCTCCAGCCTGATCACCGCGACCGCGGTGCATTCAGAGCCGGTTCCGCCGGTCGTTGGACAAGCGAAAATCGGCGGCAGTTGAGTCGGGATACTCAGGCCGGCACCAACAGGCTTGGCGAAGTAGTCCTTGAAGTCCGCCGGATGGGTCGCGTAGACAATTGCGGCTTTGGTTGTATCGATGACGGATCCGCCGCCGATGGCGATCGCACCCTCTGCGCCAGACTCATCGTAGAACCGTGCGGCATCAATACACGATAGATCTGTGGGTTCGACCGCCACTTCGGAAAATTCGGCGAATTCGATTCCGGCTTTGCGCAGCGACTCTCGCGCCGTCTCCATGTAGCTTGAACGGGATAGCCAGGGATCCGTGAACAAAGCCATTCGCCTGTGGCCGCGCATCTGGATACGACGTCCAAGTTCGCTCAACGAGCCCTCGCCGAAGGTGATTTTCGGCATCTGCACCGTAAAGGATCCCGCACCTGAAGATGTTGGCAAATAGTGTTGGCAGCAACCCACGACTGTGTCTCCTCGAGCTTATCCAGCTGACCGGTTTCGAAAAATTGCCTGGAGCTGTTCCCAGAAAACTTCCACAAGCACGCATACGGTAATGACAACAATGGCCAGCATCTGAGGCGTCGTCACCGGCTGCTTCAGAATATAGAGCCCAAGAAATGCCGCGATCACCGGTTTGAGAAAAAATATGTAGTTGGCGCGCGCCTGATCCGGGGCTGTAGACAGACCCCAGAAAAATATAACCATGGCGATCGTCGTATTCCAGAAACCAAGCGTAAGAATTGAACCCCAGGCCTGCGCATCACGCTCGAACAACGTCGCTGGATTCACCTGCACGTCGAACACAATCGCGACCAGTGGCCAGAGCGCAAAAAATCCGATTACAAATACCAGCGTTGTGACCCGCATCGCACCCCACTTCACAATCACGGGCTTGATCATCACGGTATAGCTTGCCCCGGCCAGAGCCGAAACCAAGGCCATCATGACGCCGACAAAAGACTCGGAACTGCCACCCAGTTTTGCGAGATAGCCGTCGGTGAGGAGGAAAGCGATTCCGATAACGGCGCCGGCGCCGCTCACCAGTTTCGGAGCGGTAATGGGAATCCTGTGAACGACCCAGTTAATCAACACCACCAGAATCGGCATCGTCGTCACCATCGTGGCAACCTGCACAACGGTGGCGTAGTCCAGCGCCCAGTGAAAGACAAACTGCGCGAGTGTCATTCCGCAAATGGCCAGAGGAACGATTCGTCGCCAGTCCTGAACGATCACCGATTTCAGATCGCGTGAGGACGGCATCAGAAAACAGGCGACCAGCAATCCAAAACCGCCAATCATAAAGCGCCAGACCGAAACCTCAGGTCCGTTTATTCCGGATAAAACAGCGACAAACTCGCTGGACGCGTGACCAATCGTGCCGATGAATACGGCGAGGTACGCGAGCCATGCGAGGTTCTTGTCCTGGGACGTCACGACGCGTCCTGAATCGCCTGCCATACGGTTTGTGGAGTTAATGGCATGTCGATATGACGGACACCATCTTCTTTGAGTGCGTCGACGACCGCATTGACCACTGCGGGCAATGCGCCGCAGCACCCGGCCTCGCCCGATCCCTTGACGCCAAGCGGGTTGTGTTTTGTTGGCGCGTCCATGAAAAACTCGACATCGTAGTTACACGTGTCATCGGCTCTTGGCAGGCAGTAATCCATGAGAGACCCGGTAATCAGCTGACCGGCCTCGTCGTATATTGCCTCTTCCATCAGCGCCTGACCTATACCCTGCCCGACACCACCGGCTACCTGACCTTCGGCGGTCAGCGGATTGATCACCACACCGAAATCATCAACGATGCTGAAACGGGTAAGCACAACCACGCCAGTGTGAGGATCAACCTCCGCCTCACAGATCTGGCAGCCGTAAGGAAACGTAATTGAGGCACGCTCATAATCGCTGGCGACGTCCAGACCCTCTGGCATGTCCTTTGGCCGATTAGACGGATTCGCTGAATTCTCGATAACCGACCACATTGTGGTTGTGCGATCGGTACCCTTGATCTTGAATTCACCTTTGCTGAACTCAATGTCAGCAGCGGCCGCCTCGAGCATGTGCGCGGCGTACTGAGAGGCCTTTTCAATAAAGAGATCGGAACTCTGGGCCACAACGGATCCGCCCATCTCCATCCCGCGGCTGCCGCCGTGTCCACCACCAATTGGAGTTGCGTCGGAATCACCCTGTACGTATCGAACACGATCCATGCTGATCCCGAGACGGTGAGCCAGCAGCTGCACCAGCGTCGTTTCGTGCCCCATACCCGTCGACTGACTGCCAACGGCAAGCGTTATGGTGCCGTCCTTTTCAACCGTAATGGACGCATGCTCCTTCGGCCCACCACCGGAACATTCCAGATAAAAGCCGATTCCGATCCCGAGCCGCTTGCCTCGCCTGGCAGCTTCGGCCCTGCGACCGGCAAAGCCGTCCCAGTCCGCAAGTTTGACCGTGCGATCGAGCACCTCCAGACAGTCGCCAGAATCGATTACGGCGCCAGAGCCCATCGTGAACGGCAGGTCTGCAGGCGTCAGCGCGTTGATGCGACGCAATTCCAGTGGATCCATGCCGATCTGATGCGCGGCGTAGTCGATTACCCGATCCAGCTGATACGCAGCCTCGGGTCTTCCCGCGCCACGGTAAGGGTCAGTTGGCGCGCTGTTGGTAAACGGCGCTATTCCACGAAAAGTGGTTAACGGAAATCTGTAAGGCCCACCCTGAGTTCGTGCTGAACCACCGGTAGGCGTGAACGGACCCGTCGCCATGAGATACGGACCCAGGTTGCCAACACCACTCACCCGAAGGGCAAGAAATTTCCCTTTTTGATCCAGCGCGAGTTCAACGGTATTTCGCTGGTCACGTCCATGGGAGTCGCTGAGAAAACTCTCGGTTCGATCGTTGACCCACCGTACCGGTTTGCCGACCTGTCTCGACGCAAACAGCACCAGCGCGTACTCCGGATACAGGGAGTTCTTGACGCCAAAGCCACCACCAACATCTGGCGCAATCAGCTGAAGCGTGGCCGGATCAATCCGCATGATGTCGACGGCGAGATTTTTCTGGTTGGCGTGAATATTCTGGGTAGTCGCGTACACCTGATGGCGACCGCCTTCGTTCCAGATACCAATCGCCGCACGGTTTTCCATTGGCACCGCGGTAACACGGTTGTTGTTCAGATCAAGTTTCACCGTGTGCGCCGCGTTCGCAAACGCTTTGGCAACCGCTTCGGGATCGCCGTTTTCATATTCCACACAGATGTTGTCAGGATGTTCGTCCCATACCACCGGTGCGCCGGGCTTAAGGGCGTCCGTTCCGTCGAGTACGGCCGGTAGAGGTTCGTAGTCGACAAAGATCTGGTCGACGGCTTCCTTCGCCGCCTCACGGGTTTGCGCAACCACCATCGCGACCAGTTCTCCGACGTACCGAACACGATCTTTGGCCATCAGAGGCCACTCGGGTTTTGGCACCGGTTTACCGCTTGAATTCGCAGCGGGGGTGCGCGTCGGCAGTGGTCCCATTCCTGTCGCGATGCAGTCCCTCACGGTGTATACCGCGAGCACCCCGGGCGTCAGTCTCGCCGCTTCCAGGTCTATTGACTTGATATCTGCGTGAGCATGGGTTGAGCGGGCAAACGCCGCGTGGACGGTCCCTTCAAAATGAAGGTCTTCAAGATAACTGCCGGTGCCTCGAAGAAATCGCAGGTCTTCGGTTCGGCGCACTGGCTGACCAACGCCATACTGTTCAAAATCGGAAGGTAGCGCTTCGTTCATACTGGTGCTCGCATTGCAGATCAATCGGGTAAGTCCATCGATGATACCTCTGGACCGTTGCTGCGCGACCGCCAGACCACGCTCAGGCACCGGACCTGGCGTGATTGGTGGCCGTTGATCGGCATCCCGGTGCGAACGCAAACCGGCGCCGTTACCGGGTGGACGAAAAAAAACGCCGCATCCCGAGGGACACGGCGTTTTTGCAACAATGTCGCTGTGGTTATTCGGTTCGCAGACGCGGATCCAGTACGTCCCGGACAGCGTCACCAAACATGTTGAAGGCGAACACCGCCAGCGCAATCGCCAGACCCGGGAACCAGATCATCCACGGCGCGCTCTCAAAGAACTCTTCTGCACCAAACAGCATCAGGCCCCAGGCCGGAGTCGGCTCCTGTACGCCCATGCCGAGAAACGACAGTGTCGCTTCCGTCAGAATCGCCTGACCCATAAACGAAGTCATCATAATCAGGAATGGCGCCATGACGTTGGGGATCATGTGCTTGAGAATAATTCGGCCTGAACCAAAACCCATGGCTCTGGCCGCGTCGACGTAGGGAATTTCCCTGATCGCCAGCGCGCTGGATCTTACGACCCGCGCGCATTGCGGTATGAACGGGATGATGATCGCAATGAGCACATTCTGCAGCCCCCCTCCCAGAATCGAAACAATCGCCAGAGCGAGAATGATCAGGGGGAACGCCATGATGACGTCCATCACACGCTGTACGACGAGATCAAAAATTCCACCGAAGTAAGCGCTCGCGACACCAATAAGCAGACCCGCGAAGGATCCAATGATCGCTGCGGTGAAACCCACCACCAGCGCGGTGCGTGAGCCGTAAATAATGCGGCTCAGGATATCTCGACCAAACTGGTCGGTACCGAGCCAGTGAGCAGCGTTTGGACCCTGCTCCATTGCCTCGTAATCATTGCTCTCCGGGTCGTACGGCGCGACGACATCGGCGAACACCGCCATGATGATCATTGCCACAATAATCGCGGCACCTACTGTGCCAAGCGGCTGCTTTTTTGCCAGCGTCCAGAGACGCGTGTGCCAGGGATCACGTTCGACCAGATCATCTGCCAAAACTGCTTCAGGTGTAGCCATCTCTTTTATTCTCCTCAAGCGTTCCGGTTAGCTGTATCTGATCCGTGGATCAAGCCACGCATACAGAACATCGACAACCAGGTTAGTCAGGACAAACAGCAGCACAACGAGCATTACA
>CALHMG010000319.1 GCA_938034705.1 uncultured Gammaproteobacteria bacterium
TTGTGGCCCATGACATCCTGGTAGTGATTGGCTTCTTCGGGCAGCGTCAGCTTGAACATCACCTGCTCATCACCGAGGTTGTCGAGACCGATCATCAGCTGTTCTTTTAACATCGCTTCTGCCTCGGCCTTGTTCGGGCAGTGAATATCGACTTCAGGCTCCAGAATCGGCACCAGCCCTTTCGCGGCAATCTGCTTGCCAACCTCGAACTGCTGCTCAACGATTCGCTTGATGCCTTCTTCGTTGGCCTGTTTGATCACTGAACGCATCTTGGTACCGAATACGCCTTTAGCCTTCGCGCGATCGAGAAGCGAATCGAGTTCTGGCATTGGCTTCATCATCTGAACACCATCAGCTTCGTCCTCGAGACCTTTGTCGACCTTGAGGAAAGGCACAACGTTCTTTGCAGACCAGAGGAATTCGGCCGAACCCTGACCGTTAATTTCTCGATCCATCGTGCCTTCGAACAGTATCGCGCCAATAACGCGCTGGCCGTTGAACGAGTCGGTCGTCACGATGCGGCTGCGCATGCCGTGAACCAGATCAAACATCTGATCGTCGTTGTTCCACTGATCTTCGGTCACGCCGTACTGGCCAAGGGCCTTCGGTGTGCTGCCACCGCTCTGATCCAACGCTGCGATAAACCCGTTTTCGTTACGAATTTTTTCCAATTGCTGGTCGAAGTTGCTCATCTTTGTTCTCTCAATTTGGTCACTTAAAAATCCAGTCATCCCACGTTACATGGGGTCTGATGGGGCGATTTCGAGGAAACGCCGGAATCAGAGGTCGGGAAATTACAGAGTGCCGCGCTGGAGATACAGGGCAAAGTTGCGCGAAATCACCCAAAACCCGAGAAAAGACCATAAAAAACCGTGTCAGCGTCCGAATCAACGAACGATGCGGGCGGATTTCCAGATCCAGCAGTCAACTGATCGACTGATAAGCGAGAGGGAAATGTGCGGGCGATCATCGGATCTGCATGTGTCGTGCAACAAGGGAAGCACCGGGTCAGCGAAATCGAGCGACCCACACATCGCAACCGTCGCCATCGCGGTTGTCAGCGCCGCATCAAAACGTCAAGGTTTCAGGCACCGAGAACCCGTCAGACGAGGACGACAACGTGGGATTAGCCAGCAAGCACCCTGCACTGGTCATTATTGATGTTCAACAGGCGATTGACGATCCGGTCTGGGGTCCGAGAAATAACCCGCAAGCCGAAGATGTCATCGCTGGACTGCTCAGCTGCTGGCGAAAATCTGATCTACCCATCTTCCACGTCCGTCACGACAGCCTCGAAGACGACTCGCCCTATCGACCCGCACACCCCGGTAACAGCTTCAAGCCGCAAACGGCGCCGCAAAGCGGTGAAACCGTGATCAGCAAGCGCACCAACAGTGCGTTCATCGACACAGACTTTGCCCAGGTCCTGAATGACAGCGGCTGCGATGGCGTCGTTTATTGCGGGGTGCTTACGAATAATTCTCTGGAAGCGACGGTGCGCATGTCCGGCAACCTCGGGTTCCCTTCGTACGTGGTTGCTGACGCATGCTGGTCTGTCGACAAAGTCGACAGGCGTGGACATCACTGGAGCGCGGACGATGTGCATCACCTGGCGCTGGCCAACATGGATGGCGAATACGCAACCGTAGTTGATTCACGAGACTGTTTGTAACCAGGGTCAGTCTACGATCTCGACACGAGGATTTCGCGCTGTTGTGCACCGCGTCGACGTGCAGACGAAAGCGTGACCCATCGTGGATCTGTCGTCACGCCAGAGGGCGCTTTGCAAACGCTATCGCATCGTCAAGTCTGTCATTACCCCAGAACATTTCTTCGCCGACGAAAAACGTTGGTGCGCCAAAGATGCCGCGAGACTGAGCCTCTTCAGTCCACTGTCGCAGCCGGCCTTTGTTAGCTGGTTCCAGAGCCTGCTCAATAATCTCATCTGCCGGCTGCCCTGCAGCTTGCAAAGCCCGCGTCACCGCATCGGTATCGTTTATCGAAACATCGTCTACGAAATTCTGCGTCATCACCTGCCGGCAGAACTCTCCTATCCACGGCTTGTCGGTGCCGTAGGCCGCGACGCGTCCTGGCAACACCGCAGCACGCGGAAACTCTGTTGGCTGGGTCCACGGTAGATCATATTTCGCACACTCGCGTTGCATGTCACGCCACATGTACGCGCCCTTTTCTTTTTGAAGAACAAAGGGTGACGTGTCCCAGCCAAAAGACTTGAAAACAGGGCCGAGTAAAAACGGCCGCCAGACGATGGCGCAATCGGCCGCTGCAGCCGCAGACTCGATGCGCATCACGCTCAGGTAGCTGTAGTTGCTGCCAAACTCAAACCAGAACTCGATTTTTGGATTCTGCTGCAAGACGTTGCGCTCACGAACACGGTGTCAGCGCATTTAACCATCGATCGGGCTCCTCGACAGGCCGCCTGCCGTACACGGCGCTTTCGGGGATGACCGCACCGGCAGAAACTTGAAACCAGGGCCAAAAGTGCCGGAATTTTGTGGCCAATTTCTCCTTTAAAACAGCAGGTTATGACCACCGGCAAATATTACCCGCTTCAGGCGCAAACTGCTCACCGCCCCGAGATCACGGTATTCGTCAATATCCTTTGCACAACGTAATCACCCAATCAACAGACGAGGCACAACATGAACACAACAACAGTACAGTCACCTATCTCTGAAACCGTATGCCAACAGCGACGTGATCGACTGGTCGCAGAACTCAAGTCACTGTCTGAAGTCGAAATGCGTGAACTTGGTGTCTGGAGCCACAACATCGACACTACGGTCGAACAAATTATCGGACAGATGGGTTGCCCTGCATCCAGCTGAGATCCACGGTGCACCCGACTCCGGGATTGCACCGCTGGATCCGGTGGCGATTATCTGAATAACCGAGAGTCTCCGGTTCGCCAGCGCTTCCCGGGTTCGACCACAGGATTTCTGAAGCTAGTCGACATCACGCTGGACGGCAGCAAGCAATGCGCCGACAACGAGAAATCCCCAGCCCCACCAAAGACCATCATTCAATCGGCCACTGATGTCACTGATGTAGCCGGCCAGTACCGGCCCTGCGATCTGACCAAGGCTGAATGCCACTGTCAGTGTCCCCATTGCGCGAGCCCAGTCGTCCTGCCTGAAATTGCGTCGCACGAATGCGGTGGTTGAAGCGGGCACCGTCAGCACCGCGCCGCCAAACACCAGAGCCGAAAGCAGCGTCGCTGACCAGGAATCATTGAACAGTGGCAATCCGGCGCCGACCATCAAAATCACGCAGGGAAAACTGAACGCATATCCATGCTGTTGCTTGTCAAGAACTCGCGCCCACAGCCACGGCGAAATACAGATACCCAGTCCGATAACACACCAGAACAGCGTTAGCTGACCGCTGCTTCCGCCAAGATTGCGAACATGCGCAAACATGAACGTCATGTAGCCGATGTACCCCGCGCCAAAACATGCGTACGCAAGTGACAGCGGCACGATCCGTGCACCTTTATAAGGTTTGCCAGCGCTCTTTGTGCCGGAATTTTCACCCACGTCGATACGCGCCACGGTCATCAGCAGTGCGAGAAAACCTGCGATAGCGCCAAGCACCAGCCAGGCAAGTCGCCAGTTGCCTTCTGCAATCGTCAGTGGGACAACGATCGCCGACAGACCCATCCCGATGCCGGGCGTGGCGTAGAACAGTCCGAGGACTTTGCCGCGCTCGCGCGTATCGTTGAGCGTCGACACCACGGCCGCAGCAAGCATACCGCCACAGACAAACGCGAACGCACCTGTCATCCCGGCCACAAAGCGCAGGATATTCAGAATGAGATAGTTGCTGGTGAACGCCGTGACAAACACCGCGACCGCGGTCGTCCAGCATCCGACATAAAGCGTGACGCGCACGCCAAATCGCGCAACGGCTGCGGCGGTTAACAATGCTCCAGCGAGATACCCCGCCGCATTGCTGGTACCGAGCCAGCCGGCTTGCGCATAGCTCCACCCCAGCTCGCGCTGCATGTCGGGCAGCACGAGCGCATACGCGAACCGGGCAATGCCCAGCGCAACTGCTGCGGCCATGCCCAACAGAAAAACATTCAGCGCAGGGCTGTCACGCAGCTTCATAAAGGTGCCGGCGGTAGAAAAGAAAACGGTTTGCGTACACGGATTGCGTCGGTCTCCCGGAGCCAGTGCATTCAGCCTTCCAGGGGACCTGAGGATAACAACGATCTCCTGCCTCTACGGTTGTATACCGCTGTGAAACACCGTCGTTCAACGCTTTGCGTGAACGTAGCTGCGCGAAACTGTCGGCTGGACAGCAAAGACACAGGCCCGGGGCCGGATCGCGCGCAATTCAAGGCCCTCGCCAGCCCCCTGGACACGGTCCGCTGTGGCGCAGAGCCATGAAAATACCGCAGGTTCCCGGGTGTTCAGGAATTTTTGACTCAGTCGCGGACACTTATCTGGACACAGATCTGCGGCTCTGGGCAACATGGGCGTTTTGGGCCAGAGCGGCTCCCGGCAGTTGTCTTCGCGAAACGAGTGATCAGAACATGAGTGATGCCACAAGCCCCGAGCGTAACAAGCGTGGAGAATGGCGACCGAGCTATCCGATTATACCCGCGCCCATTAACGACTGGCCGCCTTCACCCATAAAGACATTTAAATGGCTGTTTGCGTGGCCGGGGTTCATATGGCCGGAGAATCTGTTCTGGTTGAGCATCTCTGTGCTGACGTGGGCGTTTCTGACGCCCGAACTTGCGGCGATGAAAACCTTTGAACTCTGGTGGATCGCAATTTTGTTTGCGCGCAATCTTGTGCTCATCAGCCTGTTGTTTGGCGGTATGCACTATTTTCTTTACATCAAAAAATCTCAGGGCGATCGACTGAGATTTACCACCAAACCATTTCCGACCAAAAACAAGCGTTTCCGATTTAACCATCAGGTGCGCGACAATATGTTCCATACGCTCGCTTCAGGGGTTCCGATTCTGACAGCGTACGAGGCGATCACCTACTGGCTGTTCGCAAATAACCACATAGGGTTTTTCGACTTTTCGTCACCCATAGCGTTCTGGGTTTGGTTTGTGGCTTTGCTCTTTCTGGCGCCCGTCATCCATTCCATACACTTTTACTTCGGACATCGACTTCTGCACGTCAAGTTTCTGTACAAGCACTTTCACTCGCTGCATCACAACAATGTGCAAATAGGCCCCTGGTCCGGCCTCGCCATGCATCCTGTTGAGCACATCATCTATTTTTCGACAGTGGTCGTTCAGTGGCTGATTGCGCTGCACCCCGTAAACGCGCTGTATCAGATTCATCTTGCAGGTTTTCTGCCCGCCCCCAGTCACTGCGGCTACGAAAAGATGAACGTGGCCAGGGGTGTCGATCTGTCCGCGGGCAGCTACTTTCACTACCAGCATCACAAGCACTTCGAGTGCAATTACGGCGGCAGCATGATCCCTCTGGACAAGTGGTTTGGCACGTTTCACGACGGCACCGAAGAAGCGGATCAACAGCTGCGCGAGCAACTTCGCAAGCGGCGCGAGGACATGGCTGCGACAGATTGACCGAACCAACGTCCGGGAATATGGCTTTTATATTGAGCTGATTCTCTGCACGACCACTCTGCGTCCAGAATCTTCCTGATGCCCCACTGTCAGGACACGCGTCGCTGGCGAATCCGGCTGTCCGGCACCACGATCAACGCGCCGGCCAGACACATCACGGCCATCAACGGTCCAAACGCCGTGAACCCGATACCGGCATAGAACCAACCGCCAACCAGCGCGGCAATCAGCCAACCAATACTGGCAACCGCGCTGTTGAGCCCCATGACCGCCCCACGCACGTCTTCGGGGACTTCGGCAAGAGATGCCAGTAGCGACGGCCGCGCTACCGCAGTCAAAAAGGCAAACAGAGCGCCAAACGCAACCGTGATCTCAAGACCGGGGCGCCACAGAAACCACGGCAGTGCGGCAAGGCCCGCCCCGGCCAGACCAACCGCAAAACAGATTCGGCGGTAGGGAAATCGATCCGCGACCTGGCCACCCACAACCGTTCCCAGAATATTGCCCAGAGCAAACACCACGAGAGGCAGAGCTACAGATTCTATCGGCAGCGAGTAAGCCGTCCGCAGATAGGCGGCGTAGTAAAATGCCGCGAGCCCAAAACTTAACCGCTCGGTTATCAGTGCGAGAAAAAGCCGAACAATCGGTCCGGTCAACGCGTCTCGCATCGACGTTCGCTCAACCGAACTCTTGAGCGCAGAACTCATCACTGGCGGCTGCACTTTCAGTGCCCCGATCATGCCGACAACGGAGATGGCGGCAAGCGCAGCAAGTGCGACATGCATGCCTCGCCATCCCACAGCGGCGCCCATGAGTGCCGATGCCGGCACGCCGAACAACAGCGTAAGAGACTGGCCGGTCATGACGTAACCGAAAGCGCGCCCGTGGAACGCCGGCGCGGTCCTCACAGAGACTTCGGCGAGTGTCGTCGCGGTGAACGAACCACAGCACATGCTGGCGAGGGCAATGATTACTACCAGAGCCTCATAGCTGGTCACACGCGAGGCAAAAAACATGGCTAGCGAAATGCAGATCGGTGCACCGACCAGAAAGAAAGATCGGCCAGTTCGATCCGAAATACGACCAACAAAGTAAGATGCGAGGCCCCACGAGGCAGCAGTGACACCAAAGAGGTTCGCAATAGCCGGCAACGACACGTTAAGGTCCGCCGCCATGTCTGGCAAAAACGGCGCACGTGTGCTGCCCGTTGCCGTTGCTGCAAACATCCCGAAACAACCCGCAAGCACGAGCGACCAGGGCATGCCGAGATTTTTAGACTTCAACTGCCCGTCATTTTTCACCACGCTAAGCGCAGTCTATCACCGTAGTCAGCGCCACGCGGTATCGCAGCCTGCCTGACCGAATCACTCTCGCAGCAGACTGCCGTAGCCGGCACTCGAAGCACGCACGCCGGTGAGCCGCATGCAGTGCCACAGGCTTGCCTGGTTCGCCGAGACAACGGGTTTTTTCAAATCCTGCTCCAGGGCGTCAACAATGCCAACGCATCGAAGTCCCGTGCCCGCAATCAGCACACCGTCCGCATCTTCCGGGCAGGCCTTGCGAATCTGACGATACAGCGACTCAACATCCTGCGCGAAACCCATTCCTTGCGGATACAGCTCGGCCGGGGGCAGATCGCGCCAGCCGGGTCCTGGATCAACACGCATGTGGCCGGCGGGATCAAAACCGCGGTCTTCAAAGTAGGCAACGCCCGCCTCAAGAAGCTGATCGCCAAACCATGCCGGGAACACCAGAAATGGTCTGGAGACGTTGCTGTGACGCAAAGCCGCCTGACAGTCACGGCCGTTCGTGGTCACCACGGTGTCACTGTTAAGCAAACCGGAAAGCTGTTCGACAACGGCCGCATCCCATCCGTCACCTCCAACGATACTGCTGGAGCTGTGGCCTATGACGACTGCCGACAGCTGCATACTGGCAAACTGTCTGGCGCCGCGCTCAAGATCTTCTTCCAGTACCACAGCCTCTCGGCTGTCGTTCCATTTCGCCCAGGGCGAACTGGCGGTAATACGCGCGGCATGTATGGAAATGCCGGCCGGTGTCATCGCCCACCACTCGGCCTCTGGCACGGCCTCATTGGAAACAATGAACATCCCGATGCGAGCACTCCATCCCCAGTTGTCAGGCTGCATTGTGGTCATGGTTCATCCAGTTCAAGCCGTTAGAAACTCAATTATACTGGATCTCATATCGGTACCGCGAAATCCGCGAACGCTTCTCACGTCGAATCCAGACTTTGGTTTCGACCGCGTCGCACATTCGAGAATGAACCACCATGCATCACGATGCGCAGTCCCTTGCCGTCCTCGCCTGCCAGGTGAACGTACCGGAGTCTCTTACAGCACAGGCACGAGACGATCATATTGCGAGG
>CALHMG010000320.1 GCA_938034705.1 uncultured Gammaproteobacteria bacterium
TTCAGGGTTTTCCACGCTGACTCGAAGTCACCGTTCCAGTACTGTTTATAGCCGCGCTTGAAGCGCGCGCCGTCGACAAGCTCGCTGATGCTGTGATGTGACAAGGTGAACCAGTGACGGAGGTGTGACTTCAGTTTGCCAAAAAGGGCAGGGCCGGCGCCCGTCTTGAAGTGTTGGCTATTGGGGCCGTGGTCATCGTCAGCCGGCCGCGACTTCGGCTTGAGTTCTGTGCAGGTTGAGACCTTCATCTCTCGCATCCTTCATCTCCTCGACAGTCGCCTTCGCTTATTGCGCAAATTTTGCCCCGGGTTGGTCATGGTGGGGGTGGCTTTGCCGCTGCGTTTCAGGTCGATCGATCGGAGTTATTATTATTGTTCTGGGCCTGGAGGCTGGACCTCGCGAGCCTGCGATCAATCTGACACAGCGACCTGTCGTCAGCAACCGAGAACCACACAGAACCTGCAGCGTGTAGGATAAAGTCCCGGCGCCTCGGGGCGCTCCTGCCGCAATTGCCGATTGTGTTTGTAAACACCGAGTACCAATGAATATCCATCTTATATGTGTGGGTCAGAACATGCCCGACTGGGTCCAGTGCGGGTTTCAGGAATATGCTCGCCGCATGCCAAAGCACTGCGGATTGAAACTCAAGGAAATCCAGGCATCGCCGCGCAAGGCGCGCGCCGACCTGAAAAGAATCGCGATCACCGAAGGTGACAAGCTGCTCGCCGCGGTGCCCCGTCACGCGCGCAAAATTGCGCTGACGCGTGAAGGGCGCTCTCTCGGAACGCGAGAACTCGCAAAGCACATGCGGGGCTGGATTGATGACGCGGATGACATCGCGCTGCTGGTTGGCGGCCCGGAAGGTTTGAGTGATGAGGTGCTCAGTCAGGTCGACTGGTCCTGGTCGCTGTCGCCGCTGACGTTTGCACACCCGCTGGTGCGAGTGGTTGTCGCAGAACAGCTGTATCGGGCTCACAGTGTTCTTGAAAACAAGCCCTATCATCGAGGTGACTAGCATTGAAGACGCAGACTCCTGACCTCTACCTGGCGTCCAGGTCACCGCGACGTCGTGAGCTGCTTGAGCAGGTTGGACTGAGCTTCGAGCTGGTTGAGGCTGAAGTCGACGAGTCTCCACTTTCTGGTGAGACTCCCGAAATTTACGTTGAACGTCTGGCTGTCGCCAAGTCGATGGCGGGGTTCGATCGACTGGCAGGCGGTTCAGGACGGCCGCTTGCTCCCGTGCTCGGCTCGGACACCACCGTGACTGTTGACGGTGAGATTCTCGGCAAGCCGCTTGATCTTGCACACGCTCGTCAAATGCTGGAGCAACTCTCGGACCGGGAGCATCATGTGCTCACCGCGATTGCGCTGACTGTTGCAGAGAATGACGTCCGTTCGGCGGTGAGTCGCACATCGGTGCAATTCAGGGCGCTTGCGCGAGACGAAATTGACGCATACTGGGAAACTGGCGAACCCCAGGACAAGGCCGGTGCCTATGCCATTCAGGGCAGGGGGAGCGTTTTTGTCAAGCGAATCAGTGGCAGCTACAGCGGCGTGGTGGGGCTGCCGCTGTTCGAGCTGCATGCATTGATTAACGCCGGATAGAACAAGATCAATAAATAGAAATGGTATGTCGCGACGAAGGGCGGCAAAACAATGAGCGAAGAACTCCTAATCAACGTAACGCCACAGGAAACGCGGGTCGCGCTCGTCGAAAATGGCGTGCTGCAGGAAGTGCACATTGAGCGAACCAGCTCCAAGGGCATTGTCGGCAACATCTACAAGGGCAAGGTCGTTCGTATTCTTCCCGGCATGCAGGCCGCTTTCATCGATGCGGGGCTCGAGCGCACAGGATTTCTTCACGCCGCCGACATTGTCAGCCGCACACAGTCGACCCACGCTGAGTCTGAACCCCACGATGCCGGTGACGATTCTCAGTCCGAGCCCGAAGTCAGCGCGCCGATGCCAGAGATTCGCGAACTCCTGCACGACGGCCAGACTGTTGTTGTACAGGTGGTGAAGGATCCGATCGGCGGCAAGGGTGCGCGACTGACCACCCAGATCACAATTCCGTCACGCCATCTCGTCTTTGTGCCTGACACCACACACGTCGGTGTGTCTCAGCGAATCGTCAATGTTGAAGAGCGCGAGCGGCTGCGGCTTTGTGTCAACGAGCTGATCGAAGAAAATCCCGGTGTCGGTGGTTTTATCGTACGCACCGTGGCCGAAGGCGCTGCCAAAGAAGAGTTGCGCAGTGACTTGAAGTTTTTGCGTCGCGTCTGGAGCAAGATTGAAACCGCAAAGACCGAAGCAAAGAAAATCTCTCTGATTCACGAAGATATTCCGCTCTCGATGCGAACGATGCGAGACCTCGTTGGCGAAAACGTTGAGAAGGTGCGGATCGACTCACGCGAGACGTTTGAGAAGGCGGAGAAATTCGCACGCGAACTCATCCCCGAAGTCGCCGATTCGATTGAATACTATCCGGGCGAGCGCCCCATCTTTGATCTGTTTTCGGTGGAGGACGAGATTCAGCGAGCGTTGCGTCACGATGTGCCGCTGAAGTCGGGCGGCTATCTGATCATTGACCAGACCGAGGCCATGACGACGGTCGACGTGAACACGGGTGCGTTTGTCGGCAGGCGCAACCTTGAAGAAACACTTTTCAAGACCAATCTCGAAGCGGCTCAGGCCATCGCGCGTCAGCTGCGTCTTCGTAACCTCGGCGGCATCGTGATTATTGATTTTATCGACATGAGCGATGCCGAGCATCGACGCCAGGTGATGCGAGCGCTTGAGAAAGCCATGTCGCGCGATCGCGTCAAATCGTTTATCACCGAAATGTCTTCACTCGGGCTAGTGGAAATCACGCGCAAACGCACGCGCGACAGTCTTGAAAGAACGCTGACGGAGCCCTGCCCGGTTTGCGAGGCGCGCGGTGTGCTCAAAACGGCGGAAACAGTCTGCTACGAAATTTTCCGCGAAATACTTCGTCTGGCTCGGCAGTACGACGCCAACGAAATTCTTGTACTCGCATCTCAGGTCGTCGTCGACATGTTGCTCGAGGAGGAGTCGACCAGTCTCGCCGACCTGCAGGAATTCATGGGCAAACCCATCAGGCTGCAGGTCGAGCCGACCTACCATCAGGAACTTTACGATATCGTGCCGACGTGAGTGCTCAATGACGGTACAATACCGGGCTGTCCTAATCCGATCACAATGTACTTGCGCAGGAGCCATCATGATTTACAAATTCGCCGGCGTCAGCGTGTTGGGTATCGTGTTCAGCGTTATGACGTTAACGGTGTTTCCGACATCTCAGGCGCACGCACAGGAGCGTGAAATCCTCAGTCGTACGGACTGGCCCAAAATCCGCACCGGTCAGACCGTGATGGCGCTTGATTCACTCAAGCGCATTATCGAGCGGTTCGAAAGCGCCGCCAGCCCCGTCATTCTTATCCGGTTTCCGGGCGGCAACCTCGGCAACGCATGGGCTTTTGAATTGCGCGACTGGTTTGTGGCTCTCGGCGTTCCGTCTCAACAGATCAGGCTTGAGCCAGGTTCCGGCGTTCCCGACGCAATGGCGCTCATGGTTCTCGACGAAGCCTGACCTTACGATCAAAATCCAGGATCTCTTCAGAAATTATATGACCAACCCGAATCAAGATGTCGCGTCACGTGCGCGCGAACTCCTGCTGGCTCCGGCCGGCATCGACAACAACGACCTCGACAGGTTAATGGCGCAGGTCACGGGGCCTGGCGTTGACTACGCGGATCTTTACTTTCAGTACTCAAGGCAGGAGTCCTGGTCGCTCGAGGAAGGGCAGGTTAAGTCAGGTTCACACAGTATTGATCAGGGTGTCGGCGTGCGTGCCGTGTCGGGTGAAAAGACAGGATTTGCGTATTCTGATGAATTTGTTTTGCCGGCGCTGACCGATGCGGCCAAAGCGGCTCGCGCGATCAGTCGTCAGGGCGGTAACGGCAGCCACGCGGTCAGCTGGTCGGGTGGCGCTCTGCCTGCGCTATACCGACCCCTTGATCCCCTTGAGAGTCTCGACGATGACGCCAAAGTCGCGCTGCTTGAAAAAGTTGAAGCCGAGGCACGCGCGCAGGATCCACGCGTTACTGAAGTCATGGCGTCGCTGACCGGCAGTCAGGATGTCATTCTGGTTGCTCGGGCGGATGGCCATATCGGCGCTGACATCCGACCGCTGGTTCGCCTCAACGTGACGGTAATTGTCGAGCAGGACGGGCGGCGCGAGCAGGCCGGTTTTGGTGGCGGCGGTCGTTACGCGTACGACTACTTTATCGATGAAGATCGCTGCCTTGGCTATGCGCACGAAGCGGTTCGCCAGGCGCTGGTCAATCTTGAAGCCGTCCCGGCGCCTGCCGGAACAATGCAGGTCGTGCTCGGCCCGGGCTGGCCCGGCATCCTGCTGCACGAAGCGATCGGTCACGGTCTTGAGGGAGACTTCAATCGCAAGGGCACATCCGCGTTTGCCGGACGAATCGGAGAACAGGTCGCCTCGAAGGGGTGCACGGTCGTTGACGACGGCACGCTGGCGGACCGCCGCGGGTCGCTCAGCGTCGATGACGAAGGCACGGCGCCTCAGAACACGGTTCTTATTGAAGACGGCATCCTCACCGGTTACATGCAGGACGTCACCAACGCAAGACTCATGGGTGTTGAACCCACCGGTAACGGTCGACGCGAGTCCTACGCGCACCTGCCGATGCCTCGAATGACCAATACATACATGCACAACGGTGAGCATGATCCCGCCGAGATTCTGGCAAGCGTAAAGAACGGACTTTATGCCGTGAACTTTGGCGGAGGGCAGGTCGACATCACTTCCGGCAAGTTTGTGTTCTCGGCGTCGGAGGCCTATCTGATCGAAGACGGCAAGATTGCGGCGCCGGTCAAAGGTGCGACGCTGATCGGAAACGGTCCCGACGTGCTCACGCGGGTATCGATGATCGGTAACGACCTGGCGCTCGATTCGGGCGTTGGCACGTGTGGCAAGGAGGGGCAGAGCGTCCCGGTTGGTGTCGGGCAGCCAACGATGAGAATCGACGGTCTTACCGTCGGCGGCGTAGAGGTTTAACGTCGATGAACAACAATTCAACAGATCCGGTGTCCGTCACTGACGCTGCCGCAACGGCGCTTTTACAAAGTCGCGTGGAGCTCGCGCTGGAAGAGGCCAAAAAAGCCGGAGCCACCACCGCAGAAGCGAACGTCAGCCGCAGCCAGGGCGTGTCGGTAAACGTTCGCAAGGGCGAAGTCGAAACGGTAGAGCACAATCGCGACAAGTCTCTTGTGGTCAGCTGCTACGTTGGCGATCACGTCGGATCGGCGAGTACCTCGGATTTCAGTGACGATGCGGTACGCAGCAGCGTACGGGCGGCTGTCGCCATCGCGAAGAAGACTGCCGGCGACCCGGCGATTGGCCTTGCCGATCCGCAGCTGATGGCCACCGAGTTCCCGGACCTCGGCCTGCTGCATCCCTGGGAAGTTTCCATCGACGAGCTGATCGACATCGCGACGCGCACCGAGGCGGCTGCGCTGTCCGTTGACAAGCGAATCACCAATACCGAGGGCGGTTCCGCCAGCAGCCACGAAGGCAGCGACGTTTACGGAAACAGTCACGGGTTCATGGGAACGCTGAGCGCATCACGACACGGTTACAGCTGTTCGGTCATCGGCGAAAGCGACGGCAGCATGCAGCGCGACTACTGGTACTCCAGCGCGCGCGACGCCCGGGATCTCGACACGCCTGAAGCGGTTGGCCTGAAAACGGCCGAACGTACTCTGCGTCGCCTCGGCTCAAAGCAGATGGCGACTACCCGTTGCCCGGTCGTCTACGAGGCGCCCATTGCCTCCGGCGTCGTCGGCCATTTTATTGGCGCAATCAGGGGCTCGAGTCTTTACCGCAAGGCATCGTTCCTTGTTGATTCCCAGGGAAAGGAAGTCTGGGCCAAGGGCGTTCGCATCCATGAAGAACCCCATCTGTA
This sequence comes from uncultured Gammaproteobacteria bacterium, assembly GCA_938034705.1. GTDB lineage: Bacteria > Pseudomonadota > Gammaproteobacteria > Arenicellales > CALHMG01 > CALHMG01. The sequence goes on from CALHMG010000320.1 coordinate 6,013, forward strand.
CAAGGGCATGGGCAGCTCACCCTACGACGGCGAGGGCGTCGCGACCCAGGCCCGGGATATCGTCACCGACGGCGTGGTTCAGGGTTACGTACTGGCCTCGTATTCGGCGCGCAAGCTCGGGCTTGAAACCACCGGCAACGCCGGTGGGGTTCGCAATCTCGTGATTGAGCCGGGCGATCTTGATCTTGATGGCATCCTGCGCCAGATGGGCAAAGGCCTGCTCGTGACCGAACTGATCGGCTTTGGCGTCAACACGGTAACGGGCGACTATTCTCGCGGTGCGTCGGGGTTCTGGGTCGAGGACGGTGCGATTGCCTATCCGGTGGAAGAAATCACCATTGCCGGTAATCTTGCCGATATGTTCAAAGGGGTTGCCGCAATCGGCAACGACGTGGACGACCGCGGCAACGTCAGGTCAGGTTCCATAATGATTGACGAGTTGACGGTCGCCGGCGGCTAAAGCGCAGTTTGCGGCGCCGGCAGGATAATCGCCCGGAAAACCTGAGCCTCGCGCGCAGCACCGTTTTTCAGAACACGGATGCCGTGACACGTCGATTCACACTGAAGAATCGTTATAATGAGCGTCCCTTAACGGCGTGCCCCGATTGATCGGGGCCGGCCTGGCGCTGCAGCACTGATTGCCGCGTCCGATCCGGCAACCCGCGTTGGCGCTGTGCAAGGACCCAAGCCCGTTACATGACAAGTACCACAACCGTCTGACACCGGTTACGGAGTCGCCCAGACCATGCCAATTTACGAATATGAGTGCGCGGCCTGCTCGCACGAATTCGAGACAATCCAGAAGTTCAGCGACGATCCGCTGACCGTCTGCCCCGAGTGCAGCGAGCCGAAACTCGCCAAGAAGATTTCGGCTGCCGCCTTCCATCTCAAGGGCACCGGCTGGTACGAAACCGATTTCAAGGACAAGAAGAAAGACGACAAGTCGAGTGACAGCGGCGATAGCGACACCTCGACCAAAAAGGACAGTGACTCTTCTTCAGACGCGTCTTCGAGTAAATCGGCAGATACCAAGTCGGACTCGCCAAAGGCGTCCAAGTCGGATTCGACTAAAAAGTCGACCAAGAAGGACTCCTCCAAAAAGTCGTCCAAATCAAAGAAAGGCGGTGGCTCGGCCCAGAGCGCTGCCTGAGGGCGACCGTCTGCGACACCCGTCGCCTTGTTCGCGTATCATTGCGGCCCGGTCGTCACCTGACGGTGGCGCCCCCGGGCCCTGATGCCACAGATTATCTACCTTAAGCTTTTCGTTTATCCGACACAGGAAGTCAGTCGCCATGATGCGCAGCCATTACTCCGTTGATGTAACAGAATCTCTGATCGACTCTGAAGTTGTTTTGAGTGGCTGGGTCGATACCCGGCGAGATCACGGGGGCGTGGTGTTTATTGATCTGCGTGATCGTCAGGGCATTGTGCAGGTTGTTGCGGACCCCGATTCAGGCGCCGCATTCAGCGCGGCTGAAGGATTGCGGTCTGAGTACGTGGTGAAGGTCAAAGGGCGAGTACGCGCGCGACCTGAAGGCACAATCAACGAAGCGCTGCCGACGGGCCGAATCGAGGTCATGGCGATCGAGCTTGAGATTCTGAACGCGGCGGAGCCGCTGCCGTTTCAGCTTGACGAAGACGACGTTAATGAAGCATCCCGCCTGCGACATCGTTATCTCGATCTTCGGCGGCCGTCCATGCAGCGCGCGGTGCGGATGCGCCACGAGATCGTAAAGTCGATCCGCACATTTCTTAACGAGCGTGATTTCTGTGATATCGAAACTCCGATTCTGACCAAGTCGACGCCCGAAGGGGCTCGCGACTATCTGGTGCCGAGTCGTACCTACCAGGGACAGTTCTTTGCGCTGCCGCAATCACCACAGCTGTTCAAACAGCTGCTGATGGTGTCGGGGTTTGAGCGTTACTATCAAATCGCTCGCTGCTTTCGTGACGAAGATCTCCGGGCTGACCGACAGCCTGAATTCACACAGCTTGATGTTGAAATGTCGTTTATCGATGAAGAAGACATCATGGGCCTCATGGAAGAGATGATCAAAGGCCTGTTCAAGAGCGTTATCGATGTTGACCTTGGTGGTCCGATACCACGTATGACCTACGCGGACGCGATGCACAGATTCGGATCTGACCGGCCCGATTTGCGTGTCGATCTTGAGCTGACTGAACTGACCGAGGTCATGAAGTCTGTGGAGTTCAAGGTGTTCTCCGGTCCGGCGAACATGGATGGCGGTCGAGTCGCTGCGCTGCACGTGCCCGGTGGCGGCGCGCTGACGCGTCAGCAGATCGATCAGTACACCGAATACGCCAAGAGTCTCGGTGCGGGTGGTCTTGCCTATATCAAGGTCAACGATCCATCGGCGGGCATGAACGGACTGCAGTCGCCTATTGTCAAATTTCTCACCGAAGATGTCGTCAAGACGCTGCTTGAAAAAACGGACGCTAAAGAAAACGACATTATCTTTTTTGGTTCGGACAAAGAATCCGTGGTGAATGATGTGCTCGGTGCCTTGCGTCTGAAGGTGGCGGGTGACCTTGGGCTTGTGCAGCCAGGCTGGAAGCCGCTGTGGGTTATCGACTTCCCGCTTGTTGAGTACGACGAGGACGCCAAACGCTACAACGCGATCCACCATCCGTTTACGGCTCCCGCCGTCGACCAGCTGGACCAGCTCGAGACCGACGCCGGCAAGGTTCTGTCACGCGCCTACGATCTCGTTATGAACGGAACCGAGCTTGGCGGTGGTTCTATTCGTATTCACAGCACAGACGTGCAGTCCCGCGTCTTCAAGATGCTTGGCATTGAAGCGGAAGAGGCTCAGGAGAAGTTCGGATTCCTGCTCGACGCGCTTCGCTACGGCGCACCGCCACATGGCGGCATCGCGTTTGGAATCGACCGTATCTCCGCGATGATGGCGGGCCACGAGTCGATTCGCGACGTGATCGCGTTCCCGAAGACGCAGCGAGCGTCGTGCCTCATGACCGAGGCACCGAGCATCGTTGACAGTACCCAGTTGCGGGACCTCGGTATCCGGTTGCGATCGAGTGTTGCCCAGAAGCTGGCCGAGGGTGAAGAAGGTTCTGACGCCTCCAGCTGAACGTTGAGGACTCGACGACGTGTCCGCACCTGACCACAGATTCAAACGACCGGAGTCGGTTCTGGTCGCGGTGCACACCATCGATGGTGCGGTG
>CALHMG010000321.1 GCA_938034705.1 uncultured Gammaproteobacteria bacterium
CGCTCTCCTGGTCCTGCATCGACAGGCATTCCGTTCCCTTATCTTGCTTATGAAGACATGTTGATCGAGATAGACTGCATCGCAATGGTTTAGTCGGACACGGAGCCAAGCTCGTGTTTGAGCTACCCATCCCTCGTACCACGGCGTGTGATTACAGCAATCGAAAACCAATTGCCGGCGCCTCTTTGTCTACCGAGTCCACTGAGTCCTCAACCCGCGAGCGCCCCTGATACAGCGGCACCCGGGTTCCGGGCGGCGATATATTCACGATTGAATCGCCGCGCCATTGAGATTCGTAACTGACATCCAGAATTTCTTCACGGCTCACGTGCTCCGGCACGGCGAACATAAACACCAGACGCTGCCCGCTCGTTACTCCCGGCACCTGCAAATAACCATTGTCGACTGAGGTGTTATGCACCGCCGCACCGCCGGCACTGACTTTAATGTCGCCAACGGCAACGCCATCGGGTAGCCGCAGGCGAACCGCGCAATCCTGCTTGGGCACAACCTCAATCCGCCCTGCCCCGGGGAGCCAGCTGCTCACAACCGCCTCGTCCGAAACCGAGTTAATGAGCAGATTCACGCTGAGCGCGCCGCTATCGAATGTGGTGGCACACGTCCACGCATTAAACAGGCCACGAACCCCCTGGGCGGAGCAACAGGTATACAGATCCCAGTCGTGCATCACTTTTGAAAAAAGGTCATTAGGCTGAGACCAGCCGGCGAAACCGCCGACAGATCGCTCGACCACGCGTTCGGTCGTTTCCCATTCATCGTCTTGCCCGCCGCCCTCGCTGAGTTCGAGCCCGTCAGTGGAGGTCAGCTGGGATTCAACAAGTTGATTACGCAGCAGCCTTTCCGCAACTCCCCAGTATTCGGTTCGCCCGTGCATGCCAAGCAGCATGGCCGACTCCATCATGTCGACGACCGCGCAGGTTTCGCAGCCATGGGCTTTGCTCGGCACGATGCGCTCGGGAAACCAGCCGCCGCGTGTGCCGTAACCCTGGGCGCGCTCAAACACCATCGTTGCCCAATCCAGCGCGTCAGCATCGTTAGTGGCGGTGGCGTAACGCATCACGCCGAGCAACGTCACGGCGCGACTGTGGAAATGTCCTTCGCGAAATTCCATGCCCGTAGCAAAACTGCCGTCGGACTGATACGCGCTGGAATGATGCATCACGTGCCGGGCGTAGGCCTTGGCGAGCCCAGCTGCCTTATCACTGCCGAGCAATTCGGCGCTTCGCATAAGACCAAAGATCAGCCGCCCGTTGGTGTTGGCCGGGTCGACGCCGAACCCGAGAATGCCCCAGTCGCCGCGCGGCCAGCCGTCCGGCATGCGTTCTACCGACGGAAAATAGGCAAAGCCATCGCCCTTTAGAGAGATGCTGTCGAGCCCGTCAATCAGGTTGCTCAACTGCTGTCGGGCACGGTCGCAGTCCTCAACCAGACTCAGCGCCAACAGGCTGTTAATCACCGAACGCTGATAGTGCATATTCGCGTGGCGAAAACTCCAGTGGTTATCCGGGGTGTAATGCAAGCCGTCGTCATCGAATCCTGAGTCCAATAACTGACGCAGCGCAGTCAGCTCTGTGCGACCCGCTTCGCTGCCGCTCATGGCGCGGGCCAGTAGCAGCGCATCGATGACGCGCGCCGTGTGGTCGGAGTAATCGAATTGTGTGTGCGCCATGCGAGGTGGCGACGAGGTGAGGTCGGTGAGGCAAAACGGCAGGTGGTCTTTGTAGGGATTCAGCGTACCCACCAGGCAGTTGATTGCGAGCGCGGCGCGATCAGGAAGATACAGGGTGTCGGGCAGTTGTACAGTTTGCATGGAATCCAGACCGCCTTAAGCAGGCGCCGCCTTCGCACCGCGTATCAGACGCCCCGGTCGCTCCCCGGTCAGCTCGCCTGCACGACACACCTCGATGCCACCCACGAAGGTATGGCTGTATCCCCGGGCGCGCTGCAAAAGACGTTTACCACCGGCAGGCAGATCATATGCAACGTAAGGTTTTTCGAGCGTCAGCCCGTCAAAATCAATCACATTGATATCCGCTCGGTAACCCGGGGCGAGCACACCACGATCCAGCAACCCATGCGTTCGTGCGGTGGCTTGGGTCTGTTTGTGCACGAGCAACTCCAGCGGCAATCGGTCGCCGCGCTGTCTGTCCCGACCCCACAGAGTCAGCAGGCTCGTCGGTGAACTCGCATCGCAGACGAGTCCGACGTGAGCGCCCGCATCGGCGACACCACAGACGCTGTTGGGGTTGCGCAGCATCTGTTCGACGACACTCAAATCTCCGGCGCAGTAATTCTCGAAAGTGTGCATCAGCACGTTATCGCCGTTCTGCTCAAGCAGCAGATCAAGCATTAGCGAGAACGGCTCCTTGTTCTGGCGCCGCGCCATCGCTGCGACACTCCGATCTGGCGACGGTTCGTAATCAACCGGGTCACCAAACTCGAAGGTTCGTTCAAGCGCCCAGTCCATCCAGCTGCCATGATCATCGCGGGGACGATCTTCTATCAGACTCGCCCGCAACTGCGCATCCGCCTTGATGCGCCCGATTCGTTCGTCGTCAGTCAGGTTGGCCATCTCAAGCCAGCGAGGATGGGTAATAAACGGATGGACACTGCCCTTTAACGTCATCAACACACCGATTGCCCGGGACCCTACTTGTGCTGTGAACTCAAGTCCGTCGGCCACGGCTGCATCAATACCGTCAAGGGTTTCGCGCCACAGGTCAGGTGCGTTTTGGACCTGTACCAACAAACTCGACAACGGGCGTCCGGCAATTTCAGCCGCCTGACGCATACGCTGAAAATCGCCGTCACCAAAGTCCGAGTTAACTTCAATCACGCCCTTGCCGGCACGCCGCATAGCGCGTGCAAGACCAGCAAGCTCAGGTTCTTCTGCCGAAAGACTTGGCGTCGGGCTGCCATCGGCCGCCTTGTGTTTGGTGGTGCGCGACGTCGTGAAACCGAGGGCTCCGTCATGCAGAGCCTGCTCGAGCAGCGCACCCATTTCCTCAATTTCATTATCGGTAGGTGTTTCGAGGTGATCGGCGCCGCGATCGCCCATGACGTAAAAACGCAGTGCGGCATGGGGCACCTGGGCGCCTATGTCCATGGTACGCGGCTGACGCTCCAGAACATTCAGATAATCGTCAAAGCTCTCCCATTCAAAGTCCATACCTTCGGACAACACACTCTCAGGAATGTCCTCGACACCTTCCATGAGATTGATGAGATAGCGTTCGGCTCCCGGGCGAACCGGCGCAAAACCGACGCCGCAATTACCAAACACCGTAGATGTCACGCCGTGCCACGACGACGGCGCCATCTCGGCATCCCAGGTCGCCTGACCGTCGTAGTGCGTGTGGATATCCACCCACCCAGGTGCCACAAGTTGACCGTCGGCGTGGATTTCGCGCTTCGCAGCCCCAAGCGATGGTCCAACCTCGACGACTGTCCCCTGCACAACGCCGACATCGGCAATCCGTGCCGCAGCGCCAGTGCCATCAACAATATTGCCATCGCGAATAACGAGATCAAACATCAGGTGATGTCCTGCAATCAATCGAGCAGTTAGTCTGCCCTCGCAGCCGCGTGTATGGCAATCGCACGACCGGTTGCCGGAAGGGCGCTTGAACAAGGCTGGGCAAGAAAACGTCGAGAGACCGCCAACGCTGCACCAGGCGGGTTCAGCAAGTACACTGAGTCCTTTCATGAATTCAATCGGAACCTAAATTAGTGAGCACTAAAACTGTTGGATTTATCGGGCTTGGGCGAATGGGCGGCGGTATGGCGCTTAACTTGCTGGGTCACGTCGACTCTCTTTATGTTTATGACCAGCACGCTCCAGCGGTGAAAGCACTCACTGAAGCCGGTGCGATGGCTGCGGATAACCCGGCAGATATCGCATCACGTTGCAGCGTTATTTTCTTGTGCCTGCCTTTTGCGCCTGAAGTACGCGACGCCATGTTCAGTGAACACGGAATCTGCGATGCGAAACCCGAGGGCCTCACAGTCGTTGATACGACAACGCTCAATCGGGCCGACGCAATCGACATTGCGTCGAAAGCGAACGAGGCCGGTATTGAGTACTGGGACTGTCCGGTTTCCGGGATGCCGTTTCGCGCCGCTGATGGAACACTGACAACTATGTTTGGTGGTACTGAAGCTGCGTTCAAAACACTGTCACCGCTGTTACACAGCTTTAGCCAGGATGTAGTTCACTGTGGCGACCTCGGAACCGGTCAGGCGATGAAAGCCATCAACAATGTGATCTACAACGTCAATATCGTCGCTATTTGCGAGATGCTGCCCTTTGCCACAGCGGTTGGTCTCGACAAGGAAGCAGTGGCTCAGGTGGTGACAACGGCCAGCGCTCGCAGTTTCGCGTCCGAGTACTTTGTACCCCGAATGCTCGACAGACAGTTCGATCATGATTTTGCGATGGGCGACGCCTACAAGGACATCGTCAACGTGCAGCAGATGGCACTTGAAAACGATGCGATGCTGCCAGTTGTAAATGCCATGATTGCCAGCTATCAGCAAACTATGGCTGCCGGCTACGCCGACGAGCCCAAGAGCGCGATGATCAAGCGATATGAACAGGCGCTCGGTGTTGAATTCAGTCGTGACTGATTCGGTTTAACAGGCTTGTGAGAAAAATAACTCAACCAAATATTTGAACAGCTATCTACGTGAGGCCTTGTTGCAAATGAAGAAGCTATCAGGAGCCATACTACTGAGCCTCTTATGGTGCAGCCCAAGCTATGCCGAGTTTGTTGTGCAAGAGCTAATAGATGCACTGGTAGAAACCGACAAACCTAAAAGTTTGGAAGTAGCCGAGAGGTTACAGCTAATAGGCAATGACGTTGACACCTACGATTTGATTATTCGAAAGGCTAACTTAAGTGTCGATGATGCAGAGAAAATTGCGAACGCGATTGACAGGGTAAGTGAAAGCAAGGGCCCAGCTCTCCACACTCTTAGCATGAGTTTTAATCAAGACCTAAAAGATCAAGGCGTCCTGGCTGTACTTGGCAAAATCCCCAACACCACGACTGTAATAGCTTTTGTTGAATGTGGAATCACTGACATTGCCGGTCAGGCAATTATTGATTGGGCACTGGAAAACAAACAACTTACCGGGATTTACATAGAGGGC
>CALHMG010000322.1 GCA_938034705.1 uncultured Gammaproteobacteria bacterium
GCGGTCATTGCGGCTGCCGGGAATGACGCGTCAAAACCAAAAAGCCGTGCAAGCGCGCTATCAACCGATGCTTCATCGGTCGCCACAACGCGTCCAGCCTCGATCTGCTCGTGTAAAGCATGCCCCGTCTGTGCATGCAGCAGCGCGATCATGCCCTCTGCGATTACGGTTACTGTTGGTTTGGTCGCCATGACGCGTATTGTGCAGGCTTCGCGAAAACTTCGCCCGCAAAAGCAAAAGGCCGCTGGATAGCGGCCTCAAGCAATATCTGTTGCTGAATTTTTGCCCGGGGAGCGCCTAGCGCGCGAATAACGGCATCACCCAGCCACTTTTCAGCTCGTCAATGTCTTCATTGGAAAGCTCAAACCCCGCGGACGACGATTTTTCCAGCCATCGAGCGGCAACCTGAGCATCTTCGCTGTAACCCTGGCCTTTCAGATACATCATGCCGAGATAAAACTGGGCGCCCGCCGAACCGCGGTCCGCGGCGCGCTCGAGGTATTGGCCTGCCACACTGAAGTCCTGCTCGACACCAAGGCCATACAGGTACATAAGCCCGAGATTGTATTGAGCGGGTAAATGGGCCTGATCAGCCGCACGCCCCCACCACTTCATCGTCTCCGCGATATCTCCGGCCCGAAAGAACGCAAGCCCAAGTCGATATTCCGCAGCTGCGAGTCCCTGGTTCGCGGCGTAAACAAACCACGCGTAAGCCGTAGCCGGATTTTCATCGACGCCCCACCCGTTAAGGTAGAGCGTCCCCAGCAGATGCTGGGATGGCGCGTGACCGCTTCTGGCGAGATATTGCCAAACAACCGCAGCGTCGTTGTGGGCGCCGCCAGCAAGGCCGCTCAATCCACCACGAAACAGCTTGGTCGTTCCATCGGTATTAGCCGAAAGTGACGCAACCCGGTCAACGCCATAGGTATCGGGACCCGTAGTCGGAGCAACTGCCGCCTGCGCATTCCGAGACAGGAACGCCACACACACTGTGGCGATCACTATCCAGAAAATCAGACCACCATCTCGCCATACTGGCGCTGGTTCGGAACGCACATTCTCGCCAGAAATCTGGCGTGTGCTCTGCTTTTCCATCTTTTACCCCCAAACGGACCCGGGTCGTCTCGCGCTCCTCGTGTCCGTGATTCAGGTACCGAAAATTCGGCACTAAATTCAGTATAGACAAGGAATCGAGAAGGTAAGATGCTGATTTAATTGGATATTCACACTTATGTGCGGCACGTCACACCAACCGGATCCGTGACCCAGCGCACGTTCGAGTGTGTGGCACCGAGCGTGGTTAACCTCACCGGAGCACCCTGCAAGGACAGGCAACGTCGCAGGTGGTGCCGTGCTTATGCTGCGCTGCCTGTCCTCGGAAGATTCTCTTATGCGGCGCTTGGCTGACCTCGGGAAACTTCTGCCTGTCCCCAGAAGTTCAAAGCCTGTCCCTTGAACGATTTAACTCGCGACGATCACTTGGGACATGCCGGAGCGGCCTGCCTCGCGCTGAGTCAGGTGACTGTCCCGATTGGGTGGCGGGATATGCCTACTGGGAATCGGCGTTAAGAGCCGGCTTTGTCAGGGCATCGGCAAGCGGCGTACGCGGCCCGTCGAGGGCCCAGCCGGCGACAGTAGCCTCGTCTCTGATCTTGCGAACGCGGTTGCCGGGATCCGGGTGTGTACTCAGGATCTCAGGCGGATTGCGCTCGGACAACGCTGCCGCGTAACGAAAGAACGAACTCGAGCCACCGACATGACCGTACAGTTGCTGCACGGCCTGCAGCGCCGTGGTGTCGGCCTCGCGTTCCTGAGACCTTGAAAACGTCATGGTGCTGAAAAGTCCAAGCTGATTCACCAGCCCTTCCGGTACCTGGGTACCCGACGCGCCACCGATGGCGAGAATCGTCAACATCACCGCAATACCCCGTCCCAGCGACGCGATCGGATGTCGGTGTTCGATATGCCCAATCTCGTGGGCCATCACCATGGCGAGGGAGTTTTCATCTTTCATCGACTCAATCAGGCCTTTGAAAAACACAACATGCCCGCCGATGGTGGCGAACGCGTTAACGGTATCGCCGTCAACGTAGTGCGCCGTGATCTTCATGTCATCCGGAAGGTCCATGTGAACAATCAGCCGGTCCGCCAGATCCTGCAGCGCATCACGCTGGGGTGAATCTGCAGGTGTTGACTGACTGAATCGTCCAGCGAGTTCGTTTTCAAAACTCATTGGCACAAACTGCACCGCCCAGCCAATCGATACAGCAAGCACAATGCCCGCAACGGTGATCAGGATCGCTACGCCTGCCAGCAGCCGCAGAAATTCGGCGAGCGGATGCCCTTTACTGACATTGACGTCCTGTTTGATCTCAGGATTTGTGTACTTCACGTCGAGGGCGTTTCGCTTCCAGCCACGGCGGTACCATAAGCCAGCACCTCGACCGATCCGATAGCTTTACCGGCGCCTTTGGATATCGAAGCCGTTTCAATCTTGATATTGAAGACCATGTTGCAACCAAGATCGTCGGCTTGCTGCTTCATGCGCAAGATTGCCTCGCGGCGAGCCCGGTCTACAAGGGTTTCATAACTGCGGACTCTACCGCCGACAATCGCCCGCAGCCCTGTCACAAATCGTTTGAAATAGTCGATGGAGACGACGGCGCTGCCGGTAACCAGCGAAGCGTCTCGTGCGCTGATGTCCGAGTCAGGGAACTTTGCGCCAAACATCATGACTCGTCCGTACGTCTTTTCCCGCTTGATGATGCTCTTGTAGTGTCGCTTCTCGGCAATCTGCCCAAACACAAAACCCAGAAAAAGAAACGCCACAACCAAGCCGACTTGAATCAGAAATTCCATGTCGCAGATCTCTTGGTTATCGTTTGAATTCAGTCTTCAACAACAACGGCCGTTCCATAGGCAAACAGTTCCGCTGCGCCCTGGGTCACCGAAGACGTCGAGAACCTGACATTCACCACGGCATTGGCACCAACGCTCGAGGCCTCCTGCTTCATGCGATCAATGGCTTCATCTCTCGCCTCGGACAGCAGCTCCGTGTACGCCTTCAGTTCTCCACCAAAAACGTTTTTGAATCCGGCGGCAATGTCTTTGCCAAAATGCTTGGCACGTACGGTACTGCCCTGAACAAGACCCAGGTGACGCGTGATCTTCTTGCCCGGTACGGTTTCAAGGTTAGTGAGCAACATGATTAAGTTCCGTCGTAGAGTGTTTGCGTCAACGATTTACGATCGCTCAAACGTAGCTCGGATCGATACCGTGTTGTTGTCGTTTCGACCGCGATTTACCGTCAGCGAGCTCACCTCAATCCCTTTCTTCTTGAGCACCTCTACCCACTGAATCCAGGGGTCAAAATAGGCGTCCGACAGCCATACCTGCACATCGTTCTCATCGCCGGGCTGAATTCTCTTGATGCTGTCACGCATCTGAGCCTGGGCGGCTGTCTGTTCGATAATCGTCAACAGGGGAATCGACGTATCGCCGCGTTCTCGCTGAGCCTTGGCGATCAATGGCGCCACCGACTGCGACTGGCTCCGCATCCACGCAACCGTCTGCTCTTTAACGGGCACCTGGGCCCGCAGCGTTTTCAGTTTTGAATTGATCGGATCGAGCACAAGCGCCCAGATCAATATCAAGATCAGCGCAGCGGCGCCAATCAGCACCATCAACCGCTCCCGCGCCCCCAGGGTATACCACCATTCTTTCATCGGTCAGGCCCCTCGACGTGTCAGTTTGAATTGTCCACTGACGCGATTGTCGCGTGAACTCGATGACTGCAGCTCTACCGAAACATCCGGTGACTGTTCAATTCGCTGCTTGAACCGATCAAGACCGGCAAAGTCGGCGGTAGAACACGTCAGAATCAGCTCATTGTCGCGAAACGCGACCTCTTCGACGCGCGCCTCACTTTGAGGAACCGCTCGCGAAACGACCGACAGCAGCTGCTGAAAGTCACCGCTACCGGTGATGCCGGATCGCAGCTGATTGAGCTTGTTCTCCATCTGAATACGGGCAGTGAACGGATCAACCTGCTTCGAGCCCGGAAAGGTCTTGGCCCAGATCTGCTGAATTTCGGTGTTCAGCTGATCGCTGCGTTTGGTCAGCCAGAAATACTCGGCTCCATCTGAACCGAGTTTGATCGCGAGACTGAGTCCAAAGATCACGGCCGCGACTTTCAGTCCGATTGACGAGTTGCCGCGATGCTCGGCCTCAAAGTCACCCTGCATCAGGCTCATATCGAGCGATGGTGGCTCGTCCTGATTGGCCAACCAGCTCGTAAAATTGTCACCGATGTTCCATTCGGAAACCTGTGAACCACCGGCTGCCACCAGCTTGCGCGCAATAGCATTGTCGTTTACCGCGACCGCACGAGACTCTTCATCCAGATCCTGCCACCAGTACTCGAGCATGTCCTCATCGAGAACAAGCGCTGAGCCATCAGCGCTACGTACCGCGAGTTCGTTGTCGCCTGTGCGCGCAACCGTCATTCGTGATTGTGGATGCAGCGGGAGAAGCAGAAAATCCGGCACAATCGCGTCCAGTCGCAGGCCTGCATCTGCGGCATCCTGACACCACTGATCAATCTTGTCCCGCGAGCAAATCCCAACCTGGGCCGGCGTGCCTGGCGCCCATTTGAGCAACGAGAAGTGCAGTGTTTCGATATCTGCCGAGAGCGAGTCTTCCAGCGCGAACGGAATCGCCGCAACGACCTTGCTGCGCTGACGAGCCGGAATTTCGACTTCGCGAATCGTGACGTCCCCACCTGGCACGACACCAACAATCATGGAATTGGCGATCGGAACTTCCGGAGAGTCGAGTTCCTCGACAACGCCGGACGACACCGGTTTACCGGCGCGATCAACCTGCACCCACCGATGAGGTGCTTGTAACGAGATATACGTTCTCATGTCAGGTGGCCTGAATTCCTTTTCTGTGGCTCGCCTTGCTCATCCCAGCGTCCTGCGACGCTGAATCACTTCCAGCACGATCTCACCCTGGGGCACCGTGCCTGGCGAGTTGCCCGGTGCGGTGGGCGCTGATCGACGCACCAGACTCTCAATACCATAGCTCAGCCGACCAACCGTCGTCCGACTGATAATCCGAAAATATCGACTTTTTTCGTCAAAAAGCCGCCTGGGGTCGACGCCAAGGGCCGGCAGACTCTCCAGAAACGTCTGTTCAAAGTT
>CALHMG010000323.1 GCA_938034705.1 uncultured Gammaproteobacteria bacterium
CACGACCAGATGATCGAGGATCTTGCCCGCCTGGTTGGCAAGCAGCATGGCACCGCTTCGACGGCGTTCGAGGACGAGTTGTCGATGGCGGCCAAGGTAGCGATGCAAGGCGACCGCAACGCCTGGAACTCGCTGGCTGAACGCGCGGTGGACGACGCGGCCCAAATGCTCAAGTTGAAGCAGCCGGTGGGCGACGAGATCAAGCTGCTGGCGCTGGATGCCGCCGCCGCGATCGTCGAGGCTGACGGCCTTGGCGCGCTGTCGGCCCGCAAGGTCGCCGGTGCCATCGGCTATACGGTGGGGAGTCTTTATAACGTCTTCGACAATTTCGACGAGCTGGTCATGCGCATGAACGCGCGATCGCTTGAGATGCTGACGGCGCAGGCTTCCAAAGCCATCGACGCCCCTGCCCCACCGGCCGAGCAGCTCAGAATTCTGGCGCGCGCCTATGTCGACTTCGCGTTCGACAACCGCAACCTCTGGGCCGCGATCTTTGAGCATCATGTCGACGCTGACGACCCGTGGCCAACCTGGTACCGAGATCTATCAGGCCAGCCGATGACCCTGATTGCCAAACAACTCGCCGCACTGCAGCCCGACGCACGACGTTCGGCCATCGAGCGTACGGCGCGAACGCTGTTCAGCGGCGTTCACGGTGCGTGTCTGCTGGCGATTCACAAACGCCTGCAGATGAATACCCGGCAGTCAGTGCTGGACGTCGCCGATACGCTTATCGACACCTGGCTGGTCGCAAACGACCTGAACTGATTTCAACAAAGTCATCAGAACTGCTTGAGATAACGCTCTTTTTCCCAGTCGGACACGTGATTCAGGTAAAGCAGCCACTCCTCGCGCTTGAACTCGACCCACGCGTCAAACATCTCGTCACCAAAAACACTGCGCGACAGTGGATCGGCCTCAAACGCATCAACCGCCTCGCTGAGACTGCGCGGCAACCACTTGACGCCAGCCGCCTCTCGCTCTGCATCCGATTTGAAATACAGGTTCTCGGTGTGGGGTTCGCCCGGGTCGATACGCTGCTCAATTCCCTCAAGACCGGCCGCCAGCGTCATGGCGATACCGAGATAGGGGTTACAGCTTGAGTCAGCGACACGAAGCTCGACCCGCGAGCCGTCTCTGGGTATCCGCACGGTATTCGTTCGGTTGTTGTTGCCGTAGGAGACAAAACACGGCGCCCAGGTGTAGCCCGAGGTGCTGCCCTTGACGATCAGACGCTTGTAGCTGTTGACGGTCGGTGCCGACACGGCCGTAATGGCCGGCAGATGCTTTAAAACACCACCGATGAAGTGATAACCGAGTTCCGACAGGCCGCAGCCGCGGGGATCGCTATCTGTCGCGAAGGCATTACCCCCGCCGGCCAGATCAGCCAGCGAGATATTAAAATGCGCCCCGCTTCCGGCTTTGTCGCCAAAAGGTTTGGGCATGAAACTCGCGAAGGAATCGTGTTTTCGAGCGATTTCGTGCGCCATCAGTCGCAACAGCACAAAACGATCGGCCATGCGCAACGCGTCAGTGTAGTCAAAGTCGATCTCAAACTGGCCAATGCCGTCCTCGTGGTCAAACGAATACACGTCCCAGCCCAGCTCGTTCATGGCCTGAACCATTTCATCAAGCCAGCCTGATGCGTTCTCCATGAGACGAACCGCGTCGTAGGCCGGCTTGTCGAGGTCGGCGCGGGTCGTCAGCGAATCATAGCCCCCGTCGTCGGTGTCCTGGAGCACGTAGAACTCAGCCTCGATGCCGCACATGGGCGAGTAGCCCATGCCTGCGGCCTTGTCGATCACGCGCTTGAGAATCCCGCGATTGCACGCTGGAAACGGCTTGCCCTCGCACCACAGATCCGATGCGAACCAGGCAATTTCAGGGCGCCACGGCAAAACCATGCAGGAATCAGGATCCGGGTGAGCGGCAACCTCTTCGTCGCTGACGTCCTGGGGAACGCCGTCCAGCGCGGCTCCGGTGAAGAGCTCCGACCCGGTCAACATCCGGGACAGGTGATCGATCGGCACCATCTTGGTTTTCGGGATGCCGTGCATGTCGACATAGCTCGGCAGCAGATATTTGATGTCCCGGCCTTTCAAATCGGCAGCCAGCGCCTCGGGTGTCTTCGCCACGTTGTCCTTTCCTCCAGTGTCTGAGCTCGATCGTAGCAACCCTCCGGGGACAGGCACCCAATCCCGGGAGCCCAGGACCGTCAAATGACCTCAGAATCTACTTCAAAAATCAAAATCGAAAAATTTCAACGAGTTACAAACACTTTCAAGAACACGTCGATCCCACTAACGGGACAGGCACCAAACCCCTGATCAGGACACACACCGAACCGACTAAAAATCTCGCTAACAGGACACACACTTAAGCCGGAGTCTGACCCGGCAGAAACAGCGCAGCGCCGTGCGGCCCGGGCCGTTTCGACGAGCACGGCGCTTGTCGTAAAGTGCCTGTCCACTTTGTGAGACTTCGAGGGACAGGCAATGCACAACGGGAAATATCGGGCCGATCCAGCAACGGCGACTGTCCTTGAAAAGATTGCCGAGGCTGAAATTCCGCCGATGGACGAAATGGGCGTTCAGGGCGCTCGGGATTTCATGAACGCCGCGTCCATCAACGACATCGATCCCCCTGCGATCGGCGACGTGGCAGATATCACTATCGAC
>CALHMG010000324.1 GCA_938034705.1 uncultured Gammaproteobacteria bacterium
TACATTGGGCGCTTGACAGACGCCTGACCCGCCAGGTGGGTGGCGGCGTCCAGTTCCGCCATCTTCTACTACGACTGTTTCAGTTGTGGCGCTGGGTGCCCCCGGTTGCATGGCTACCAACCGAGCAATGGGGGACACCCAGGGGTTTGACTACATCAACTGTGGTTGTCCGGGTCAACCTTTTTGGTGTGGTCGGGCCGCTGGTTATCGCAGGAAATTGGTTGTTCTGTGCGGCGAGTAGCTCAACCGGTTGGGTGAGGTTGGATGGTCTAGGTTTGCTGTTGTGCCTGTAGCCGCCGTAGCTCTCTGGTCGTGCCCCTGGTTGTCCGGGTGGCAGTGATGTGGCTGGGCGGCGCCAGGTCGACGACAGGAAATGCCCACTATCTAGCTCAGCCGACAAGCCTGGTGGCGCTGTGTGGAGCCGACGTGACCGGCGGAAGGGTTCTGTTCCCACCGATCGAGGTGCGATCGATGGCGTCCTATCTCGATGAACTTCGGGGTTATACCGCGCTCAGAGAACCGAACTGACGTCGAGCAGCTCCGAGCAACCGCTCGGGGGGTCTAGGCCAAACTGGATCAAGCTGATTCTCTTAGGGGCGGGCGTTGTTACGAAATTGTCTCGGCGACCCGCCGGTCGAGTTCAGCGAGGACTTGATCTAGTGCCGGCCACAGATCCTGCACTGCTCATTCTCTATCGGCGAGGGCCATTGCTATGTCGTCGGGGTGACTAGTAGTTCGTGACTCGTCGTATAGGTCGGTGGCAAGGGATTCAAGCTCGGATGGATTACTGCTCTCGTAGCCGGCAGCGGTCATGCAACGACGCCACTTGTTTAGTCCGTCAGCGAGATCGGGGTGTTGCCACGTCTGAACTTGTAGGGCTTCTTCGGCGATGTGTTCGGGAAGTTCAACACTCGTGGTTGCCCCGGCCTCGCTGAGACAAGAAGATTCGGCGGCAGCCCATTGTTCGAACTCCTGCGGGTTCAGAGACACTAGGTTGTCAGTGTTAGTGCTTCGAACCCCGTAATTGGTGGTATTGAGCAGGCCCCATCCGCTGGCGAGGCCCCATTCTTCTCGGTAGTCGATTGATCTGGTATCAGAGGATTCAGCTGGTAGCGGTTGAGCAGGTTCCGCTTCGTACTCAAACTCTTGGTCTGCCATGCATCGGCCTACGTATGCCTGAATATGGTCGTGGCGAGCGGCAAAGGCACTCGGTCCCGGGTCCACAAGATCGGTGACCGGGGTTTGCGGTGGGCTAGCCGAGCATGCGAGGGCAAGTACGCCAACGAAGAGTATGAGTACCGGCCCTCGCATCGTTTCAAACCTCAGACTGAGTACCAACCGCTTACTTCGGATGTGCAGCCGGGGATGTAATTGGCGCCAAATTTGTATGAGCGACAGCTCCACTCAATTCGATCACGTCGCTTGGTTTTCAACGGTCCAAACCCGAATTCAAGGGTTAGTTTTGCTTGCGCCCAAGTGGTTGCACGTCGTGTGGCCCCATCCGTTTCTTCTTCAACAGTCCCGTAGAGCGACGCGACCAACGACTCACGATCGAAGTAGTTGGTGGAAACGTTGGCGCTGGAGAATGTCCCGTCATCTACGTCGCCGCAGAAGCGGAGCGACGCTCGGTGGTAACCAATGGTCACCGTTCCGGGATTCGGGAAGGGACCGAACCCGCCGTGCGTGACCTCAAGCTTGCTGCTCTTGTACGCGGTCTGGCAACTAGTCGAAGAACTCGCTTCGGCAGAACTAGCCGTGACCCCAACGAGCGCAACCAACACCAGGAACGCAGAAAGTACTGCCGCTACAGGTTTTTGGGCGCGCGTGTCCAGGAACTTTCGCATAACTTCCTCCAAGGTTGATATTTGTTCTTAGTTGCCGCTACTGGCCAACAGGCACCAAGAGGCGGCCGCTGCGCCGTCGTCGAGGTTGAGCATGATCTGTCGCTCACACCGCTCTTCGTCATACACAACGGCTTGTTCAGTACTTACAAACAGATCGAACTGAACGGGACCAAGTGTGAGTGTGTCGGGTTCATCCAATTTGCATGTCTGGATCGAGCCGCCGTTCTCATCGTCCATCCCGATACACAATCCGTCTCTGGTCAGTTCGTAGACATCTCCTCTGTCATCAACAATGAACTTCCCAGCTTCATATGGCTGCAGCACCGGAGTACCGCTGAAGACCGCTAGCGTCACGGACGCTACATAGAGCACGACTCCCACTGCTAACGCTATGAGAATCGCTTTGGGGAGCCAGTCCGCCAGCTTGTTTTCACCGTTAGACATGGCCCTCCTTTGATCGACATCCGAATACCTGCAGACACAGTTGATAACACATCCAGAATCTAACGTCGAGAGATTACGTAATATTCTCACGCTGAACGAAGTGCACCGTTCCCGGCATCTCGTCTTATCGCAGTAAATGCATGTTTTCAGTTTCCGGTGGTGTCTGGGGGCTTGGTTGATGCGCTGTTTGGGAACTCTGGCTAGTCTGGGTAGTCATGGCTGAGATCGAGCGGGCAGATTCCGATACTGAGCGGGAAGCGCTTGAGGAGTTGCTCGTTACTGATCGTGGCCAGGCCCTGCGTGAACGAGCGGCAGCTCGGGTTCGAGATATCTGGGACGAGCCCGCTGACGTTGGCTGAC
>CALHMG010000325.1 GCA_938034705.1 uncultured Gammaproteobacteria bacterium
TTCCCGGATGAATTCTCCGCTGGCGGCGAATCCGATGCTGGCGTGGTGCGCCACCAGGACGCGGTGCAGGAATCCATCTTTGCCGTCAGCAACGGCGCAGCCCAGCGCCCGTCGATTTCGAATCCTGACACGCACACGCACACGGACGGGGATGGGTCCGGATCTGAGCCCGGGTCCGGGCACGATGCACTGGATCAGTTTCACCCGGCCGTAGCGCAGTGGTTTGAGTGTGCGCTTGGCGAGCCGACGCCGTGCCAGAGTCAGGCCTGGGGTGCTATTCGCCGGGGCGAGCACACGCTGATCGCCGCACCGACGGGGTCCGGTAAGACGCTGGCCGCATTTTTATCCATCATCGATGATCTGGTTGCCGAGGCACTGGAGTATGGGGCTCTTGCCGATGAAACCCGCGTGGTTTACGTCTCACCGCTGAAGGCGTTGTCCAATGATATCGAGCGCAATCTGCAGGCGCCGCTGCGGGGAATAAACGAAGCGCTGGCGTCTCGCGGCATTAATCCGCCCAGTATCAACGTCGCTGTGCGAACAGGTGACACGACCGCATCCGAGCGAGACCGAATGCGTCGACGCGCGCCACACATTCTGGTGACGACGCCTGAATCGCTGTTCATTCTGCTGAGTTCGGAATCAGGACGACGAATGCTGGGCACCACCACGCGCGTCATCGTCGACGAAATTCACGCGCTCGCGGGTAACAAACGCGGCTCGCACCTGTCGTTGTCACTCGAGCGACTTGAGGCGCTGGGGGAGGGGGCGATTACGCGCATTGGCCTGTCGGCGACACAGAAGCCGGTTGAGCGGGTGGCCTCGTACCTGACGGGTCATCGCGTTGAACCCGGTAGTGTTGATACCGATGCCAGCGTCCCCTGCACAATTATTGATATCGGCCACGTCAAAAAACGCGATCTTGCGCTTGAACTCCCGGGTTCGCCGCTTGAAGCCATCATGCCCAACGAGGTCTGGGGCGATGTCTACGATCGACTGGCCGAGCTCGCCCTGGCACACCGCACGACGCTGATATTCGTCAATACGCGCAGGCTTGCCGAGCGTATGGCGCGGGCGCTCGCGGAGAGACTGGGTGAGGAGTTTGTTACGTCGCATCACGGCAGTCTGTCCCGCGAGCATCGGCTCAAGGCTGAACAGCGGCTAAAAGCGGGTGAGCTCAAAGCGCTGGTAGCCACGGCTTCACTCGAGCTCGGAATCGACATCGGCGATATCGATCTTGTCTGTCAAATCGGTTCGCCTCGCGCCCTTGCTGCTTTTCTGCAACGGGTGGGGAGATCCGGTCATGCCGTCGGGCAGGTCCCGAAGGGGCGCCTTTTTCCAACATCCCGGGATGATCTGGCGGAGTGCGTCGCGCTGCTTGACGGCGTTAATCGTGGCGAGCTTGATGAACTTGTTGTCCCGGATTTTCATCGCGACGTGCTGGCGCAGCAGATCGTTGGCGAGGTGGGCTCAAAAGAGTGGAATCTCGACGATCTGTACCGACTGGTTACGCGCGCCTGGCAGTATCGTGATCTCCCGAGGCCCGAGTTTGACGCGATTGTAGACATGCTCGGCGAAGGCTTTTCGACACGTCGTGGAAGACGCAGTGCGTATCTTCACGTGGACGCCGTCGGCGGTCGGGTCCGCGGCAGGCGTGGCGCGAGACTGACGGCCGTGACGAACAGCGGCGCCATACCGGATCAGTTTGACTACAACGTCATCCTTGAGCCCGAAGGTCTCTCTATTGGTACGCTGAACGAGGATTTTGCGTTCGAGAGCGTACCCGGCGATATCTTCCAGCTCGGCAACACGTCGTATCGTGTGCTGCGCGTAGAGCGAGGCGCGGTGCGTGTCGAAGACGCTCACGGCCAGCCACCGACCATTCCGTTCTGGTTCGGCGAAGCACCGGGGCGCAGTGACTGTCTGTCCGAGGCCGTGTCCAGGCTGCGCGGCGAGATGAACTCACGGCTCGATGACCCTGAAGCCACCCGGCAATGGCTGATGGATGATCTGGGTCTGATTCAGACAGCCGCCGAACAGCTGATCGACTATTACGGTGGTGCCCGTGCAGCGCTTGGCGTTCTGCCAACCCAGAATGAGATCGTGCTTGAACGATTTTTTGATGATGCGGGCGATATGCATCTGGTCATTCACTCGCCGTTTGGATCCAGGATCAATCGCGGATGGGGTCTGGCGCTACGCAAAAAGTTCTGTCGCAATTTCAACTTTGAGCTGCAGGCCGCTGCGCTTGAAGACAGCATCATTCTCTCGCTTGGTGCCACCCACAGTTTCAAGATTGATGAAGTTCTCAGCTATCTCAACGAAAAAACAGTTCGCGATGTCCTGATTCAGGCGTTGCTTGATGCGCCGATGTTTGAAGTGCGATGGCGATGGGTAGCCAATATCGCTCTGGCCGTACGCCGGTTTCGTGGCGGAAGAAAAGTGCCGCCGCCACTTCAGCGTGCCGATGCCGAAGATCTTGTCGCGCTGGTTTTTCCCGATCAGCTGGCCTGTCTCGAGAACATTCAGGGGCCCCGGGACGTGCCGGATCATCCGCTGGTAACCCAGGCCATTGAGGATTGTCTCAACGAACTGATGGACATTAACGGTCTTCAGGCTCTGATCTCGCGAGTCGAGCACGGAACGATTAACGTTCGCGGCATGGATCTTACCGAGCCGTCGCCGCTGGCAGCGGAGATTCTCACCGCACGACCTTACGCGTTTCTCGACGACGCTCCGGCTGAAGAGCGCCGGACGATGGCCGTCAGTTCACGCCGGTTTGTCAGCGAACAGGACGCCGGTCGACTGGCGCATCTGGATGCGGCCGCTATTGAGCGTGTGCGTGAAGAGGCCTGGCCGCAGCCACGGGACGTGGATGAATTTCATGACGCGCTGGTCGTCACCGGGTTTTTGACGGAGTCGGAGTTCGAATCCCCCTGGGCATCCTGGATGGCTGATCTTGTCTCGGCCCGTCGAGCCACCTGGGTTAGCGTTGGCGCCGGGCGCATTGCCGTGGCTGCTGAACGGGTCAGTCATGCCGAAGCCATTTACGGGCAGCAGGCGATGAATCCGGTGATTGATGCCGTGGGATCGGCAAGTCGCAGAGTGTGGTCCCTCGAAGAAGCGCTGGTCGAGTTTGTTCGCGGTCGTCTGGAGGTCAGTGGACCGATTACGGTCAGTGAAATCGCCGCGATGCTGGCGTTGAAGTCCACCGCAATCGAGGTCGCGATCAGGACACTGGAAAACGAAGGCTTTGTGCTGGTTGGCAATTTCACCGGCGTCGGTGCAACGGAACAATGGTGCGAGCGTCGACTGCTCGCAAGAATTCACCGGGCCACACTTGAGAAGCTCAGGCGCGAGATTGAGCCGGTATCGCTGGCAGACTTCACACGTTTTCTCATTGACTGGCACGGCCTTGGCGAAAACCCCGGCGGCTTGCGCAAAGGTCTGCCACTGCGTGATGCGCTCGCGAGACTCGAGGGCTTTGAGGCACCTCTGCCGGCGTGGGAGTCAGAACTGCTGGCCCGACGTGTAGACAGCTATCAGCCTGACATGCTCGATCGACTGACGCTGGGCGGCGAAGTGCTGTGGACCAGACTGCCCGCGGCCCGGCGCGACAGGCCCGTCGAGGCAGCGCCCAGGTCCGGGCAGGTATCGGAGGCAGATCCTGAAGACCATCCGCCACCGGCATCAGCAACCGCGCGCGCGCCACGACCCATTCGTTCTACGCCCGTGACGTTTCTGTTCCGATCGTCACGAGGGCAGTGGCAGGGTGCCGCCACCGACGTTGACGTCGATGACCTTGGCGAAGAGGCCGCACGAGTCAAAACGGTGCTCGACCGGGAAGGTGCGCTGTATGTCGACGAGCTTGAAGAGCTCGCCGAGCTGGCGGTGGCATCAATCGAAACAGCACTTGCCGAACTGGTTTGGCGCGGCGTCGTGACCTCTGATGGCGTCAGCGGCCTGCGGCGGCTCATGGTGCGTAAGCGTGGCGTCAGCGCCGTGGACGCTGACATACCTGCGGGACGCTGGAGTACTCGCCGTACCGTCAAAGCTGAACCGTCGCACGCTCTCGGTGTGCCACCGATTGTTGAAAAAGCGGTCTGGACTCTGCTCGGCCGTTACGGTGTGGTTTTTCGCGGTGTCCTCGCGCGGGAACCAAAATGGATGCCACGATGGCGCGAACTGGTGCCGGTGCTGCGGCGACTCGAAGCCCAGGGGCTGTTACGAGGTGGCCGGTTTGTGGCGGGCGTCAGCGGCGAACAGTTCGCGCTGCCGGATGCTGTTTCGAGTCTGCGCAGTATTCGGCGCAGACCTCCCGGAGATGACCATGTCGTTGTGAACGCAACCGACCCGGTTAATCTGGTGGGGACAGTTCTGCCCGGACCCACCGTGCCGGCCGTGCGCGCCAACCGTGTGCTCTATCGAGACGGTATCTGCATCGGCATTCAGTACGGTAAGCGAGTTGAATGGCAGACCGAGCTTGACGCTCCTGGCGCCTGGAAGGCGCGCAACGCGCTGCTTGGCCGCGACATTACCGAAGCGGGTCCAACGATCCCGGGGGCATCGGATTCGGCGATCTCCGGGCGCCGCGAGTTTCCAAAAGCGCTTCGCGAGATTCTTGCCAACTGACTCAGGGTTGGACGCACTCCGCAAACAGAAAAAGCCGGGACGCTGCCCGGCTTTTTCTTCAGTTCGTATCCGAAGCGACTGTCTGACGCGCTTCAGTCAGCCCAGTTCACGGGCGTATTCAGGTCGCTTTCCTGACTTGAATACCACGCCGCAAGATCAGCAATCTGCTTGTCGGTAAGCTTCGCGGCAAAGCCGGCCATGATGGCGTTATTGCGCACCAGCCGCTTGGTTGCGATGCCACCCTGAGTCGCCTGCGGAGGCGGGTTGGCACCGTCACGATACTGCTGCAGCGAGTTAATCAGGTAGCTCTCGTGCTGTCCCGCAAGTTTGGGGAACGTTGGATTGTCGCTGTTGCCATTGATTGTGTGGCACGACGCGCAAACCTGAGCTTCAACCTTGCCCTGCACCGGGTCACCCGCGTGGGCGTGAGTCCCGATCAGAGCAAAACAGAGCCCCGCGGTTACGGCCGCAATCTTGTGCGCCTTTTGCATATTCAGTGTTGTCTTCATCATGTTCGTTTCCGTCAGCCTACTTGAGCGACGCCAGATAGGCGGCAATGTCAGCGATGTCCTGATCTGACAGTGACGCTGCCTGAGCGCGCATTGTCTCGTGATTTCGATCACCGGACTTGTAGGCTTTAAGGGCCGCGGCCAGATACTCGGCATGTTGTCCACCGAGCTTTGGAATCAGGAACGTCGGGTAGGCGTTACGCATTCCGGCAGCACCGTGGCATCCCATGCAGGTCAACGATTTTTCCTTTCCGGCGGCGATGTCGCCTTTGCCCTGAGCCAGGGCGTCTCCGGCAGAAAACCCGAGCGAAACAGTGATGGCTATGATGGAGGTCGCTGCGAGCAACGACGACAGCGTCATGCGCGAATGTCGTTTAATACGCGCATTCAGACGATCAATGATCGTGATGATCATGTTGGATGATTCCTCGAAAAACGAACGGCAATTTTGGTGGCGTAAAGATAAGAGACACGGCCTCGTACTGCAACCGTTTTACCGCTACAAAGATGGCCTGAATCGGTCAGGAAATGACGTCAAACGGGCTGATTCTTCGCCCTGGACAGGGTCCTGGGGACGTAGCCGGCACCGCCGGTGCCTCAGATCTGTCGATCCGAGCGGTCCGCCTCGGACAGCATCGCCTTATCTGTGGGCAGGAGTCGCGCGAACAGCTGACCGCGGATCTGTTGCTTGGTCAGCGTGTCGAGGTCGTGAGACTTGGCCACCTGACGAGTGAACTCGACGATGCTGTTAAATAAGGCATCTCTGGTGTGGCGCTGCCCGTCCATTGCAGCCCATTGTGCGGCCGATACTTCACAATCTTCCGGGCTCAGATGACGGCTTAGCGCGTCCCTGACCGCCCTGATTGTCTCCGCATGTTCGGCCCTGTCCCTGTCTGGATAATCCATATCCATCAAAACCTCGTTTACCACTTCACTACGTCACCACTCGCATCCTTGCGATGGGTGTTGCCGCATCTTGAGTTTCTGCAGCAATTGCACACTTTATACTCTGAAAATCATTGAGTTTTTGTGATGTTGGGCACATGGGCGACAGGCGACCGCAATCGCCTGGTGTCCAGGCCGGGCGGCCGGGAGAACCTCGTGGCTGCCTGAAGATGTAACGCAGGAGCCGCGGTACTGGATCAAGTGCACTTTTCCTCGCAAAAACCAGCGTTATTTTCACTTTCACCGTAGACCCCAGCACAGCTGCTACCACCGATCCTGTTGATTTAACGGGGATTTACCGTGGCAATGGCGCAAACAACGACTTGATTAATGGACTGACCGGCGGGTGTGCCGGCGGCATCAAAATGCACGGGCAGACGGATGCAACGGCGGTTCTTCGGACATGGCGAGCCACCGGGCCGCTGGCTGGCCCTCGCAGAGGGGTGCTGTTCAACATCCCGGGGAGTCCGCGTGGCGTCCCGCGAGGACGACGTGTCGCTTTGCGGGTTTGAACGTCCGTCAACGTCCATGAACGGGGCTTGCGCGACGGGTCGCCGGGAACGCGCAGGTGGCGCACGCAACGCGGGCCCATGCAGATTCACTGCCCCATCTGTCAGGCGGGTAGTGCTCGAAATCGCGCTGGCAAGATTCGCCCCGCTGGGGTCTACTGGTTAACGTAATCTTGATACTTAAAGACCCACTGCCCAGGCAACACGCCAGACATGACCTCTGCGAATCGAACGCTCATCCTTACCGGCGCCAGTCGTGGTATCGGGCATGCCACAGCCAAGTTGTTTGAATCTGAGGGCTGGCGCGTCATTACCTGCTCCAGGCGTGCCTTCAGTGATGACTGTCCGTGGGCGAGCGGGCCGGATCATCATGTCCAGATCGATCTTGGTGATCCCGACTCGCGAGCGCGAGGTCTGGAGCAGATGCGTCAGATTCTTGACGGCGATCCGCTGCATGCTCTCGTCAACAACGCCGGTGTTTCCCCCAAGGGCGAAAATGGCGAGCGACTCAGCACGATTGATATGTCGATGGATGGGTGGAATAAAGTCTTTCAGGTTAACTTCTATGCGCCGATTCTGCTGGCGCGCGGTCTCGTCGATGAGCTCGCACGCGGTCACGGTTCGATTGTGAACGTGACTTCCATTGCCGGTGGGCGCGTTCACCCCTATGCCGGGAGCGCTTATGCCACATCCAAGGCGGCTCTCTCGGCCCTGACTCGAGAAATGTCGGCAGACTTTGGACCTTTGGGTATTCGGGTTAACGCGATCGCACCGGGCGAAATCGACACGTCGATTCTGTCGCCGGGCACGGAGGATATGGTCAAGTCGTTTCCCCTGCGTCGTCTCGGCACTCCCCAG
>CALHMG010000326.1 GCA_938034705.1 uncultured Gammaproteobacteria bacterium
GCACGCGCACGTCCCCGCTGTCTCGTGTGTTGCGCGCTAACCGGTCAGCGGCCAGAACACCAGAATCATCGCGACTCCAATGACCGTAATCACGATCTCAAGCGGGAGTCCCATCCGCCAGTAGTCGGTAAACGCATAGCCGCCCGGGCCCATAACCAGTGTGTTGGACTGGTGGCCGATGGGCGTCAGGAATGCGCAGGATGCGCCCACCGCCACCGCCATCAGAAACGAATCCGGGTTGACCCCCAGCTGGGAAGCAATACCCACAGAAATCGGCGCCATCACCAGCGCCGTGGCGGCATTATTAATGATGTCTGAGAGAAACATGGTCACGACGAGGACCAGGGCCAGAACAATCCACGGCGCGAGGCCACTCGTCATGCCCACGATATTGTTGGCGATGAGATCCGTCGCGCCAGTGGTCTCCAGTGCGCGGCCGACCGGGATCATTGCACCGAGCAGAACAATCACCGGCCAGTCGACGTTGTCGTACATCTCGCGCACAGGGAGAATCCCGAGCATGACGTAAACCACCACTGCACCAATAAACGTTACCGTGAGCGGAAACCACCCGATCACACCAATCGCGATCGCCCCCGCAAATATCGCCAGCGCAAGCCAGACCTTCTTTTCCTTGCCAAGGTCAAGCGAGCGTGAGGCCAGCGGGATCAACGACAGCGTGTTGAGGCTGGCATCAAGAGCCTCGCGCTCACCTTCGAGCAGAATAATATCGCCCGCCCTGAATACCTGACGGCGCAGGCGCCGACGCACAGGCTCACTGCTCTGACGCGCCATCGCGACAACGTTCACCGTGTGGCCGGTGAGTCGGTGCAAATACGCCAGTCCGCGACCTTCGAGCTGGGAGTCTGGCTGTACGACGCCTTCGATCATCTCCAGGTCGCCGGCCTTGAGGTGCTCCAGAGCATCTGACTTGCTGGTTATAAGCTCCAGCTTGAGTTCGTCGAGCGTCGACTGCAGCGTCGCGGGATCTGCCCGTAAAATCAGGACATCGTTCGCTTCGATCTGATGGTGCCTGGACACCGGTCCCGCGCGACCGGTGCCGCGAGCGTAGCCAATAACCTCGATACCCTCGACATTGAGCTGTTCAACGTCACCAATGGCAATCCCAAGACACCGGGTTTCGTCGTGCGCTTTGACTTCGCACAGATATTCACTGATTTCGAAAAGCTGGGCCGCCGCGTTTCGCTTGAGTCGTTCCTTCGGGATCAGACGCCATCCCACAAAAGCCACGAACAGCACACCGATCAGGGCAACCGGGAATCCGACACCGGAAAAATCGAACATCTGAAATGGCTCACCGCCCATGTCGGCCCGGTACTGCGCAATGATTATGTTCGGAGGTGTACCGATCATCGTGGTCATGCCGCCAAGAATCGAGCCAAACGCAAGCGGCATAAGCAAAATTGCCGGCGACCGGTTCTGTTCCGCAGCCGTGGCCAACGCAACCGGCAGCATCAGGGCAAGTGCACCAACGTTATTCATGAAGGCACTCGCAACGGTCACCACCCCGGTCAGAGAGATGATGTGCATGATCTGATTGCCGGTGAATGGCGCGAGTTTGGACGCCAGCATATCGACGACGCCAGCAAGTTTCAGGGCATGACTGATTATCAGAACAGCGGCAACTGTGATTACAGCGGGATGACCAAATCCGGCAAAGGCCTCTGTTGGTGTCACAAGGCCCGCGACGACGACAGCGGTCAGCGTGATCAATGCGACAATGTCGTGGCGATACTTTCCCCATGCAAACAGCACCAGCGCAAGCGCCAGAATTGCAAAGACAATGATCTGAGATCTATCCATATCCAGTAACGGTTCTAGTAACGGTCAAAATTCGAAGGTCTAAGCGAGTCTAATCAGGAGACTCCGGGCGTTTCTCAGCAGCCTGAAATCGCATGCGGATTGGCCGGTGCGCGTGACGATGTCGGTCGGTCGGCGCTCACGGGCTCGCCTCAGACCCGCAGCACACACTTTTGATACAGGTCTTTGAATCGGCCGGCGCTATCATACCGAGACTTCAGAGCCCTGTACGACTTCCCGTCGAATAGCGCCCAGAATTCATCTTCTTTGTAGAAGCTATCGGAATACAACGACTTCAACCCGCCTAGTTCACGCACTTTCGCTTCTACCAGTCGATTAAAATGGCCGGCCGGCATTGCGTCGCGCGTCTTGATGACATCCCAGAAGCCAAAATTGACATACAGCGTTTCCGGATTCATCGGAAACAGATCGAAATTTGCCGCTGGATCCAGTGGTTTCGTCGGGCATGTCCAGATCGGCTTGATGCCTATTTCACGATGGAAAAACTGCAGGAACTCACACGCGTGCTGTATCGGGATATCAACATCCTGAATCACCGATTCCGTATGGACACCCCGCCATCGGTTGATAGATCGCATTACTCCCGTTCGATCATTCCAGCGCATGATCTTCTGGTAGGTCACGGAGTTGAGCCGCTCACGGCCGGCCAGCACCCGCACGAGAGTACTCTGAGCAAAAACGTTCTTCGAGCACCAGAACCAGTCGGTGTCCCAGCGCCAGATATAGTCTTCTACAGACAGCCAGTCGCGTTGCTTCTCCCGGATCGATTTGAAATACATCTTCATCCAGGTGTAGTCGCTCGGAGGTTGCGGGCTGTGATCAACAAAACGCCCGGTAGTGACATAGTGCTCCTGGTCACCGAAAACGACACCATCGACGAAGTCGACCTCAGGATCTTCGCAAAATTGCCCCAACGCTTCGAAGTTGCGTTCGGGACTCTCAAATCGATGATGGGTAAGTTCAACAAACGGCTTCACGGGAACTGTGCGAATCTTCAAACGCAACGCATACCCGAGCGTTCCATAAGAATTTGCAAATCCGTAGTACAGATCGGAGCAGTCGTTGCTCGCCGATGCTGTAACAATCTGGCCATCCCCGGTCAGAATGTCCATGTCGATAACCGATTCGTGCGGCAGGCCGTAGCGAAATGAGCTCGACTCGATTCCTATTCCCGTAACCGCACCGCCAATCGTGATGGACTTGAGCTGCGGGACCACCATTGGCATCACGCCGAAAGGGAGCGTCGCGGCCACCAGATCTTCGTAAGTCGTCATTCCTTCGACATCAACCCACCCTTCTTTCGGATTGACCTCGAGCACACTCGTGAAATCGCGCACGTCCAGAGATCGAGTATTCAAAGCTACTCGCGATCGGAACAGATTGGATGTGTCCTTGCCCAGACGAATGTCGTCAGGCGCCGCAGCCAGGGAGTCGACCAGCCGCTGGCAACGTTGACGATGCGCTTCCCGGGAAGGGCTACTTGGCGATTTCATCTCCAGATCCCCAGCCAAAATAAACCAATGCGGCCGGAACGATGAGCCACAGAAGTCCTTTAATCAGGAAAAAGAGAAACGCACCTGCCCCGAGACGCTTTACCCAACGATTCGTCTGAGACGCGTTCGGTTCCGGTTTTGTGTCTTTGCGTGGTTCGGACTTCAAGGCATCAGCACCGCTCTTAAATTCTCAAGGGTTAGTCTAGTGTCGCTCTACTGATCAAGAAAGTCAGATATCGCTTTGCCAACCACATCCGGCGATTCCATATGCAGGTGATGATGGCCTGGCATGTCTACGACCGTCAGGTCTTTTACCGCGTCCTGGCGCGTAAGAATCCACTCCCGTTCAGCGAAGGCGGAGTCGGTGCCGCGCACCAGCAACGTCGGACACGCGATTCGATTAACGAACGCCATCACCTGGTCTTCGGTAAACGAAATCGGCGATCGCTGACGCAGCCGTGGATCCGATCGCCACTGATAGCCACCCTCGACCTGTTGCATATTTCGTGTCACCAGCAGTCGCGCGGAAGCTTCACTGATATCACCGACCTCGAACCGGGCTTTCACCGCGATCTCGGGATCCTTGTAGGTTCGCTTGACCCGCAAAGACGATCGTTTCATCTGCTCGATGGACTCGATCAGATTGTCTGGCGCCTTGGTGGCGTCGCGGACAAGCGGGCCGAGGCTTTCGATCAGGGCGAGTTTTCTCACCCGCTCCGGCGCAACGGCACTCAGGACCGTGGAAACCGCGCCACCAAGGGAATGACCAATGAGATCAAATGTCTCCCAGCCTAGCGCATCTGCAGCGGCGAGCATGTCGGGCACGTAGTCAGCAAAGTAGTAGTTCATCCCCGGTGCCCGATGACCGGACGCGCCATGTCCGGACAGATCGAGGGCTACCAGCCGTCGATCCTTCAGATGTGGCGCCATCGGGATAAAGCTCGCTGCGTTGTCGAGCCAGCCATGCAGGGCGAGGGTCGGGGGTGCGTCTTCAGGTCCGAATGCCAGACCGCCAATGTCGATCCACGGGGTCTTTAATTGAAGTTCCTGTGCAGCCAATCAACCTTACCGGGCAATGTGTTCGAGACCTCGATAATGCCAGCGAACGAGTCCATCCTAAAGGACGTGATCTATGAGAGAATCCGCAGCGCATCTTAAGCCACGCTTCAGCGAAACTTTGGGACGATTCGAGCCGTTGTGAAGGACTTCTACTCCAATCTGGCACTGGGCCTCGGCCTGACACTGCTTGCGTGGCTGATCACGCTGGCCATGCAGAAGCTGGTGCAGGTCATGGACAATCCGGTCGAACGTTCCTCTCACTACAATCCGACCCCCAAGTCTGGCGGGATCTGCATCGTCGTTACCTTCCTGATCGGAATGGTGCTGATCTATTTCTATGCCGAGCCGAACATCGTCAATCAGACTTATATGATCGGTTTTGTGGTGCTGTCTCTGATTGTGGCCATCATCTCGTTCGTCGATGACGTCACCGAACGCACCGCAAAATTCAAACTGATCACACATTCGGTCATCATCGCGATAACCCTCTGGAGTGGCATTGTAATCGACGTGGTGGCTTTGCCAACGATTGGCTATACCAATCTTTCCTGGCTCGCCTACCCGGTCTCGTTCGTGTGGATCCTCGGACTCACCAACGCGTTTAACTTCATGGATGGCATCGACGGAATCGCGGCAGGCACGGCGGCTATCGCGGCGCTGTTTTTCATGCTCATCACATTTATCCAGGGCAGTCTGTTCGTACACATCACCTGCTACGCGATTGTTGCCGGCTCGCTTGGGTTTCTGATTTCAAATTTTCCGCCGGCGAAAATTTTCATGGGCGACGTCGGTAGCGCGTTTCTCGGATTTGTGTTCGCAACGCTTGCCATCATCGCCGCGCGGTACGATCAATCGCACACATCTTTCCTCGTGATGCCGCTGCTGCTGTTTCACTTCATCTACGACACCAGCTTCACATTCCTTCGACGACTCGTCGCCGGGGAAAACGTCGCACAGGCGCATCGAACGCATCTGTATCAGCTGATGAATCGGCTTGGGTACAGCCACATGGAGGTGACCCTGACCTACTACACGGCCGGGTTTCTTCAGGGTATTGGTGCCCTGCTGTTGATTCACATCCCGGGCGACGAACGTGTATTCCTGTTCTTGCCGTTCTTCGTCATACATTCGATATTTGCATGGCGGATAGTGCGCCGGGCCCGAATCGCGGGACTGATTTAGATTCGCAAAGATAAGGCCGCTTCTGAACTGTCCCGGAAGACCCCCGCCTGAAGCGGTTCATTTTCAAACAGCCCGGTCAGCCCGTAATCGAAAGCGCAAATACTGACACGGCGAAGCCGAGAGCAAACTGATGCCATGCAAACAGCAGGTGTCGTGGATATTGCGAAAATTTGACACGCGTAGGCGTGCTCGTAGACCTGTGCATGGTGTCCTTCCGAAGCTGGCGTCGTTTTATCCTGTTGGTGGCCCGTTCCTCTTGGGCCACCGATCCTGCGCTAAATCTCGATGCACAACAGTGTGCAGATCGAATCCGAAGGGCCTCTCTCACCATTCGGTTGCGCATACCTTTCAAAAGTTAGTCAGCCGCGGTGAGCCGCAACAGAGGAGGCGTTCCTGATAGCGTCGTGGAAGAACTCCCGTGTTTCCTGACATACAGGTCAGAGCAGAAGTTTTGACAGGAAAATCGCCCGGAGACTCCGGGATCAGTCGGACTTGCCCGGCGGCACGGGCATTGGGAACGGTGTGACGTTGTTCTCGGTCCCTTCCATGACTCGATTAGGCCCTTCTTTCTCTACTTCGTCGATTCGAATGATCGAATGCAGTGGAATGTAGGTGCGTTTGACCCCGGAAAATTCCGCCTTCAGACGCTCGTCGGCAGGATCCACAACGACCTGTGAGCGCTCACCAAAAATGATGTCGGCAACCTCCACAAAGGCGTACATCGCGTTCTGACTGATTTCCCGCGCGTGCAGCTCGTAGGTGTTCCCGTTGTTATGGAACATTATTTTGTAGACGTTTTTGGGTTTAGTCGCGGCCATGGGCTTGATTATAGGGCTAAATCGGATTGCTGTGGATCAGAACATGCTGATCTGGTCACCCGCGATGTCCTCAAAGCTGGTGCCAAGAAAATGGAGAATTCCGTCGGCTACCGGCTTTAGCTGCTTTTCGCGGTAATGATCATAGTCCGGACTGGTCGATGCCAGCTCGACCGGATTCGGTCCCTGCGCGGTGATCACGTAGCTGATCCAGCGGCCGGGCCGCTCAAGCTTTCTCGCCGCGTGCACATGGGGCGGCACATTGGTCGTATAATCGGCGACGTTGCGACGAAGTCGCTTGCGATACACGAGTTCATCGTCGAGTCGCCCTGCATCGAGTTCGCCTACGGTCTCACGGACAAATTCTTCAAATGGTTCGTCGGCAAAGACCCGGCGATACAGTTCGCGCTGAAATCTGCGGGCAAGCGGCGTCCAGTCAGTCCGAACGGTCTCAAGCCCTTTGAACACAAGCTCGGGCTGCCCCTTTTTTTCCACAACGCCCGCATAACGCTTCTTGCTGCCTTTCTCACTGCCGCGTGTGGTCGGCATGACAAACTTCACAAACAGGGTTTCAAATTCGATCTCAAGCTGGCTGGCCAGATCGAATTCGTCACGGACGCGCTTGTTCCACCATTTGTTCAGCGCCTGGGCAAGCTCCCGGCCATGTGTCCAGGCCTCCTCGGTGGAAACGCTTTCCCCGAGATGCACGAATACGGAGTCGGTATCGCCGTAGATGACCTGCAGGCCATGCTCGTCTTCAATGACGTCACGGCTTGTCTGGATAATTTCATGGCCACGCCGGGTGATGCTGCTCGCCAGTCGCGGATCGAAGAATCTGCAGCCGCTTGAGCCGAGCACGCCATAAAACGAATTCATGATGATTTTGATCGCCTGGGACAACGGGCCATTGTCGTTTTGCTTGGCGACATCTCTCTGGGCCCACAGCGTCTCGATCAACTCCGGAAGGATTGAATCACCGCGCGCAAACGTTGCCTCGTTAAAGCCCGGTATCGGCACATCGCCGGGCTGGGCAAGCCCGAGGGGATCGATCCTGAAGGTACGAATGATGCTGGGATACAGGCTTTTGAAATCCAGCAGCAATACGTTGTCATAGAGCCCCGGCTTTGAATCCATGACATAGCCACCGGGGCTTGCCACAGGATTTGTGCTGCGCAGGTTATCGGGTGCAACAAATCCTTTGCGGTGCAGCCTTGGCAGATACAGAAAATCAAACGCGGCGACAGAGCCGCCGACCCG
>CALHMG010000327.1 GCA_938034705.1 uncultured Gammaproteobacteria bacterium
AAAAACGTCAACGACACATACGGTCACCACGTTGGAGACCAGGTCATCAAATTCGTGGCAGATACTCTGCGCGCGAACTCACGCGGTGACGACGTAGTTGGGAGAATGGGTGGCGAAGAATTTTGCATGATTCTTCCAGGCGTTGATCCAGACCGAAGTGTCGCGATCGCAGAACGTATCCGTCTGGCGATAGCCGACAGTCAGCCCTCCTCTGATGTACCTGATCTTCGCATAACCGCGAGCTTTGGCCTGTCCCAGATCGACAAGAAAGTCAGCGACCCGCCGGAACTCGTCAATCGTTCCGACGAAGGCCTTTATGCAGCCAAAGAATCAGGCCGCAACAAGACCGTGATGTGGTCCAAGACCGTTGGCAAGGAACGCGCTGAAGTTGCGGAGCAAAACGTCGCACCGGAACCGGCTCCAGAGATTGCACCCAAGCCACCGGTTGCGCAGCCGAGTCCTCGAGCAACGGAATCAACCAGCGATGATCTGACAGGACTTGGCAATCGAAAATGGTTTCTGTCGAGCGTAAACACGGCACTCAAAGACTCGCGAGATGACGAGCAGCTCATTGCCGTTTCCTCTCTCGACATCAACTCTTTCAAACGTGTCAACGGCGCTCTTGGTCACGTGGTTGGCGACAAACTCCTGAAGCGTGTTTCAGACGAAATCCAAAGCGCGATAGAAGAACTGAAAACCGAACGGATCGACGTCAAGGCGGCGAGACTGGCGAATGACGAATTTGGCCTCCTGCTCGAAGGGTTTGACAACGTCTCCGATGTACAGGCCTGGATGAATGCGCTGTTCAATCTCATGTCTGAGCGGGTCGACATTGAGGGACATCAGATCATTCTGAATTTCAGTTCCGGTGTCAGTCTTTTTCCGCGCGACGCAGACGAAGCACGTTCGCTGCTCCAGAACGCTACAGCAGCGCGTACCGAATCAAAACGTCGTGAAGGAAACAATGTTGTTGAATTCTTCTCCGAAGAAATCAATCGCTCTTCCTACAAGCGCCTGTGGCTGGAAAGTCAGCTGCACGACGCGTTGGAGAACGGACAGTTCATGCTTCACTATCAGCCCAAAACGCACGTTGAAAGCGGCCGCATTGAATGCATGGAGGCGCTGATTCGATGGAGCCATCCTAAAGTGGGCGATATCTCACCGAACGAATTTATTTCCGTTGCCGAAAACACCGGTTTCATATGCAACATTGGTGACTGGGTACTGGAAGAAGCTTGTATCCAGGGACAGAAGTGGCGAGCCGACGGAATTCAGAATCTTCGCGTGGCTGTGAACCTGTCGAATGTACAGCTGCGACAGCCAGACATTGAAGAACGAATCGTGGCGATTCTCGATAAAACCGGATTCCCGGCCGATCTGCTCGAGCTGGAGATCACCGAGACAGCTTTTCTGAATGATTTTGATCACGCCGTCAACATGGTGAAGAGTCTGCGAAAGCGAGGCGTACACTTTGCACTGGATGACTTTGGCACCGGATATTCGTCTCTGAACACTCTGAAAGAGCTGCCGTTTGATTCGATTAAGATTGACCGATCCTTCATTGGCGATAGCGTGCCAAGTGGAGCGGACAAGGAAATTCTGGGCGCGATTATCAAAATCGCGCATACGCTGGAAATTCCTGTTGTTGCTGAAGGTGTCGAAACAAAAGCCCAGCTGGCGTTGCTGAAGCAAATGAAGTGCGATGCCGTTCAGGGGTATATGTTTGGTCGCCCGGCTGGCCCCGAGAAAGCCACAGAAATGCTGACGAACAATGCAGCGAGACGGGTGCCTAACGCAGCCTGATCCGCACATCAGCCTTCGTCGTAAAAGTGCTACGGTACACTTGGTGCCGTGCACTTCTTGAGATGATACTTTGGCTGCAATCCCCTATATCGCCCTTCTGGTTTGTCTGGCAGGCACGCTGGCTGCCCTGATCAGCATACTGGCCTTTTTTCTCGGCACGGCAGATGAAATCATTTTCCCGTTCATATGGCTGCAAATTGTTTTTGCGGCGCTTGTGCTGCCGACAGCCGCTGTCGCAATAAGGGCATGGCGCCGGTACGGCGCACCCGCAACCCCCGCCTGGCTTATCGTCACCCTGGTCGTCGTCTGCTGCCTGATGCTTCTGGGCGAAATATCGGTACTGGTTGCATTGGTGAAAGCACACGAACAGACTAACTACCTCTACCATCTTCCGTCCATCTGCATCATCGTGTACTGCGTCGGGTTCTGGGCGAACTCCATGCGCCTGATCAGTCGGCCAACGCTGGACCCGTTCGACGGACGCTGAATTTAAGTCGCAAGCTGACGACTCGACGATCGTTTTTTGCTTTGCCATAGTGCCGCCGGGCCTTGGTAAAAGTTCAAGATGATGAGAATTCTCCCTGTCTGGGTTGTCGCTGTTGTTCTGGTAAATGTCCATCAGACATCCCAGAGCTTTGCTGACTCCAGATTGAAGCAGTGGACGTTGCACGCCAGTGAAGACGGGCAGCACCCTGATCAAAACGAACAGAAGCTCGTCTGGCTGATGAACAGGGCGCGCCAGAACCCTGAAGCCGAAGGTATCTGGCTCGCTGAAACAACCATTGCCAGCATTAGTCAGGCACGCAAGCAGTATCGTGTCAGCGAAAGAAGACTGCGAAAACAGTTCCGCAAAATCGCGCCGAAACCACCAGCGGCTTTCGACGCAAGGCTGCATCAGGCAGCAATGGTGCACGCCAGCAGACTGGCAAGAAAAGAAAAACAGAATCATCGCGGCCAGATGAAAGCGATAAAGCGAACCGGTTTCCCGCTGGCATCATGTCGTGGAAATGTCTTCTCATATGCGAAAAGCGCCGTGAACGCCCACGCCGCATTTAACATTGACTGGGGACGTGGCTGGGGCGGCACTCAGCGAGGCGTTGGTCACCGAAAGGCCGTTATGTCCGTGGGTGAAATACTTGACCACGTCGGCATAGCGGTTGTCGATGGTGTGGACTCGCGCCGCGTGGGCCCGATGGTAGTTGTGGGAAACTACTGTCGATCAATGCCAGAAACATCAAAAGAACCACGACAGTTTTTTGTTGGAACAGTGTTTGTTGATGCCAACAACAACGGAGAGTTCGATATCGGTGAAGGTGTTCCGGATGTTAGGGTCGAATCCGCGTTGAGCGGCTGGTATTCCATAACCGCCAGTGGTGGAGGTTACGCCCTCCCCCGCAATCGCCGCGGTTCCGGGCAACTGGAGTTCAGATCATCCACAATCGGCCGCCACACGGTGCTGGTGAAAAACTCAGACTCAAATCTGCTCGTGGACCTGGTGGTCCGATAACGCCTGCACCGTGGACAGGTCGCGAGGATTGAAACACTAAGTAGCCTGAATCGGACCTCCGCCCGCAATCGCGTAGATCAACAGCGCAAAGCCAATCAACCCGACGACGATTCCTATCAGCATCTCGATCGTTGCACCTCGCCTGTTGACTTTGCCGCTACGACCGCCGCGCATGCGCACAGAGCTGTCCGTTATCAAGCCAATTCCAACGACAAGAATAATGAATCCTGCTATTGCGCTGAAGGTCGTCATTGTTTTGTCTCTCGTTTCATCATGCTTCCTTGAGCGATTCCTGCAGTTCTTCGAGCTCACTCCACCGTTCAACAAGCGCATCGAGTTCAGCCGTCGCGTCCTCCAGAGATTTCAGCACTCCCTGAACCTCGTCATAGGACCTGTCGTAGAAGCCGCTGGCGGCGGTCGTCCGTTCGTACTCTGCGACGGCAGCTTCAGCAAGTTCAATTTTCTCCGGCAGCGCATCGAGCTCACGCTGGTGGTTGTAGCTGAGCTTGCCGGTTTTCTTTTTCGCAGACTTGGCCTTGGGCTGCGCCGCTGGCTCAGCCTGGGTTGACGTCCCGGGCCCCTCCGAAACGGCAAGAGTCCTGCCTCTGCGGGCCCAGTCGCTGTATCCGCCGACAAACTCTTCAAGTTTTCCACCTTGTTCGAACACAAGAATGCTTGTCACCACGTTGTCTAGAAATTCGCGGTCGTGACTGACGACGATCAGCGTGCCGGTGTAGTCGACCAGAGTCTGTTCGAGGATCTCAAGCGTCTCGACATCAAGGTCATTGGTGGGTTCGTCAAGTATCAGAAGATTGGACGGCCGGGCAAACATCGCCGCCAGCAGAGCTCGACTGCGTTCACCACCGGATAGTGAGCTCACAGGCGATCGGGCTCGTTTCGCACTGAACAGAAAGCCCTGCAGATAGCTCATGACGTGGCGATCCTTGCCACCAATAGTGACAAAATCCTTGCCGTCGCCTACCGTGTCGACGACTGTCTTCTTGAGGTCCAGATCTCGCCTCAGCTGGTCGAAATATCCAATCTCCAGCCCCGTACCGATTTTTATGCTTCCGGAATCCGGCTGAATCTCACCGAGTAACAACTTGAGCAGCGTGCTTTTCCCCACCCCGTTGTTGCCGACGATACCTATTCGATCACCGCGCATGATCTTCAACGAGAAATCCTTGATCAGGTCGCTGTCGCCATGTCCAAACGAAACCTTGTGAGCTTCAACCACCTTGCGACCGGATTTTTCGGCCTGCTCGATTTCGATACGAGCTGAACCCTGCACGTTGATGCGTTTGGACCGTTCCTTGCGCATCGCCACCAGCGCGCGTGCTCGCCCTTCGTTTCTGGTTCGCCGAGCCTTGATTCCCTGCCGGATCCACGCCTCTTCTTCGGCAAGTTTCTTGTCGAATCGCTGATGCTCGCGATCTTCATCTTCAAGAAATTTTTCTTTGCGCACCAGATATGTCTTGTAGTCACAATCCCAGCTGCTTAAATGCCCTCGGTCGAGTTCGACAATCCTCGTCGCAAGATTTTGCAGAAACACGCGATCATGAGTTATGAAAATCACGCTCCCCTGAAAGGCGAGAAGCTGATTCTCCAACCAGAGCACCGTTTCGAAATCGAGATGATTTGTAGGCTCGTCGAGCAACAGCACGTCGGGTTTTCTGACCAGCGCACGGCCGAGTGCGACGCGCCGACGCCAGCCGCCGGAGAGTTCCGAGAGTCTGGAGTTTCGCGGGAGACTCAGTTCTTCAATGATGACGTCGACTTTCTGATCGATTTCCCAACCGCCTTCGGTTTCGATGCGAGCCTGGAGTGCTTCGAGTTCTCGAAGACCCGCGGCAGCGAGGTTTTCGGTCGATCGCTTTCGATACTCTTCCACCAAACCGGCAACAGACGCCATTGCGCCTTTGACGTATTCGAATACGGTGTCGTCCATCTGCTCGGGCAGGGTTTGAGCCAACGTACTGATTATGAGCTCAGATGACGTTTGAACTTCGCCCGAATCAGGCACCTGCGTACCGGCTATGACCTTCAGCAACGTCGATTTGCCAGTGCCGTTTCGTCCGATCACACAAACCCTCTCGCCCGCCTCACATGAAAACTCGACATCCTTCAGCAACGGCAGGTCGCCGAATTCCAGACTGACACTGTTCAGACGCAGCAGGCTCATGACGGTTCGATGGATCCAGAAAACGAGTAAGGGAGAGCGCAGTGTATAGTGCGAAAAAACCAGCGCAAGTAGGCCCCATTGTCCGCTTCTTCGAACGCCAACCCTGCACCGCCACAGCGCACTCGCAGGCCTCTTGCCGGCATCCTCTGCTTGCTCACAGGCTTTATATTTCTGGTGTTAAGCGACGCTTCGGCCAAGTGGCTGATAGTGAAGTACCCGATAACCGAAGTGGTCGGAGTGAGAGCGGGCTTTGTCGTTCTGGTAGTCGTGATCTTAACCGCGCTTCGCGGACGACTCCGTTTTCTTAAGCCGGTTGACGTCAAAGGACAGCTGCAGCGCGGCGTGTTCGCCGCTTTCTCGGGATACCTCTTCATCACCGGCCTCGCCTATGTCGCACTGGTCGATGCGGCAGCCGCGGCGTACATGGGACCCATTATCATGACCGCACTCGCGCCAAAGATGCTTGGAGAGCATGTAGGGATTCACAGATGGCTGGCCGTTGTCGCGGGATTTGCGGGAATGCTGATCATGCTGAGACCGACGCCAACCGGAATCAGCTGGGCAATGCTTTTGCCGGCGTCGGCCGCGGTGTTTGGCGCTCTTCGCGACCTTAAGACGCGCAGCCTGAGCGCGACGGATGACTCGGCGTCGATACTGATGATCAGCAATCTGATGCTGTTCGCCGTAGGGATTTTCGCGATGCCCTGGTTCAGCTGGTTGCCGATTGCGCCAATGGATTTTGGGCTTTTGATTATCTCGGGGATTCTTATCGGGTTTGCGCACTTTCTTCATATCGAAGCATTCCGACTTGAAGAAGCCTCGGCTCTTGCGCCGTTTCGCTACACCGGCATTATCTGGTCGGCCTTTTTCGGCTTCCTTATCTGGGGACACGTTCCTGATCGATGGATCGTTGTTGGCGCACTTGTCGTTATAGGAAGTGGTCTGTATATCGTTTGGCGTGAGCGACAGCGAATGAGAGCGTCGAAGACGTCCGACTGATCAAAGAAAAAGGCCACACGACTTCTTTTCACAGAAGCACGCGTGGCCTGTATGCCTCGTCTGTTCGGTCTGAGAGTGTTGCGTACGTTCAGACCTTCCGGGCAATCATATCCAGAAAAAACTCAGTCTTCGCGACTGGTGATTTCGAGCAGATGATATCCAAATTGCGTTTGCACCGGCCCGTGGACGGTGCCGATCTCGCCTGAAAAAACAACCTGGTCAAATTCTGGAACCATCTGACCCTGACTGAATTCTCCGAGATCACCACCCTGGCGACCGGACGGACACTTGGAATGCTCTTTCGCAACGTCGGCAAAATCAGTGCCGCCTTCAATCTGCGTTTTAAGGTCCTGACACTGGGTTTCGGTTTCAACCAGAATGTGACGAGCGCTCGCACGAGCCATATTAGTCTTCCTTTTGCTTTTTGTTCAGTTTACGTCCGGATCGCTTAAGCCATACCAAATCGTCTTAGGCGGTCTGCAGGGCGCTGAGTGTAAACACAGTAACCCCGCTCGGCTAGACCCGAGGGGCTTTTCAGAGCTAATCAAAGTCCTTGACCGCGCGGCGCAGTGACTTGGTTTTAGATCGTTTTGATTTGCCGTCCAGACGTCGTTTCTTCGATGCTTTTGTCGGTTTGGTCGGTCTTCTGCTTTTCTGAACTACAGCAGCACCGCGGATCACCTCGATCAGACGCTCGATGGCATCTGCTCGATTTTTCTCCTGGGTGCGAAAACGCGCGGCCTTGATTACGAGGATTTTGTCTCGGGAAATCCGGCGGTCCTTGATGTTTCGCAAACGCGATTTATAAAATTCAGGGAGCGACGAGTTTTCGATATCAAAACGCAAGTGGACCGCGGACGATACCTTGTTTACGTTCTGCCCCCCCGGACCGCCCGCTCTGATCGGGGTGATCTCCACCTCGCTTTCGGCCAGTTCGACGTTCTTCGAAATCTGAATCATTGTTCTGTTCAGTAGTGTGGTGGCTTCTGATCATCACTGGCGAAGCTTCCATCGACGGGAGCAGCAGCCTCAACGCGGTCCTTGAGTCGGATCGTTGCCAGCTCGACACGATCAATCTGGTTACGTAACTCAATAACGACGTCGTTCAGTTCCGAAATTGTCTGATCCTGAAAAGCCACTCTGGTCTCGAGTTCGGCGATACGAGGGTCCGCATC
Organism: uncultured Gammaproteobacteria bacterium; assembly: GCA_938034705.1. Lineage (GTDB taxonomy): Bacteria > Pseudomonadota > Gammaproteobacteria > Arenicellales > CALHMG01 > CALHMG01. The sequence goes on from CALHMG010000327.1 coordinate 7,667, forward strand.
AGGCGGCACGGAATCAGGCTCACGCTTGTTGCCCATGATTTTTGTCCATAGCTTTTGCTGCGACCGGTTGCAGCATTCTGTATTGACTATGGCACCTGCAAACGCAGACGTCGAGGGCCGCGAATACCGGTGGCGCGATCTCGCTCATGGAGAAAGGCGCTGCGGTCGAACAAAAACGTGGGCTAGATCGCTTCGGAGTCGTCGGCCAGATCTGGCTCGTGCCGGGTCGACTTTCCTCTTGAGGTCAGTCGCTTGAGGAAGCTCTTTTTCTCGGGAACGATACTGCCGGCGGGTGCGAACGCTTTATCGTTAAGCTGGATTTCCTTGTCTCGATCTGACCCTGCTCCGATTTCAACAACATCCACAACGTCCTGCCCTTCTCCGAGCAAACTGTAGATTGACTCGTTGTCTTCCTCTGACCCGACCTCGGTCACCATTGGATCGACATCATCCACACCTACGGAGTTTGGTGACACAAAAATTTCGTCAGCGGGATGTGGCACAACCCGTTTACGAATTCCTTTTCGATCGTCCTGCTCGGTGAGCACTTCATTTGAGGTAATTCTCTGTGGCCGCAGTGCCTGCAGAACAATTTCGCCACGCTTGGAATCGAAGAATCCATCACTCACACCCAACACAAACAGCGCACCGGGCTCCTTTTCTTCATCGATTCGGGACATCGCCCCGGCAAGATGTCGAAACATCTCGATCGGCATACGATCGGCATGCTGAATCACCATGACGACTCGCTGCTCCCGCGGTTCAAACAGCTCTTGAATGGCATCAGGAACAGGCAGAGACGCCGCGCCCGCGAGGGAATACTTCTTAGCAAGTCGCAGCCGCTCGGCGAGTTCCTGCAACATGAAATCCATCGTAGCCACTCGGTCCGCGAACGGAACGACCAGATGATCGTGCGGCTGCATTGATTCGCGAACCATGTCACGAAGTTCAACAAGCGAATACTCTTCAAAATCATCGACGCCAATCACGATGGGTGACCGCGCGCCAAAGGATTCACGGACCAGGTCGTGCATGAGTTCCGGCGCTGAAGCGTACTGCACCAGTGTCTGCATTGATTCGTGTGCATTCATATTCATGTTCATTGGCATCGTTGCCATTGTTTGTTCCCCGTGGAAACGTTCCTGAAATACGTTCCCAAAAACGAAGCTGTGCCTGAGGCCACACCGTTTGTCCGGACCTGGTGAGACAAATGTGTGCCGAACCGCTCTCGGCGAGACCGGCCTGTACAGGCCCGGCACCCATCAAACAGACGTCTGTGGCCGATCCCGTTTTTGCCGCAACGCGGCATGACTTCGTTCTGTACCAATTTATAAATAACCAATGCGACTTGTGCCGCTTATTTCGCCTTCAGACCAGAAACGACTTCCCCAAAAGCCATCTCGCCTGTACCACTGATCCGATCGACACGGCTTTGACGTCGTTCGGTTTACTGTGTCACATGCTGGACATCCCATGACATCACACTGCGGCGCTGTCACAGAGGAAATAATTATCCTTCACCACAACGCTTGTGAAGATCTACGACCAACGGAGTACGACATCGGCCGAGTTGCCTGTCGTCGTCGGGCAAAGACCACGGTCACGGCAGTCGATTCTCCCAAACTCACAATGCCGCTCGCCGCAGATGCCTGTGCGGGTCGTCCGCCCAGATCAATTGATTCTGCCGGGCGTGTCGTCTGTACCGACACGTCGGGGCGGCTCCAAGCATATCGATCCCGCTTAAGATCCACCACATCCGAATGGGCAGATTCTATTTCGGTGCGTGTCGTAACCCGGGTGCGCGCAGCGCGTGATTCGGCTCGAATCTCCATGAATCACACCGCTCAAGCGATGGTGTTAAAGGATATTTTCGAAACCGGCCCGGATTGTGCAGCGGATTCAAAAACTCAAGGTGTCTCAATTGTTTTACACCTTGGAGCCTGCACGGCTGACCGGCCGAGGCTGTTTACGACTGTGACGCGCTGATCTGCTCGTGGTGTCGAATGACCTCGGCGATCACAAAATTGAGAAATTTTTCTGCGAACTCCGGGTCCAGTTCTGAATCTTTGGCAAGCGCACGCAGTCGCTCTGCCTGACGACGTTCGCGATCCTTGTCAGCGGGTGGCAGATCGTTGGTCGCTTTGAGATGGCCCACGCGCTGGGTGAGCTTGAACCTTTCAGCAAGTAAATGAACCAGGCACGCGTCAAGGTTGTCGATACTGCCTCGCAAAGAGAGTAGCTCTTTGAAGGCTTCATCGTGGGCGTTGTTCGGTTGATCAGTCACGGGGCAATTTCTCCACGAAACAGGCATTGGATGACAAGATTGTGGCGGTTTTGTTCCCCAGATGAAACACACGTCTTTTACCCCGGGATCAGGCCAGGTGGCAGCGTCCCCAAGGGGTGCTAGACTCAAGGAACATCCATTACTGAAAAGGAGGTGATCTAATGTCTAGTGAGAGTACCAAGAAGAGTTTTAACCTTTGCCTGGTTCACGGACGTCGGAGCAGCCTTCGGTTGTCCGTGTGAAGGACTGGATTTTTTAGATCCTGAGGTTGAAGCACTTCGATCTCACGGGAGCCGCTCTGGGAAGGGCGGCTCTTTTTTATTGGCACTCTCGCGCCCGAGGGCGCTGCGAATGCCAAATGCATCGTCCGGCGATCCGTAGCCTAAATTTTCGGGGTTGGGGTTTGCGATAGACAACAAGGCTTAATCACACACCTGCGCTAGAGGGCGCTGCGAATGCCAAACGCATCGTCCGGCGATCCGTAGCCTAAATTTTC
>CALHMG010000328.1 GCA_938034705.1 uncultured Gammaproteobacteria bacterium
GACAGTCTTTGTTGTCGCAGGCTTGTCGACAACACGACGTGAAACAGTCTCGTACTTGGCCGGGATCTTCATGGTCTTGGTGTGAGCAGGCGTATCGATAACACGCTTGGTGATGGTCTTGTAGGTTGCAGGCACCTCGACCAGACACATGATCTCACCGCTGTCTTCGTCGATTTTAGTCTCGACTGCACCGTTGATCGCGTCGTTTCCGCGCTTCCAGACAGTGTGTGCAGCTTTCTCGAGTACCTTCTCGCTTACGGTCTTGTAAGTTGCGGGTACTTCCACCAGCTTTGTGCTTGCAGGCAGTACGAGAACTTTCTCTGTGACCGTCTTGTAGGTAGCCGGAACAACTTCGATTTTGGTCGAAGCTTCTTTTACCAGGATGCGTTCCTGTGAATCAGCAAACTTGGCAGGCATCGTCTCGATGCGTGTGCCGGCCTGCTTCTTCAGAACCTTTTCCGTGGTTTCGACATACTTTGCAGGCATCATTACGCGTGCGTAGCAGTGGCCAGGCTTTGACTCAGGTGGGAAAAGGCTTGAATCCATGCTGCTCTTGTTAGAGGCGGAGAGTTCCATCTCGCGCTTCTCAAGCATGCGTTCCTTTTTCTGAATCTGTGACTCAACAGAGGCCAGCTTGGCCTCACGAGCGGCAACGGCAGCTTCACGTTCCATTACCTGATCGGTCGTTGCGCAACCAGCCAGCAACGTCATGCTGGCAGCAACCGCAGCGACCCTGACGCCCGATTTCATCTCTGAATACATCATTAAAATTGAACTCACTTATTGAACTTATGGGTAGAAAACTTGTGATCCTTGGCACGTTTCGCCAGTGACAAAATCAGTATAGACAGCGCTCCTCATTTGCCAGTTCTGATGGGTATCTGAGACAAAGTGCTACGAACTCCCAGACCCTCGGGTGGGAAATTCTCGTTCGATTTATTCGTTTCGATCGTCTGTCAGTTCACGGGTAGATCGAAGAACCAATTCTAAATCGCTGTTATCGTGACTCTTTGGGCATACACGAGTTACGAGGGTGGTCAGCGGTCGGCCGAGCGAAAACAATCGTGCGAATCGTCAACAGGCGCAGGAGTTTGTCCGTGAACAGTGCGGTAACGCGCCTTTCGCGAGAGAGGCCTGCGTCACGACAGCCCGGCGTTCACACCTGTACACACGATGTGTCCGTCCCGTGACGATCATGCAGAACTCCTCGATAATCCTGACAACTTTGCCCACGACTCGCGGCGCGCGCCGCGAACCAATCCTTCGCTGCAACAATGGCGCAGCAGTTCTGGAAGCTGGTTAGACCATATGAACACGCTCACTATCTCCGAAGCCCCGCGGCAAACGCAGGTCATTCGCCAAACGGACGTTCTGGTCGTTGGGTCAGGCCCGGGCGGGCTCGCGGCAGCGCTCGCAGCTGCCCGAAGTGGTGTCGAGGTGACCCTGGTTGAGCGCTTCGGCTGCTTTGGCGGCAACATCACGGCCGTCGGGGTCGAGGGGTTCGCGTGGTATCGCCACGAACAGACCGTTGAGGCGAACGGCATCGGGCGCGAGTTTGAGGAGCGGGCCAAAGCCATGGGCGCGGCGGTTCCAGAGTCCCAGTCGCTGTCCTACGAGCTCGATTCCGAAGGTTTCAAACTTGTTGCAGACCGACTCGTCACCGAAGCAGGCATTCATCCGATGCTGCACCGGCAGTTCGTCGCCCCGATCATGGATGGGGATTCGATTACCGGGATCATCACGGAGTCAAAAGCCGGCCGGGAGGCGATTCTGGCCAGGCGGGTGATTGATGCAACCGGTGATGCGGATGTCGCGGTTCGATCGGGCGCCGACGTGTACAAAACGCCCGTTGAAGAGATGCAGGGCGCGTCGGTGATGTTTCATCTGGCCGGTGTAGACAAGAAGGCATTTCTCGAAGGCGTCAAGGCCGATCCACAGGCGTACAAAGACTGGGCAACCGGCGAGTGGGAGATCGAAACATCCGGCAAGGAGGACGACATGTTCTCACCGTTTCTCGGCAAGCCGTTTGAGCGCGCCATTCGCGAAGGTGTGATACCCGAGCACCTGAACACAATTTCGGGAACCTGGGGCGCCGTGCACGACAGCGGCGAGTTAACGTATATGAACGTGGTGCATCTTGCCGGGTGTGACGGCACAGACCCCGACAGCATGACGCACTTTGAGATCGAAGGTCGGGCCCAGGCCATGCTCGCGATTGACGCGTTGCGGCGGTACACGCCCGGGTGCGGTGCGGCTCGGCTGCGCAATTTCGGGATGACGATTGGTATCCGTGACACGCGCAAGATCCGTGCGGCGTACGACCTCACCGAGAACGACGTTCGCGAGCAGGGTCGTTTTGAAGACTCGATTGGCATCTACCCGGAATTTATCGACGGCTACGGGGTTCTGATTTTGCCCACGACGGGTCGCTACATGCACATTCCCTATCGGTCGATGGTGACGCCAAAGGTCAGGAATCTTCTGGTAGCGGGTCGCGCGATCGGTGGCGACAAAATCGCTCATGCGGCAACGCGCAACATGGCGTGCTGTGCGGTAGCCGGGCAGGGTGCAGGGATTGCCGCCGCGGTGTCGTTAAAGGACGAGCAGTCGCTTGAGAACGTGTCGATTGCCCGGGTGCACAAGGAGCTTGAGCGTCAGGGTGTGCGCTATCAGTAGTCAGGTCAGCAGGTCGCCGCGAATGTAGCCTTGAGCATGTTCAGAGACCGGTGCACTGAAGAAGTCGCTGATGGGTGCATGCTCTACCACTTTACCTGCGTGCATCAGTACGATGTCATCGGCAAGTCGCTGCGCCTGATGGATATCGTGAGACACAAATATGATTTTGGTGCCGCTGTCGCGCGTTGCGTTCACTATGTTTTCGATGGCCAGGGTCGACGCGGGGTCGAGGCTTGCCGTGGGTTCGTCGAGAAGCAACACCTCGGGCTCCAGCGCCAGAGCGCGAGCGAGTATCAGGCGCTGTTGTTCGCCGCCCGACAGCAGACGCGCGGGCTGACGGGATTTCTCAAGAAGATTGACTTGTTCAAGCAGTTGGTCACGCCGAGCCGGGTCGAATCGCTTTTTGAGTTTCAGAACAAAATCGATATTGGCCGCGGTCGATCGTCGTAGCAGAACCGGCCGTTGAAACACCATGGCCTGTCGCGACCGGGTTGAGTCGCCGACAGGCACACCAGCCCAGGTTATGGATCCCGACGTCGGCGTCAGAAGACCATGGATCAGTCGCAGCAGGAGGCTTTTGCCCGACCCGTTGGCGCCAAGGATCATTGTCAGTCCTTCAGAACCCAAATCAAGTTCGAGGTCGTCGATCAGGGTTCTTGAATCACGCACGAATCGCAGGTTGCGGATTTGAAGCGGCAGTATTGAAGTGGCCGTTGTTCTGGTTGCCGTGGTCATCGTTTGCAATACGTTCTGTGCTTGCGCGTGCTCAGGCGAAAGCCTGGCGTGACGCGGCAGATCGCAGTGACATCACCAGTGCGTTAACGATCAGGGCAATGGTCAGCAAAATGATGCCGAGCGCTAGCGCCTGGGCAAGATTGCCTTTCGACGTTTCGAGCGCGATAGCCGACGTCATCACCCTAGTGAGGTGGTTGATGTTGCCGCCAACGATGATCACCGCGCCCACCTCGGCGATAGCGCGACCGAATCCGGCCAGCGCGACCGTGAGCAGGGAGAATCTCGCGTCGAACAGCAGCGCGGATATCTGGCTCGACCTTGAAACGCCCAGGGAGCGAAACTGCTCCTCGTATTCAGAATTGAGGTCTTCGACGACCTGCCTCGTCAGCGCAGTCACAATTGGCGCGATGAGCAGCGTCTGGGCGATGATCATCGCCGCGGGTGTATAGAGGATCTGTAACCAACCGAGCGGTCCTGAGCTTGAGAGGTACAGGTACACAATCAGTCCGACCACGACAGGCGGCAGGCCCATCAGCGCGTTGACGATAACGAGAACAAAGTTACGCCCTGGAAAGCGTGAAATAGCGAGGAATGCGCCTAGCGGAAGGCCGATCAGGGACGACAGCACGACTGCTGAAAGGCTCACACGCAGGGACAGTCCGATGATCTCCAGAAGATCAGCGTTCAGCGAGAAGATGAGGTTGAACGCCATCGAGAAGGCGGTGCCGATATCGGGCATACTTTTAAAACAAACAGCGGTCGTGACTCAGGCAAAGTATGCAGCAAAGGCTGCGCGGTAGCACGACGTATTCCCAGTCACAGTCAATCGTTCCGGACGCCCCGTGGATCTCAGACGTTTTCTCTACAGCAGCGCAGAAGATCAACCGGGATTGGCAGTGATGTCGATGCTCATCGGGCTGTTTGCTCTGTCGCTGCAGGATTCGATCGGCAAGCTGCTTAGTGATCACATTTCGCTCTGGCAGTTTCAGACGGTTCGGGCGGTATTCAATATCCTGTTTGTGTACCTGCTTGCGAGGTGGACGATGCAGGGCTTCAGTCTGCGTCCCAATCGCCTGCCGCCCGTTTTGTTACGGTCCGCTTTTCATGTGGCCGCGCTGATGTTCTTCTTTGGCAGCGCGCCTTTTCTCACGATGGCTGAGATGGCAGGTGGCCTTTATACGTTTCCGTTGTTTGTCGCGGTGTTGAGCGCGGTGTTTCTTGGCGAGAGAGTCGGGCTGCTGAGAGTTACAGCGATACTGGTCGGTTTTACCGGCACGCTGTTTATTATCCGGCCCGGTACGGATGCTTTCAGGCTGGTGTCGCTACTGCCGGTTGCAGCCGGTCTTTGCTACGCGATGTTCATTATCGTCACGCGCAAGCTCTGTCGCGATGAGTCACCAGTTGTGCTGACGATGGTTTCCAATATCAGCATTCTCACGTGCGGTGCCGCGGCCATCATGATCTTGACGCTGATTAATCCGTCTGCGGAACTCAGGCAGGAATTTCCCAACATAATGAATACTTGGTTGCCGATGGCGCCGTGGATGTTGCTGCTCGTCATCGTATGCACCGTGTTCAACGTGATTGGCAACATTGGAATGAGCAAGGCCTACCAGAGTGCCGAAGCATCATTTCTTGCGCCCTTTGATTACACCTATCTTGTGTTCGCGACGTTCTGGGGTTTTGTGTTCTGGGGCGATGTGCCGCCGGCGCTCACAATTAGCGGGATGGTGATGATCGCGGCGAGTGGAATGTTCGTGGCGTGGCGAGAAAAACAGGCCAAGGAACGCGCCGCGGCCGCCGCGGTGTAGCGCATATCACAACCGATCCTAGCTTTTGATCCGGAGGTTGTCGGGATCATACGGCGGTCGTTGAAGAAGGCGGCAGGGCACACGCGTGGTAGCCACCTCGAGTTCATACTCACCCGTCGCGAGCCACTCGTCATCGATGCCGTCTTCGTTGCGCACGTAGCCGTAGCCGATGCCAAAGCCGACGGTGTAGCCGTGTCCGGCACTCGAGAGCCAGCCAACGCGTTCGTTGTTGCGGTAGACGGTCTCACGCCCGAGCAGGACGATGTCGGGATCGTCAACGGCGAAACAGGCCATCTGTTTGGTGGAGATCTTCCGCTGTGTTTCGGTGAGCGCCTGACGACCGATAAAATCAATATCGGATTTGAGCTTTACCGCCCAGCCAAGGCCGGCCTCGATCGGAGTATGGTCGGGCGAGATATCGGCGCCCCATGCGCGGTAGCCTTTTTCAAGACGCAGACTTTCGATAGCGCGATAGCCCGCCAGCGTCAGTCCATGCGCCTCGCCGTGAGAGTCGAGCGCTTCGAACACGGCAATCGCGGATTCGGTGGGAACGTGCAGCTCATAGCCAAGTTCGCCGACATAGGTGATGCGAAGAGCCATCAGGGAGGCGCCGGCGATTTGAATCTCTCGCCACGTGCCAAACGGGAACGCCTCGTTCGACAGGTCGTTGTTACAGACCTTCTGCAGAAGGTCGCGGGAGTTGGGCCCCATGAGGGAAAGCGTTGACCACGACGAGGTGACGTCTACGAGCGTGGCGTCGAGGCTGTCGTCAATGTTGCGCGAAATCCAGTCAAAGTCATGGGTGGCGAAACCCGTGCCCGTGACGATGTAGAAAGTATTTTCGTCAAGGCGAGCCACGGTCAGGTCGCACTCTATGCCGCCGCGGGTGTTGAGCATCTGCGTGTAAACGAGACGGCCAGGCTCGCGGTCAATTTTGTTTGCCGCGATGTATTCGAGAGCTTTCGCGGCATCTTTGCCGGTGAGCAGAAACTTGGCAAACGACGTCTGGTCGAAGAGGCCAACCTTTTCGCGCACCGCTCGATGTTCATTGCCAACGTGTTCAAACCAGTTCTGGCGGCCGTAAGAATATTCGTCGACGGGATCAACGCCGTCAGGGGCGAACCAGTTGGGTCTTTCCCATCCGAGTTTTTCACCAAAGCTTGCGCCGCGTTGGTTTAAAGCGGCGTAGAGAGGCGAACGGCGTACCGGGCGGGCGCTGTGATGTTCTTCAAACGGCCAGGCCATGGTGTAGTGCTTGCCGTACATCTCCATGGTGCGTTCGCGCACCCACGCGACGTCGCGATGTGGCGTGCCAAAGCGGCGTATGTCGACGGCCCACAGATCGTACGGAGGCTCGCCACCTGCGATCCATTGTGCCAGCGCCTGTCCGGCACCTCCGGCCGACGCGATGCCGAACGCGTTGAAGCCGGCACCAACAAAATAGCCGCCGACTTCAGGCGCCTCGCCCAGAATGAAGTTGCCGTCGGGTGTGAAGCTTTCGGGGCCGTTGATGAGTTCTTTGACGCCGGCCTCTTGCAATGCCGGGACCCGGGGCAGCGCGAGCTCCATCAGGCCTTCAAAATGATTCCAGTCGGAGTCGAGCAGGGAAAAGTGAAAGTCGCTCGGTATACCGTCGTCGGCCCAGGGCAGCGGGTTGGGCTCATAGCCGCCCATCACAAGCCCGCCGACTTCTTCCTTGTAGTAGGTGAGCCTGTCCGGATCACGCAGGGTTGGGAGGTCCGGGGACACGCCGTCGATCGCTTCGGTAATCATGTACTGATGCTGGACAGACACCAGCGGGACATTGACGCCTGCCATGTGGCCAAACGCACGCGCCCATTGTCCGGCGCAGTTGACCAGCGTTTCGCATTGAATCGGGCCGTGTTCGGTATGGATGCCTTTGACGCGTCCGCGCTCGATATCGACCCCGGTTACCTCACAGTTTTCGATGATTCGAACGCCGTTGTCGCGTGCGCCGCGAGCCAGTGCCTGGGTGATGTCGGACGGATTGGCCTGGCCGTCGGTGGGCAAAAAAGCGGCACCGACAACGTCATCAATGTCCATGAGCGGCCAGAGATCCCGAGCTTCAGACGGTGTGAGGACATGCATCTCAAGCCCGAAGCTGCGCGCGGTAGTGGCCTGACGCTGGATTTCGGTCATTCGTTCGGGATTGCAGGCCAGCCGCAGCCCGCCATTCATTTTCCAGCCCGTCGCGAGCCCGGTTTCGGCTTCGAGGCGGTCATACAGCTCGATGGAATTGCCCAGAAGCTGGGTAATTCCAGCCTGGGATCGCAGCTGGCCCACCAGCCCGGCCGCGTGGAAGGTCGAGCCGCCGGTGAGCGTTTTACGCTCGAGCAGGACCACGTCTTTGAAGCCGAGGCGGGCGAGGTGATAGGCGGTGGAGCAGCCGACAATGCCGCCACCGA
>CALHMG010000329.1 GCA_938034705.1 uncultured Gammaproteobacteria bacterium
CCGTCATTTTGGACCGAAGTGAAAATCGATGACCGCCTCAACGGGCACCAGAACCTGCTCTGTATTTACGCAATCAAATCATTGGGATAACCGTTTGACGCACTGACCGAAGCACAGTAAACATTCGTTTATGAATCACACCGCCAAACACGCCAGAACAGGCAAATTCGCCATCGGATTATTCGTGGTTCTGGCGCTTCTATGGGCCATGCTTTCCGGCATGCCCAAGGCGCTACTGATCGCGCTCGGCGTCGTCTCGGTTGCCCTGGTGACCTGGATCGCGGTGCGCATGAACAACGTCGACGGCTACCACGCCCCGCTGCTGCCCGGACTGTTTGGCCTGGTCGGCTACACGCTGTGGCTGACGAAGGAAATCGTCATCGCCAACCTGCAGGTTGCGAAACTGATCATCGCACCAAAGCTGAGCCTGCATCCGACGATGATTACGGTCGACGCCAGTGAGCTGACCGAACTGGGTCAGGTCATCTACGCCAACTCAATCACCCTTACGCCGGGCACCGTCAGCCTGTTCATTCGCGATGGTCGCATTACGGTGCATTCGCTGATCGAAGAAGCGGCCGACGGCCTGCACGAAGGCTCGATGCTGAACAAGGTCAAAACGCTCGGCCCGTCTGTCATTGAAGGGGACGAATCAAACTGATGTTTGTCGTCGTCACAGTTGCGCTGCTTGTCACCATGGGTCTGGCGCTCGCGCGCGCCATCGTCGGGCCGACACTCTACGACCGCATTCTTGCCGTTAACACGTTCGGCACCAAGACGGTTCTGTTGATCGCTGTCTACGGCTATCTCACCGAGCGCCCTGACTTTGTCGACATCGCCCTGGTCTATGCGCTGATCAACTTCATCGGCACCGTCGCCGTTCTGAAGTTTTTTGAATCAGGCGAGTTTGCTCATTCCTGGCGCGAGCGACGCGAGCGCGTCGAAGCCGGCGACACCGGAGACGACGACTGATGGACCTCGTTATCGAAATCCTCAGCTGGATCACGCTGGTTGGCGGCAGCATCTTTGTTGTCATCGGCGGCATCGGCCTCATTCGCTTCCCGGAGTTCTTCACGCGTCTGCATGCCGCCGGCATCACCGATACGCTTGGCGCCGGGCTGATCATGGTCGGATTGATACTTCAGTCCGGATTAAGCCAGAACTCACTCAAGATCGGCATCATGCTGTTACTGATTTTCGTTACCAGCCCCACGGCAAGCCACGCACTCGCCAAGGCAGCCGTCTACGACAGCCTGAAGCCCTGGACCGCTCGCGGCGAAAAAGACGCGGCGGACAAATCCTCGGGCGACACCAAAGACGGTGAGGGAAGCTGACGATGGAATTTTTTGTTAACGCGTTTCTGCTCGCACTGCTCGCCGCGACCACGATCGCAATCGTTCGCATGCGACGGCTGATTGCCACAACCATGCTGTTCGGTATTTTCTCGCTGCTGATGGCGGCGGTATTCGTCGTGCTTGATGCGGTCGACGTAGCCTTCACCGAAGCGTCGGTTGGCGCGGGCATATCGACCATTCTGATGCTGGCCACGCTCGCCATCTGCGGCGCCAAGCAGGAGTCGGTGCCGAGGAAGCAGCTGCCCGCAATCATCGTCGTCGTTGTCACCGGCGCGGTGCTGCTGTGGGGCGTCAGCGGTCTGCCCGATGTTGGCGACCCGACCGCTCCCGCAACGACCCACGTCTACAAGCGCTATGTCGAAGAGTCGGGTACAGAAATTGGCGTGCCGAACATCGTTACGTCGGTACTGGCGAGCTACCGCGGCTACGACACGCTCGGCGAAGTCGCCGTGATCTTCACCGCCGGGCTCGGCATCATCTGCCTGATCGGTGCCGGCACCGGCCAGCAGCGCAGGCGACGCAACGGTAACGACAGCGGGGACGACGTCTGACATGGAACACCATCCCGTTGTCCGCGTAGCGGCGAAAATTCTGATTCCGCCTATTCTGCTGTTCGCGCTGTATGTGCAGTTCCACGGTGACTTTGGCCCCGGCGGCGGTTTTCAGGCCGGCGTGATTTTCGGTGCGGCCATCATTCTTTACGGGCTCGTGTTCGGCCTCAAGGCTACCCAGTCAGTGATACCGCCCCAGGTCGCCAGTATCCTGACCGCGGTCGGCGTGCTGCTGTACGCGGGCGTCGGCGTCTGGAGCGTCATGCTTGGCGGCAATTTTCTCGACTACAACGCGCTCGACTCCCACGACCCGGTGCACGGCCAGCACGTCGGCATTCTGATCATCGAACTCGGCGTCGGCATCACGGTCGCCGCGGTAATGATTGTTCTGTTTTACGGGTTCGCCGGTTACCTGAGGGATCACGACTGATGGGCGGGCTCTTCAACTACTGGTTTGTCATCGTACTGATGATGCTGGGCTTCTACATTGTGATGGTCAGCCCGAACCTCGTTAAGAAAATCATGGGCCTGAACATTTTTCAGACCTCTGCATTTCTGCTCTACATTTCGGTGGGCAAGATTTCGGGCGGCACCGCGCCGATCCTTACCGACACCACGATGCCCTATTCCAACCCGCTGCCCCATGTTCTCATTCTGACAGCGATTGTGGTTGGCGTTGCGACGACGGCGCTCGGCCTTGCGCTGGTCGTGCGCATCCACTCGTCGTTTGGATCGATCAACGAAGACGAACTGCTCGACGACGAAGACACCTATCGCGACTTTGAGGATCCACTTGATCCTGCGCTTGAAGAACCGACTGACCGATGAGCGCCGCGGCCAACACAGTCTCCCTCGCGAGTCATCTTCCGGTGCTGCAGGTTGCGGTACCGCTGATAGCGGCGCCCATCGCGTTTATTCTCGGATCACTCGGCGCAGGCGAAAGCGCCCGGCGCACCAGCGCAGAAGTCTGCTGGTGGTTCACGTTCGCCGTCAGCGTGGCGATTCTCGCAATATCCGGCAATCTCGCCGCCACCGTCATGGACGGCACAGTGCTGTCCTACGAGCTTGGCGGCTGGGCGGCGCCTTGGGGAATCGAATACCGCATCGACAGCGTTGCCGCGGTCGCCCTGTTGATCGTGTCCGGCATCAACCTCATCACGCTGCTGTACGCCAAACACGCGGTCGTGCGCGAAGTACCCGAACGCATTCGCGGGCTGTTCTACACCGCCTGGCTGCTGTGCGTCACCGGCATGCTGGGCATCTGCGCCACCGGCGACATCTTCAACGTCTTTGTGTTTCTCGAAATCTCGTCGCTGTCGTCCTACATTCTGATCAGCTCCGGTCGCGACCGACTCGGCCTGCTCGCCGCGTACCGATATCTTATTCTCGGCACCATCGGCGCAACGTTCTTTCTCATCGGTGTCGGTCTTCTCTACGGCCTCACCGGCACGCTGAACATGGCGGACATTGCCACTCGCCTTCCAGCACTCGCCGGCAACCAGACGCTGATTGTCGCGTTCGGGTTTCTGGCAATCGGCATCGCCGTGAAGATGGCGCTGTTCCCGCTGCACGCGTGGATGCCCGAGGCCTACACCCACGCGCCCTCGCCCGTGTCGGCGCTGCTCGCCGGTACCGCGACCAAAGTGGCCGTGTATCTGATGATCCGCACGATGTACACCGTGTTCGGTGTTGAGCTCGCTTTTGACGCGATGATGCTCGGCGTCATCCTGATCACGCTGTCGACGGTTGCGGTGTTCTTCGGCTCGCTTGCCGCAATCTTTCAGCACAACGCGAAAAAAATCATGGCGTGGTCGAGCGTCGCCCAGATTGGCTACATGGGTATCGGTGCGGGCCTTGCAACCGTTACCGGTCTTACCGCGGCGATGCTGCACATGTACAACCACGCGCTGATGAAGGCCGCCTTGTTCATGGCGCTTGGCTGTCTGTTCTGGCGCATTGGTTCCATGCAGATCGACAAACTCGCCGGCATGGGCAAACGCATGCCGTGGACGTTCAGCGCATTCGTCCTCGGCGGCCTGTCGCTGATCGGTGTGCCACTGACGGCCGGCTTTGTCAGCAAGTGGTATCTGATTCTGGGCGTACTCGAGCAGGGCTGGTGGTGGCTTGCGGTGCTGATCGTGATCAGCTCGCTGATGGCCGTCATCTATATCGCCAAGCTGGTCGAAACCATGTGGTTTCGCGAACCCGCGGTCGACGCGCCGACTGGCGAAGCGCCGTTGTGGCTGCTGCTGCCGACCTGGGCGCTGGTTATTCTCAATTTTGTCTTCGGCATCTACACCGCCCTGCCCGTCGGGGTTGCGCGCTCGGCGGCCACCGCACTGATGGGAGGCAACTGACATGAATCCGTCTCTCGCTATCGCTTTTGCGCTGCTCGCCCCTGTCGCCGGCGCTATCGGCATCGCGTTTTCCGGACGCCACGCCGACAGCCGCGAAACCGTCACCCTGCTGACCGCCGTGGTGCTGTTCCTGGTCGTGCTGTCGCTGCTGCCGGTGGTGGTAGCCGGCGGTGTACCGACGCTGCACGTTGTCGAGATGCTGCCCGGCCTTTCGATTGCCTTTTCCGTCGAACCTCTGGGGATGCTGTTCGCTCTGGTTGCCTCGGGCCTGTGGATCATCAACTCGCTGTATTCCATCGGCTACATGCGCGGCAACAAGGAACACGACCAGACGCGCTTTTATGTCTGCTTTGCCGTCTCCATCGCCGCGGCGCTTGGCATCGCGTTCTCGGCGAACATGTTCACACTGTTCATCTTTTACGAAGTGCTCACCCTGTCCACGTGGCCGCTGGTGACCCACAAAGGCAACGACGAAGCGAAACGCGGTGGCCGGATTTATCTCGGCATCCTCATCAGCACCTCGATCGGCCTGCTGCTGGTGGGCATGATCTGGATGTGGTCCGAAGCCGGCACGCTGGAGTTCACCAAAGGCGGTGTACTGCCTGAAGACATGAGCCCTGCCGCTATCGGCTTCATGCTCGCACTGTTCATGTTCGGCATCGGCAAAGCCGCGCTGATGCCGTTTCATCGCTGGCTGCCGGCGGCCATGGTTGCGCCAACGCCCGTCAGCGCGCTGCTGCACGCCGTGGCCGTGGTCAAGGCCGGCGTATTCACCGTGCTCAAAGTCATCGTCTATCTGTTTGGCGTCGAACGACTCTCCGAGACCGGCTCCAGCGAATGGCTGGTCTGGGCGGCGTGTTTCACGCTGACGGTGGCCTCCCTGGTGGCGCTGCGCAAGGACAACCTCAAAGCGCGCCTCGCGTATTCAACGATTGGACAGCTGTCCTACGTGGTGGCGGGTGCCGCGCTCGCGACGAGCTTTGGCATCATCGGTGGCGCGCTGCAGATTGCGATGCACGCCGTTGGCAAGATCACGCTGTTCTTCTGCGCCGGCGCAATCTATACCGCGACCCACCGCACCGAAATCAGCCAGATGGATGGCCTCGGGCGCGTGATGCCGTTTACCTACGCGGCGTTCTTCATAGGCTCGCTGTCGATCATCGGACTGCCGCCGCTCGGGGGGTCATGGGCCAAGTGGTATCTGATTCTTGGCGCCGCCGACACCGGACAGAAGATCATGATCGGTGCGCTGCTGCTCAGCTCGCTGCTGAACATCGCGTACCTGATGCCGATAGTTTTTCGCGGATTTTTTGCCCCCGCTGTCGACGCCGACAAAAAACCGATGGAAGACGGGTTTGAGCCTGGCGAAGAAAAGAGCGCCATGAGCACCGGACGCATCAAGGAAGCGCCGCTGTTCTGCGTGGTGCCGCTGTGCCTGACCGCCATCGGCTGCATCATCCTGTTCTTCACAGCCGACAGCATCGTCGCGCTGATAGAACCCATCGTCAGCGATCGATGAGAGACCGAGCATGAGCCAAACGACTGACCACGCAAGCCACGGCGACCTCTCGCAGACCCACGGTCACCGCATTCCCGAAGGCGAATCCCTGCGCTGGCTCGACAAGCCGGCCAACGTCAACAAGCTCTGCATTGCGCTCTATGTTCTGTGTGGCATCGTCATCATTGCCGAATTCTTCATCCACAAGCACGGCTACTTTCGCTTTGAGGACTGGTTCGCGTTTCACGCCTGGTTTGGCTTTGGCTCTTACTGTTTTCTGATCTTTGCGGCCAAGGGGCTTCGCAAACTGATCAAGCGAGACGAGGGCTACTACGGTGATTGAGATTTTTCATCCTGCCCTGATCCTGCTGCTCGGCGCCGCGGTGGTGCCGTTTCTGCCCCAGAAGGTGCGCGGGCCCGTCATGCTGCTGCTGCCCGTCATTGGCCTGTCCCAGCTGTGGGCGGTCGAGATCGGCAACCACGGCCTGTTTACGGCCTTCGGTCATGAGCTGGTCACCTTCCGGGTGGATCGCCTGGCGCGCGTATTTGGCATCGTTTTTCATATCGCTGCGTTTATCGGCATTCTGTATGCGTTACATGTGCGTGACACCATCCAGCAGGTCAGTGCGCTGGTCTACGCCGGCGCCGCCGTCGGAGCGCTGCTCGCAGGCGACCTCATTACGCTCTTTATCTGGTGGGAACTGACCGCGATTGCGTCGGTCTTCCTGATCCTCGCGCGCCGCACCGAGTACGCGCGCAAGGTTGCCATTCGTTATCTGATCATTCAGGTCGGCTCTGGCGTCATTCTGCTCGCGGGTATAGCGGTTCGGGTCGCCGAAACCGGCAGCATCGCGTTTAACCACATCGGTCTGGACAGCCCCGGCGGTCTGCTCATTCTCATCGCGTTCGGCATCAAGTGTGCGTTCCCGATGCTGCACAGCTGGCTCCAGGACGCGTACCCCGCCGCTACCGTGACCGGCACCGTCATTCTGTCCGCGTTCACGACCAAGCTTGCCGTCTACACGCTGGCACGAGGCTTCGCCGGCACCGAAATCCTGATTTACATCGGCGCGGTGATGACCGCGTTTCCGATCTTTTTCGCCGTGATCGAAAACGATCTGCGCAAGGTCCTCGCCTACAGTCTGAACAACCAGCTCGGTTTCATGGTGGTGGGCGTTGGCGTCGGTACCGAACTTGCCCTGAACGGCACCGCCGCTCACGCGTTTGTTCACATCATCTACAAGGCGCTGCTCTTCATGAGCATGGGCGCCGTGCTGCACCGTGTCGGCACGATCAAGGCATCGGAGCTCGGTGGCCTTTACAAGTCCATGCCGGCCACCGCGATTTTCTGCATCATTGGCTCGATGTCGATTTCGGCGTTCCCGCTGTTCTCCGGATTCGTGGCCAAATCGATGATCATGTCCGGCGCCGCTGAAGCGGGCTACTGGGGCGTCAGCCTGATCCTGCTGTTTGCCTCCGCCGGCGTGCTCGATCACTCCGGTATCAAGGTGCCGTACTTTTCGTTCTTCGCCCACGACAGCGGAATACGCTGCAAGGAAGCGCCCTGGAACATGCTGGTCGCGATGTTTATCGCAGCTTTCCTCTGCATCTTTATCGGCGTGTTCCCCGGCACGCTGTATTCACTGCTGCCGTACACCGTCGACTATCACCCGTATACCGGTGCACACATCATCACGCAGCTGCAGCTCCTGCTGTTCTCGATGCTGGCCTTTGTGTTTCTCGTTCGTATCGGGCGCTACCCGCCTGAAATTCCGTCACTGAACCTGGACAGCGACTGGCTGTATCGTCGCCTCGGCCCGGCACTGGTGACGCGTTTCTCGAAAGCGATCGACGACGGCTGGGGACTGCTGATGGGCGCCTGTGGCGGTATCGTCAGTGGCGCAATCGCCCGCGGCTACCGCCTTGGACAGTCCACGGGACCGGTCAGCCGCACGTGGCGTTCAGCGTCCTCGATCACGGCCATTTTGCTGCTGCTGGCGCTGATCGGGTTCAGCCACTACGTCTCCCGCTAGGGCAGGCTTTTCAGGCCTGAGCCTCCGCCGACACCGCCGGCTGCGACACGCAGTCGGCTACATCGACATTTTCCTTAAACGCTCTGGGAGTCTTTCCCGGTTCAGGCTGGCAATCGCCCCACCGACGGCTAGGGTTTAGAGGGTCACCGGCGGCTTGCGCGCACTCGCAAAACACCGACCCACAAGTCTTAAAACCCAACGGAAAAACCTCATGCAACTGACACTCAGTCGCCATGTTGTTGCCGGCGCTGCGTTTGCCCTGATGTCGTTCTCCACGATCGGCATGGCACAGGACGAAGCCGCGGTAATGAACAACGTGGACCTAACCTATCCGGCCCCCGGGCAGGTCGCTCCCATCATCGACAAGACGTCCGGAACGATCAATCAGGGCAGCCTCACCGAAACGATGCCGTCTCGCAGCAGCGGCCATCTGATCATCGATGGACAGTTTCGCCAGCGTTACGCGAAGCCAAAAGTCGACAGCGTTGACCTGCAGTCTGAAGGCACCGACACCGGCACCGTAGCGCCGGCGGCAATTTCGGCACCTGCCGAAGCCGATGACGCAGTGATTCCGCCTGCTTCAGAAGGTGAACCCATGGGCTCACTGCAGAGCCCATCAGAAAATCAAGGTGTCGCCACTGGCGACACCTCGATCACCTCGGCACTGCTGTGGAAGATCAGCGGCAACAACATCGCCGACAGCTACCTCTTCGGGACCATTCACAGCGATGACCCGCGAGTGCTGGACCAGCCACGCGAGCTCAAGCACGCCTTCGCCATGGCCGATGTGTTTGTACCCGAAGCCGACATCAGTAGCGACGCTATTGCAGGGCTGCGCGCCAACATGCTTTTCGATAACGGGAATACCCTGGAAAGCATTGTTGGCGCGGAGCTCTTCTCAAGCGTTGCGGCAAAACTGTCGACTCTCGGCGTACCACGAGTCCGCGCTTCGCGGATCAAGCCGTGGGCCGCAATCATGATGCTGGCGTCGCCCAACAACAAGACGGGTGAGTTTCTCGACAAGAGACTGTACGACGAGGCCGTCGCAGCGGGCAAAGACATAAGCCCGCTGGAAACGATCGCCGAGCAGCTGGACGTTTTCAGAACGATGGAAACCGACGATCAGATCACGCTGCTGAAGAACACTCTGGATGCTCACGACGAGCTGCCTCAGATGATCGAATCACTGACCCAGGCGTGGCTTGCTCGAGATCTGAATGAACTCCAGCGCATCAGTCTTGCCGGTCGCGAAGATTCTCAAACGCAGGATCTGGCCAGTGCGTTTCACGAACGCCTGATCGACAATCGTAACGACACCATGGTGCAGCGTCTGCTGCCGATGCTGGGAGCGCGTGCTCACTTTGTCGCGGTCGGGGCACTGCATCTGCCGGGTGAAAAAGGCCTGATCAGGCAGCTGACGGACCGCGGCTTTAACCTCACCGCGATTTACTGAGGTCTAAAACGCCTGACGAGGTCCCGCCCGGGATTCAGTCGGTTGCGGACTGTCCCTGACTCATTGTTCGCCACAGCGGCAACTCTCCGTTCTCTTTTTCAAGAAAATCCAGCCACTGGGCGTGAGCGCTAAGCTCGCTCGCGGACGCCGCGACCACGGGTAGCGGCCCTCTGGACTTGCGGCTTTTCCGGCGCAGATTGTTTTCGCGCTCGTTATCGCTGTCAGAAGACGCCTCACCGAGCAGCGAAGTCTGTCCACCGGTCATCGCCAGATAAACATCCGCCAGAATTTCTGCGTCAAGCAACGCGCCGTGCAGCGTTCGCTGGGTGTTGTCGATGTAGTAGCGTTTGCACAGCGCGTCGAGGCTGTTTTTCTGCCCCGGATGCATGTCGCGTGCAACAGCGAGTGAGTCGAGCACCGAACAGACGTCGCCGATCACGGCCTTGGGCGTCTTGGCCTTCTTGAATTCGGCGTTGAGGAAGCCTACGTCAAACGGTGCGTTGTGAATCACAAGCTCGGCACCGCGCAGGTACTCGATCAAATCATCGGCGATGTCGCCAAATTTGGGTTCGTCTTTCAGACGGTCGAGGGTAATGCCGTGCACCTCGATCGCGGCGTCGTCAATCTGCCGCTCGGGGTTGATGTACTGATGATAGTTGTTGCCGGTGAACTTGCGGTTGACCAGCTCAACGCAGCCGATCTCGATGATTCGGTGACCACCTGCGGCGTCAAGACCCGTTGTCTCTGTATCCAGTACTAGTTGGCGCAATTGTTTTTCCTGTCCGTTTGAAAGCTAGCTGATAACACTGAAAGCTGAATTGAATTTGATCCTGGCGGCTTTAAAAGACGCCCTAGAAAAGATGTCCTAGAGCATGGTGTCGATCGCGCGGTTGGCAAGCTCGTCAGCGCGCTCGTTACCGGGATCACCGGAGTGCCCCTTGACCCACTGCCATTGTACGTCGCGAGACGCGCTGACGGCATCGAGTTCTTTCCACAGATCCTGATTTTTAACCGGTTTGCCTGCCGCCGTCTTCCAGCCGCGACGTTTCCAGTTGTCGATCCAGTCGGTAATGCCGTTCTTGACGTAGGTCGAGTCGGTCACGATGACGAGCGGAGTGCCTTCATATTGTGCAGTGTGCTTTAGCGCTTCAATCGCGGCCATGATCTCCATGCGATTGTTCGTTGTCTGCGCCTCGGCGCCGAGCAGCTCTTGTTCCGCCTCACCGCGCTGCACAAGTACGCCCCACCCGCCCGGGCCAGGATTACCCCGACACGCGCCGTCAGTGTGCGCGATCAGTGTCTGTTCGTTATCAGTCATTTTTTAGGATGCGGCCAGCGAATAATGGTCTTGTTGGTCGATTGCGTACTGGTGCCGGCGCCGCGGGTAACCGGACTCGTCAACTGCTGGCCCAGCTTGCGGCGCTTGCGCTGCCATGCCGGAAGCACGGTGCCGACGATTTCACGCTTGCGCGCGACAATGACATAGACGGCGCCAAATCGTGGCCACCATCGATTGCCCGCCTTCTCCATGAATTCAAACCGGTCGACAATACGCTGACTCTGAAACGGCGGAACATACACGCTGCGCACACCCGCCGTTGACTCGTAACCCAGCAGCGTAAGCCAGTCCTGAACCCGTGACAGCCGCAACCAGCTGCCCGACCACGGCGTGTTTCGACCGCGTCTGAAAAGCCGGCTCACAAGCCGACGCAGCCCGAACAGACTCAGAGGATTAAACCCGAGGATGACGACGTGACCGTCCGGTGCCAGCGTCTGATCAATCTCGCGCAGTACCTGATGCGGCTCGCTGCTGAAGTCCAGTGCGTGCACCAGCAGCGCAAGGTCGA
This sequence comes from uncultured Gammaproteobacteria bacterium, assembly GCA_938034705.1. GTDB lineage: Bacteria > Pseudomonadota > Gammaproteobacteria > Arenicellales > CALHMG01 > CALHMG01. Next base: position 11,095 of record CALHMG010000329.1, read on the forward strand.
CAGATCGCTCGCCAAACGGCAGTGCGGTGGGATCCGCCTTGACCTGCACAACGTCGTCCGAATCCGCGTTCGCCGGCTGGGCGTTGGCGATGACCACTTTCAGTGCAGCCTCGGTGCTGCCCATGAGGTCGCGGCCACCGAGACTGCCGATCTGAACACAGACCGGGTTGTACAGACGCGGCAGAGATGCAGCGACCATCGAGGGCTCCTGCATATCGATCAGCTTTCCGAGCGGGGTCTCAACCCAGGGCGTGCTCGAGGCATCGCCGGTACGTTCGTCGCCGGGCTCGTTACCGGGGCGACCCTCGTAACGTTCCTGAGTCGCGGGATTGTTTAAATCTTCAGCAGCTCGCGGGTCGGCGCCTGCGGCTTGTCCGGAACCGGGTGCGGGCGTCGCGTTTTTACCGCGCGCCGCCGCATCGCTGTCCGATGCGGGGTTTTCAGATTCAGGGAGTTTTTGCGCTGGTTTCACAGGCTTTGTTCTACACGAATCGCACCCGTCCCGACAAGAACAACGTCATTCGTCAGACCGTCCGACAACCAGCCAATCTGACCCCTAACAGTACCGTGGAAGGCTGAAAACCCCCGTCTATACTGAATTTACATAAGGAAATATGTTCAAGGAAGACGTCCATGCTCAGCTCGGTAACCGCCTGGCTGCCAGTACATCTCGTACTGGCGTCGGCACAGCTTGGTCCCGCAGTCGCCGTTACGAATGTAACCGCCGTCAGCCCGACCCAGCTTGAGCTCGAAGTTGCACCGACAATTGATCTGTCGAACGCAACCAGCAACATACTTGCAACCCTGACCCCTACCCCCCTGCCCCGACTCGGTGATTCGACAACCCCAACCGCCGCGGTGACCACCACCGAAGCGGAGTACCTGGAAGCCGTTGCTTCAAGACAGGTTGACGGGGCGATCAATCAGCACCTGCAGCCAGGTTCTGTGTCGATTGAAATCGAGCCCGATCCGGAGATGGTCGAGAACGATCCTGAAACGCCACCTGCGAAACTTCTGGATGTCGGCGCGTCTGACACCCACATCGAGCCGGCGATCGTCAGCGAAGAAACGCTGGTTGAGCCGATCAACACAATTCCCATGCTCGAGACTCCGCTGTGGGATCGCGTGCGTCAGGGCTTCACGCTGCCGCACTATGAGAACAAGCTGGTCAGGCAGTACGAAAAGTTTTTTGCCAAGCGTCCTGACTATCTTGCTCGCGTTGTGAATCGCGGCAGCATGTATCTGCCCTATATCGTGAAACAGCTCGAGTACCGTGGCATGCCCATGGAGCTCGCGCTGCTGCCGATTGTAGAGAGTGCGTTTAATCCGTTTGCCAAGTCCCACGCCAACGCGCTTGGCATGTGGCAGTTCATAGCGCCCACCGCCGAGCGTTTTGGCGTCAAGCGTGACTGGTGGTACGACGGACGCCGGGACGTCATTGATTCAACCCAGGCCGCTCTCGACTATCTGCAGTTTCTGCACGAAGACCTCCACGGTGACTGGCTGGTCGCGATTGCGGCGTACAACGGCGGCGAGCACCGCATGCATCGCGAAATCAAACGTAACCGCAAGCTTGGCAAGACCGGTCACTTTGACAACCTGCGCATGAAGCGCGAGACGCGCCACTACGTGCCCAAGCTGATCGCGTTGAAGAATATCTTTGCCAACCCCGCCCGGTTCAATGTCGTGCTGCCCCAGATGAAGTTTGAGCAGCGCTTTGAAACGGTGTGGACCGAGGGCTCCGTGGATATCGCGGCTGCGGCAAAACTTGCAGGCCTGAGCAAAAAGCAGTTTCGACTGCTCAACCCGGGCTTCAAGCGTGCCTCGACGCCACCAGAGATGCCGGCACGACTGCTGGTGCCAGTTACCGAGGCCGATCGCTTCAGGAGCGCACTGGCCGTTGCCGAGAGCACTGTCCTGAAAGCGAAGTCGACGCACCGTGTCCGACGTGGCGAATCTCTGAGCCGCATCGCTCAGACGTTTGGCCTCTCGGTGGGCGCCCTGATGCAGCACAACGGACTCAACTCTGACCTGCTGCAGGTCGGGCAGCGACTGACCATTCCGACGGGTGCAAGCTCTGGCTTCACGCGGGTGGCCTATCAGCCGGCCAACGAGAACACCCATCAGCAGCTCGTGTATCGCGTGCGAGGTGGCGACACCCTGTCTTCGATCGCAGAGCGTTTTAACGTACTGCCGGAGCAGCTGGCGGACTGGAATCGCATCAGACTCAATGATCTGATCCACCGCGGACAGCGCATCGTGATCTACATTCAGTCGTAGCTCGAACGAGAACCGAAAAGCCGAACATCGCGTTCGGCTTTTTTTTCGTCCAGACAATGTCGGGTCAAATAATATTCATCGAGAAGATGAGCGCATCTTCCTTGCCGCCACGGTGAGGATAGTAGCCCGGCCTCACACCGGTTTCGCAGAAACCGAAATCTTCATACAGGACCTGGGCACCCTGATTGGATTCACGCACCTCAAGAAACGCGGTTTGAATGCCGATCTTGCGAGCTTCGTTAATGAGATTATCGAGCAGCGCGCTGGCGTTACCGTGTCGCCGAGCCTCGGCCGCGACGCACAGATTGAGAATATGACATTCGCCTGCGCCAAAGGACATGAGACCGTAGCCGCAGATCTTGCCGTCGCTGGTACCGACGGTGCACAGATAGCCTGCTCGCAGGCAGTCCCTGAATATGCCGGGCGTCCACGGAAACTCATAGGACTCGCGCTCTATTCTCGTAACGTCGTCGATGTCTTCGAGCGTCATCGCCCGGATCTCGAACACGTCCGGCGCGCCGCTGCTATCGCCATGGCCGTCGCCGCGGCCAATATCTCGGGGGTTAGCCGCCATTGATCATGCGCCTGGCCTGGAGCAGGTCGTCCCAGACCTTGCCCTTCTGATCCGGTGTTCGCAGCAGGTACGCGGGGTGGTAGGTCACCACCAGCGGAATCCCGGTTTCGCGGTACTCGTATTGCTGGCCGCGCATTCGCGAGATGTTGTCGCCTGAGCGCAGCAGCGCCTGGGCCGCAAACCGGCCCATGGCGACAATAACCTTCGGCTGGACCAGATCGACCTGTCGATGCAGATACGGTTCGCATCGCACGACCTCCTCGCCCATCGGGTCGCGATTGTCGGGCGGTCGACACTTGAGAACGTTGGCGATAAATACATCGTCACGCGTCAGCCCGAGCGCAAACAGCATCGCGTTAAGCAGCTGGCCGGCCTTGCCGACAAAGGCCTCACCCTGTCGATCCTCATCCCGTCCTGGCGCTTCGCCCACGAACAGCCAGTCGGCGTCCGGGTTACCGCTGCCAAACACCGTCTTGTTGCGGGTGCGCGACAGCGGGCAGCGTTCACAACCGCTGACCATGGTCTGAAGGGATTCGAGATCGGCTCGGGCGATCAGCTCAACGGGATCCTGAGTTTCATCATCAGCCGGTTCGGTGGCGGGAGACTCGACTATAGTCTCAGGCTCGAGTGGGACTTGCGTCGCATCGGCCGGGCTGTCGACCGTGACCGTGTCCGCTGGCGCAGCGGCCGCGGCCGCAACATCAGTTTGCGTCTCAGGCTCCGCGGTGACCTCAACCGGTTCGTCGCCTGCGGGAGGCGGCGCCGACTCGTCGGCGACATCCACGGACTCATCAACCGACTCATCAACCAACTCATTAACGGCCTCGACGCCGGATTCATCTCCCGACACATCCCGACGTATCCACAGGTCGACGCCCATGGCCTCGAGGTAAGCAAGTGACGATCGATCGGTCGGCATAGTCGTTAAGCGGGAAGATCGCGCCGGTTCAGCGCGTCGCGTCAGTGCAGATTGCTGTTACGGGACTCTGGAGCATCAGAATCTGTGGCAGCCGGCTTGATGTTGCCGTCGGCATCGGGTTCTTCAATTTCGGCTGTGTCGGGTACCGCAAAAACTCGATTTCCGGTCAGCTTGGCGACTACCCACATCAGCGGACCGGACACCGCGTAGACCCATGCAATAACAAACAGCACGATCGGTGGTTCCCAGAACAGAATCGCAAGAAAGATCGCGAACGCGAATGCTGCGGGAAAGGACGTGCGCCCTTTCAGGTCGACGTCTTTGAAACTTCGGTACGGCACGTTCGAAATCATCGCCAGCGCCAGCGCGATGGTGGCCGCGACGGCGAAGGGAACAATCGGCACATCACCGCGCCCAAGGGAATGCGACAGCCAGACAAAACTGGCGAGCGCAGCGGCGGCCGCCGGACACGGCAGGCCCTGAAAGTAGGCTTTGTCTTCAGATGTCACGGTGTTGAACCGTGCGAGACGCAAAGCGGTTGCGGCCACGTACAAAAAGGCGGCCATCCAGCCCACTTTACCGACGCTGGACAGCGTCCAGACGTACATCACAAGTGCCGGAGCGAGACCAAACGCGATGAGATCAGCGAGGGAGTCATACTCCTTGCCGAACTCGCTGGTCGTACCGGTCCAGCGCGCAATGCGGCCATCGAGACCGTCCATGACCATTGCCACAAAGATCGCGATGGCGGCAACGTCATAATGACCGTTGTTCGCCTGGATTATTGCGTAGAAACCGGCAAACAGTCCCGCCGTAGTGAACAAATTGGGCAGGATATAGATGCCGCGGTGCTTGTCGCCGTTTCGGTCATTCATGGGCCAAGTATGGCAGAAAGTTACGCGAGGTCCGCCAGAATACTCGAACCTGACGAGACTTTTTCGCCGAGCTTGACCCGAGCGGTGGCATTGTCCGGCAGATAAACGTCCACGCGCGAACCGAAACGAATAAACCCGTACCGCTCACCGCGCGTCAGGCGATCGCCCACCGACGTGTAGCAGAGAATTCGCCGGGCAACGAGGCCCGCGATCTGAATGAAGGTCACGTGCTGACCTTCGTCAGTTTTGATCACGACCGCATTGCGTTCGTTTTCAGCAGACGCCTTGTCCAGCGCCGCGTTAACAAAACTGCCGGCGTGATACTGAACATCCACCACCTCACCTGCGACCGGTGCGCGATTGGAATGCACAGAGAATACGTTCATGAATACGCTGATCTTGAGCGCGTCACGTTCGGTAGCGGGATCCTTTGCAGGACCCAGAGCGACCACCTCGCCATCGGCCGGTGACACAACGAGGCGCTGCCCCGTCGGGATGGTTCGTGGTGGGTCACGAAAAAACTGCAGCACGAAGATCGCAATGATCCAGAGCGGCAGCGCCCACCAGAAACCTGCACCCCAGGTCGTCAGGACTGCGAGAACAACGCTACCGGCGACAAAGGGCCAGCCTTCGGGCGCCAGTAGCGGTTGATTGGATGCCATCGATCGATGCGTCAGTTAACTGAACGGTCGACGATTTTGCCCGCCTGAATCCACGGCATCATGCCGCGAAGACGCTCACCCACTTCTTCGATCTGGTGGGTCGTCGAGTCGTCGTGCATCTTCTTGAAGTTCTTGGCGCCGCCAGCGTTTTCGTCCATCCACTCTTTGGCGAACTTGCCGCTCTGAATTTCAGAAAGAATCTGCTTCATTTCCTTGCGCGTCTCGTCGTTGACGACGCGAGGACCACGGGTCAGGTCGCCGTACTCAGCGGTGTTCGATACCGAGTAGCGCATGTTGTTCAGACCGCCTTCGTACATCAGGTCAACGATCAGCTTGAGTTCGTGCATGCACTCGAAGTACGCCATCTCGGGCGCGTAGCCTGCTTCGACCAGCGTTTCGAACGCGTTCTGAACCAGCGCCGAAACGCCGCCACACAGAACCACCTGCTCGCCAAAGAGATCTGTCTCGGTCTCTTCTTTGAAATCAGTCTCGATGATGCCGGCGCGTCCACCGCCAACGCCAGAAGCGTAGGCAAGCGCAACGTCGCGCGCGGTGCCGGTTGAGTCCTGGTGGATCGCGATCAGGCAGGGAACGCCGCCGCCTTCGACAAACGTCGAACGTACGAGGTGACCCGGGCCCTTTGGCGCAATCATGAACACGTCCATGTCCGGACGAGGCTCGATGAACTTGAAGTGGATGTTAAAGCCGTGCGCAAACACCAGCGCCGAACCCGGCTTGAGGTTGGGCTCAACCTCTTCGCGATAAATCTGAGCCTGCAGCTCGTCTGGAACCAGCATCATGACGATGTCGGACTCTTTGACTGCGTCGACAACACTTTTGACGGCAAGACCGGCGCGTTCGGCTTTGGCGCGGGAGGATGATCCTTCACGCAAACCGACGACGACGTTGACGCCACTGTCTGTCAGGTTGTTGGCGTGAGCATGGCCCTGTGAGCCATAACCCAGAATGGCGACTTTCTTGTCGGCGATTTTCGCCATATCGGCGTCGCTATCGTAATAAACCTTCATTGTGCTCCTCTCTTCCTGGATGTAGCCGACACCAGGTGCCGACCGTTCACACCAAGGGCTAGTACCCCGTGCGTGATTGTTTAAGTTTGACTAGTTATTCAAAGTTTAAGTGCGCGATCGCCGCGCGCAATGCCGGAAACTCCGGAGCGCACGACTTCAATAATGTCTTCCGGGCGAATCGCGTCGATAAACGCGTCGACCTTGTCCCCCGCCCCGGTGAGCTCGACCGTGTAGATCGAATCCGTGACGTCGACAATCCGGCCGCGGAAAATATCCACCAGCCGCTTAACTTCATCTCGGGCCGACCCCATCGCGCGAACCTTTACCAGCAGCAGCTCGCGTTCAATGTGAGGACCTTCGGTGAGTTCCATCAACTTGACGACGTCGACCAGCTTGTTCAACTGCTTGGTGACCTGTTCAACCAGGTCGCCACCACCTTCGGTGACAATCGTCATACGTGACAGCGTCTCGTCATCGGTCGGTGCGACCGTCAACGATTCGATGTTAAAGCCCCGGGCGGAAAAGAGCCCGGCTACTCGGGACAAAGCGCCCGATTCGTTCTCAAGCAGAACGGAAATGATGTGTCGCATGTTTGTGGTTCCAGCAACTCGTTAGTAACGTCGGGATCGTGGCGATCGGCAATCGATCGCCACAAACCACTGCGTCAGGCGAGTTCGCGCTCCTGCATGTCGTCAGTTTGAGCGCCCGGCTTGAGCACCATTTCGTTATGTCCCGCTCCGCCTGGAATCATCGGATATACGTTTTCGGCCTGATCGGTGACGACGTCGAGGAATACGGCACGGTTCTTCATGCCGAGCATCTCCTTCATCGCGCCCTCAAGATCACCGGAGTTTTCAACACGCATTCCAACGTGCCCGAAACTTTCGGCGAGTTTGACGAAGTCAGGCAGCGAATCCATGTATGAATTGGAGTAACGCCGGTCGTAGAAAAACTCCTGCCACTGTCTGACCATGCCCATGAAGCGATTGTTCAGGCAGACGATTTTGATCGGCAGCTCATACTGCTGAATCGCCGCAAGCTCCTGAATGCACATTTGGATACTCGCTTCGCCCGTGATACAGGCGACTTCGGCCTTGGGGTGAAGCAACTGCACGCCCATGGCGGCAGGCAGACCAAAACCCATGGTGCCAAGGCCGCCGCTGTTGATCCAGCGACGCGGCTTGTCAAAGCGATAGTGCTGGGCCGCCCACATCTGGTGCTGACCCACGTCTGACGTGATGTATGCGTCGCCACCGGTCTGATCACAGAGCATTTTGACGACACGCTGGGGCTTGATGAACTCGCCATCGGCGTCAAAGCCAAAGCTGTCGAGGCCACGCCATCTGTTGATCTGCTCCCACCACTGACCGAGCGCATCCGCGTCAGGCTGGGTGGAGGTCTCGTTCAATGCCGCCATCATGTCTTCAAGGACGCTTTCGGCGCTGCCGACAATAGGCACCTCGACAGAAACGTTCTTGCCGATAGACGATGGATCAATGTCGACGTGGATAATTCGTGCGTTCGGCGAGAACTTGGCCAGCTCGCCGGTGACGCGATCGTCGAAGCGCGCACCCACGGCCAGCATGACGTCGCACTCGTACATGCACATGTTGGCTTCATAGGTGCCGTGCATGCCGAGCATGCCGACAAACAGCGGATCGCTCGCCGGAAAGGCACCAAGTCCCATCAGCGTGTTGGTGCACGGGTAGCCCAGACGTCGAACAAACTCCGTAAGCTTGTCGCCGGCATTGCCGAGCACAACGCCACCACCGGTGTAGATGATGGGACGCTTTGCGCCGAGCAGCAGCTCAACGGCTTTTTTGATCTGCTTGGGATGCCCCTTGGTGACCGGCGAATACGAACGCATGGTCAGGTGCTGGGGGTACAGGTACTCACAGGTCTGAGCCGTGATGTCCTTGGGCACGTCGACAACCACCGGACCCGGACGTCCGCTCTCGGCGATGAAGAATGCCTTTTTGATCGTGCTCGCAACGTCGCGAACATCTTTGATCAGAAAATTGTGCTTTACGCAGGGCCGCGTGATGCCGACCGTGTCGACCTCCTGGAACGCGTCGTCACCGATCAGATGCGTCGGCACCTGTCCGCAGATGACCACCATGGGGATCGAGTCCATGTACGCCGTTGCGATTCCGGTGACGGCGTTGGTTACGCCCGGTCCTGAAGTCACCAGCACAACGCCGGCCTTGCCGGAATCGTCGGCTCTTGCGTAGGCATCGGCAGCGTGGGTCGCACCCTGCTCGTGACGCGTCAGAATGTGCTGAACCTTGTCCTGCTTGTAGATGGCGTCGTAGATGTGCAGCGCTGCACCACCCGGATAGCCAAAGATGTGTTTTACGCCCTCATCCGAAAGCGATCGGATGAGAATATCGGCACCTGTCATTTCCATCGGTCTTTACCCTGGGGGGCGTCGCCCCCGCTGTCGTTTCACTCAAAGCCAGCCACAAGGCGACGACAGCGTGACCTCGAACCCGAGGATCGAACTGTCCCGACTAACTCAAGGCTCCTGAATACAGGTGCGCGTGGCGTTGTCGACAACGTCTTGTGGCCCATCAATATCGCGATGAGACGAACAGCGGGAATGCAGCGCAAAGCAAAGCGACGCGAAGCAAACCGAACCGTTCAGATCATTGCGATCTGCGTAAAGCGCTCTACTTGCAGGGGGCCACTGACTCGTATCGAAACAGTGACGACAACCGGTAGGTCGTGAAACCGGCCCCTTAGACGACTATTCAGGCCGCAGCCCAGAATGCCCAGATTTCGAAGCCATCGCACTGAGAAGGTCAGCTGCGACACCCCCGAGATCCAACAGCCCGCGGCAACGGGCTGCATCTACGGGTCGCGACGGATGCTTTTGGCTCCCGTCACGCCATGCCTTACGCCTTGAGTATAGCCAGCCTGTGAACGAACGCACAACAGCGGCGTCGCGAATATCCGGTGCGGATCAGGCCTTGAGACGCCAGGTGGTGTCGCCGCCCGGGACATCCTCAATGACAATGCCGGCGTCATCGAGCTGGTCGCGGATACGGTCAGCCTCGGCGAAATCCTTGTCTGCCCGCGCTTTGGTGCGGTTTTGCAGCAGGTTTTCGACGTCGGCACGGGTCAAATCGGCGGCCACCACGTCGTCAGACGCGCCCTCGGTCCCGAGAAAGCGCCCGGGCTCCAGGGCCAGCACGCCCAGTGTGCCGGTGATCTCGCTAATCGCGGCCGCCAGACCCGCCGCCTCGCCAGCGTCGCCAGCATCCAGCGCCCGGTTCACGCCGGTTGCGAGGTCATGCAGTACGGCCAGCGCTTCGGGTGTATTGAAGTCGTCATCCATGACTTCGCGAAAGCGATCGATGTAGGCCTGCCCGGCTTCAGACACAGCGGCCGCGGCCGGTGCTTCACGAGCCACTCGCGTCCGGGTCATGTAAAGCCGCTCGAGTGACGCCCGAGCAGAGTCCAGCAACTCGTCGGTGTAGTTCAACGGGCTGCGATAGTGACTTGCCAGTATCGTGTAACGAATCACCTCGCCCATGCGGCGTTGATCAGTATCGCGGGCGAGGACATCACGAATGGTCAGGAAATTGCCCAGGGACTTGGACATCTTTTCCTCGTCCAGCTGCACAAAACCGTTGTGCATCCAGATATTGGCAAACTGCTTTCCGCTTGCCGCCTCGGACTGCGCAATTTCGTTCTCGTGGTGTGGAAATTTCAGATCCATTCCACCGGCGTGGATATCAAACGTATCACCGAGACACTTGCCCGACATGGCCGAACACTCGATATGCCAGCCCGGTCGCCCGCCACCCCACGGCGACGGCCACTGCGGCTCATCAGGCTTAGCGCCCTTCCAGAGCACAAAATCCAGCGGGTCTTCTTTGGTCTCGTCAACGTCAACGCGCTCGCCTGCTCGAAGGTCATCGATCGAGCGATTGGAAAGCTTGCCGTATCCATCGAATTTACGAACGCGGTAGTACACATCGCCTGCGGGCGTTGCGTAGGTGTAACCCAGGCCGTCCAGCTTTTGAATCAACTCGACAATAGGTTCGATATGACTGGTCGCCGTTGGCTCCAGCGTTGGCGATTCACAGCCGAGCATTTCGCAGTCGCTGTGCATCGCGGCGGTGAACTCGGTAGTCAGGTCAGTAAACGGCACGCCCTTTTCGTTC
>CALHMG010000330.1 GCA_938034705.1 uncultured Gammaproteobacteria bacterium
CATTTTAGCGTTCGTGATCTGGCATGCGATTGGGGTTGCGAGTGACCCGGTGCGCCGCTATTTGGGTCAGCGTAATATTTTTCAAATGCTGACCGACAACTGCTTCTTCGACGCACAAAGTAGTCGTAGAAAACTCATCAGTGACCTGCTGGTATGGGTTTTCTGGTGCTTGATCATCTGGGCGTTGTTTCTGTGTGTACTGAGAGTGGCCGCAGAAGCGTTACAGTTTCCTGGTTTCACCTTCCATCATTTCTCTGAATCCGTGTCAATCGTATTCGAGTCTCACACAGGTGTCGCTGTCATCGTCCGTGTCGCCACCGCTTTGTTGGCGACCGCGTTACTGGTTTTGATTCTCAGTCAAACGCGATGGCTAGCCGAAAACAACTTTGTTCGAAATGCCGAGAAAAGGGCGCAGTCCCGCAAGCACGGGATCGCGCATCTTTCATCGATAACTGAACAATTGGAAGAACAAGAAGTTTACTTGCCGACACGGCTAAAGGCACCGTTTTGGTTTTCGGTGCTTTTGCTTCCTCGGATACTTGAGAGGCACTACGGCGAATTTTTGCTCGATCATGGCAGGATGCTCAACGGTAACGCCCAAAAGCTCGTAAGAAGCTTTGGCGTTGAGACATTTATCGGCGCTTGTAAGCGGATTGTAATAAACGAGCACACCGAATTGCCGGTTGATGTGACAGCGGATCTAAAGCACTGTTTTCTCATAGACGAGTCCCGGCTGGAGTTGGCAGAGCGTTTGGCCAAGCGACTTTTTAACCATGATAACGATTACGCCAGCATGCACCGGCTTGTTCACAACGAGGCTTACTACCAGTATCTAAAAGTCAAAGGCGATGTTGATCTCAGTGGAAACGACTTGCGGCTTAAGTTGCGGCACGCGGTGAATCGCAAGGTCAACTTCAAGACCGGACAAATAGGCGGAGCAGTGGGTAAGGTTTTGGATGTGAGTGAGGATGGTTCCGGGCTCTATATTTGCACTGAGCAAAGCGACAACGCGATGAGCGAACACCCAATCACAATCGAGTTGGGGCGAATTACTATCAAAGGTTTCGTCAAACATACCCGCCCGATTCTTCTCAATCGCCGTACCGATCCGATACCAGGGATCGGTGTGGACGTGATGACAAAAGATCAAAAACTCGCTAAGCGATTATTGCTGAACCGCAATGAGGCGTCTCTTTTGCGACGGCTTAAACAGCGGAGTGCTTGAGACTACTGGCATTTCAAAAGTTGACGAGGGTCTCGCAATTCAGATCAGGCTGACGTGTCGTGAGAATCAGCGATATCCAGGTCATTTAGCCAGCTCACAGCCGAGCGCCTCCAGATTTGTCGCACCGGTACCAGTTCAGCGCGCTGGTCACAGGTGCCGACCCTGAGGCTGATCAGACTGGCGTCGTCGTCCACGCCCGTGCCGTAAATCTGAGTGCCGCAGTTTTCGCAGAACGCCATGATTCGCGGGCGGCCGCTCCCGCCGATTTTTGTATACGTCTTAGGATCGCCCGACAGCAACGTAAAATCGGCGCTCGGTACCCTGACTGCCGTTCGAAAGGCTGTTCCGGACATAATCTGGCAGTCGGTGCAATGACAGACAGCAATCTTCGCTGGATCTATGTCGGCGTCGTAACGTAAGGCGCCGCAGTGGCATCCGCCTGTCACTTTCATTGTTGATCTCCTGAAGTCAGCGGGCCGGTGCCGTGATCGGTCACACGGTACGGCAAAGTTTGAAGTGACGCCAGAGTCCGAGCGGATGTTTTCACTTATTCGCTCGGGGGTGAGGTACTTAGAATTTGGGTTCGTTTCATCAGACGTCGGGCCTGCGCGTCAATGGGTTCGCGGCGGTGCATCGTGCACCGGTTGTCCCATACCACCAGGTCGCCTTCGCGCCAGGTGTGTTGGTACAGAAACCGATCTTCCACTGCATGGGCAGTCAGTCTCTCGAGGAGCGCATCCGCATCGGGTTGTGATAGATCATCACCACGAATTTTTCGTGAAAATAGTGGTGTCACGAACAACGTCTTGCGACCTGTTTCCGGGTGAGTGCACACGGCTGGGTGTTCAGTAGTTACCGCCGGATTCAGTTCTTCCGTGGTGTGGCGATGGGATACACGTTTTCCAGCAAGCCGTCGTTGGGTTGCCGCGTCCAGTGCATCGTAAGCGGCATATCCACTCGCCCAGGACGTGGCGCCGCCCTGTTGCGGAATTTCAACGGCATACAGCGTTGAGATTGATCCCGGCAAGGGCATGTAGGCGAGATCGGAGTGAAAGCCAATTTCGCCATGGCCAAGCGAGCCGATAGCCTGTCCGTTCTCGGTAACGTTGGAGACTATGAATATCCCTGGCAGTTTGTCACCTGATTGCGCACGGCGGTGGACTTCGGGTTTGCCGAAGAGTTTGGTGAAGTCCAGCTGGTTTTGCTCGGAGAGATTTTGCCCCCGGAAGACAACAACGCAATGATCAATCAGTGCTTGCCGGATAATCGACGAACTGGACTCGGAAAGCGGCTGGGAAAGATCGATTCCCCGAATTTCCGCGCCAAGTGGCGCGTCGGTTTCAACGACCTCTACCGGATACGACTCGTCAGGTTTCGTTCGCATGGTATTTCCCCGTGTTCGCCGTCATCATAGCAAGGGACGATCCATGTGCCTGCCGGGCAATGCGCTCAACGAAACCCAAGACCACTCAATCGTGCGCCGGGAGTTCGTGCAGCTGGGCCTGTCGGAGTCGGTGAAAGCGGGGCGGGGTATCCATATCTATCGGTTGGTAGAGTATGGGTCCTGCGACATCAGAACATCATTATCAGAGAAGCCACCCATGCGAATAAACGCCGACTTTCAGCAGCGCACTACAGCGCACACTGCACAGATGCCGTGGCAGCCTTCGCCAATGCCGGGCGTCAGTCGACGGATGCTCGATCGGATTGGTGACGAAGTTGCGAGGGCAACGAGCATCGTTCGTTATGACCCCGGCAGTGCGTTCTCGCGCCACGTTCACAGTGGTGGGGAGGAATTTTTAGTCCTCGAAGGGGTGTTTCAGGACGAACACGGCGACTATCCGGCGGGGACATACGTCCGCAATCCGATCAACACCGCTCACACGCCTGCATCAGAACCGGGCTGCACCATCTTCGTTAAACTCTGGCAGTTCCATCAACACGAAAAGAACATCCTTCGGGTCGATACC
>CALHMG010000331.1 GCA_938034705.1 uncultured Gammaproteobacteria bacterium
CGGACCACATCTCCAGTACAACTACTGTATACATATACAGGTGGTGTTGTCACTACCCGAACGTCGTTTTTTTTCACCCGGGCCTGTCGATTTTTCAATCAGTTCCGACGACTTCTTGCGGCAGTCTCGTAACGAGCACCGTCAGCGGTGTCGCTGGCGCGCATCAAAACGCACTGATCCACCGGCCAGACAATCGGATGCCTGATGGACCGGGACAGCGATTTCGGCACTTTGCGGACGAGGGAAACGTGGGGGCGATAGGGTCGGCTTCGGTCGACGCTGATGCCGCTTTCGGCAGCGCGCGCGTCAATCGCGGCCACCAGATCGATCAGCGCGCCGGGTGTCGACGACGGACCGGCCCAGACCACATCGGCAGTACCGAAGTGTTCGATACGATCAAGCGTCAACGTGAAAGACGGTGGCACAAAGTGCGCAAGCCAGTTCGAGAGCGCACTGAAGGTGTCGTCTTCGACCCAGCCAAGAAACGACAGCGTCAGATGCAGGTTGTCGCCGATGACCTGGCGGGCATGGCCGTCGTCCAGCTCGCCATGAAGTTCAGTAGCAAGTCGATCCAGATGCTGACGCACCTCGTCGCCAGGCTCGAGGGCGAAAAACAGTCGCTGCTGTCCGGACGTCGCCAGAGGTCGGCTACCCAAGCACCCGGGCGATGCCGTCGAGTGCGTGCAGAACCGATCCGGCGCGCACGGCCTCTCGGTCGCCCTCAAGCTGAACGCGTTCGGTGATCACCGTGCCGTTGCTGTGGGCCCAGCCAAAACACACCGTGCCCACGGGCTTGTCCGCACTACCGCCGGTTGGGCCGGCAACACCGGTAATAGACAATGCGACGCCGGCCTGACTCTTGCGCACGCCGCCTTCGGCCATGGCGCCGGCGGTTTCAACACTGACCGCACCAAAGTCCCTCAGCGTTTGTGCCGGCACACCGACACACTGCATCTTGGCCTCATTACTGTAGGTGGCCCAGCCCCGGTCGAAAAACTGCGAACTGCCGGCAATCGCGGTAATGCTCTGCGCCACCCATCCGCCGGTACACGACTCCACGGTCGCAAGCTTCAGATCGTGCGCCAGCAGCAGCTCGCTTGCGGCCAGCGCCGCCCGCTCTATCTCGGCATTCCAGTCACGCGTCGACACTATTCGAATCCGTCAATTTCATTAAGCGGCGGGTGCAGCGTCTTGTCTTTCTTGAAGCCCGAGCGGCTTTTCACAAGCGACATAGACTCAAAAAACTCAGGGCTTTCGTCTTTCGCTATCTTGCCTTCTGAATACACGACCAGGCGACCGGCGCTGGCGTCAATAAAGAGCTTGCGGTACAGCGCAACAATGTCGGCCCTGGTGATGTCCCTGAGCTCGTCAGCAAATCTTTCGGGGCCGTCAAAAATATACTCCTCACGAACTATCGTGCTCCAGTAAAGACCGGTGCGTTCACTCAGACGCTTTTCTTGTTCCTCGACTCGCGCAATCAGCGCGCGTCGGTGGCGTTCAAACTCGGCCTCTGGCATGTCGATCAGGGTTTTCTCGAAATCCTTGAGAAATTTCTCGACGGCTATTGATAGTGTGCCGGGGCCTGCACCGGGTGACTGCAGTGCCAGAATTACGGACGGCACACGCATCAGATCCATGCTGTAGGTAAACACAAAATATCCGAGCTGCTGGCGCGTGCGCAGATCCGCGTAAAACGGCTGGGACAGCATCTGGCGCAGCATGGCAAAGCGGGCGCGGCTGGCGCGATGGCGCTCCTCGCCCTGCACATACACCGACACTGCCGAGTCGTTGTGCTTGATCTTGAGCTTGCGAGCGAAGCGCGAGTCCTCGGGCAACCTCACGACAAGAGATCTTGGCACATTGGCTACACCGGCCTTGCTGATGATCGCGTCCTCGAGCACCGCGACACGTTTGCGGGTCTCGGCTTCGTCGACGTTGCCGTGGGACAGCGCGACAACACGAACGTCTTTGTACAGTCGTGGCACAAACGCTTTGAGGTCCGCGATGGTCAGATTGCGCAGCTCTTTTTTACGCGCCTCGCCGTCGTAATACGGCACCAGAAGCAGCCGCCTGATCTCGTTGCTTGTCTGTTCGTACGGCGCATCTTTGGAGATGTTCGAAATCTGGTCAATGAGTTCCTTGCGCAGGCGCTCAAACACCTTGGCGTTGTAGGTCGGATTAATCATCGCGTCGACGACTTTCTCAAGCATCTGACGCTGACCGTCTGAATAGCCGCTCAGCCGAATGCCCAGCCCCCGCCGGTTCTGGAAAAAGTCATACGACAGGCCTGCCAGCGCTGCGGGATACGAAAATTCATTGAGCTGCTCGTTGAGCATGCGCACATACAGAATAGTCAGCACCAGCGACCGGGCGGATTCATTGGCGACAGGCGTGTGGATATTGATATTCAGGTTTGCGCGCGGCACGCCGAACTCGGTATCCGTGCGGTGCCACACTTCAAGCTTTGGCGAATCGACAATACGCACAGGATCGCCACTGCCGTCGGGTTTAAGCGCCACGTCTCTGGGCACAAACTCATTCGGCGTCGGCATCGTGATCGCCTTGCTGAGTCCGGCATCCTGCCACCGCTTCACGGTCGCAGCCGGAATGGGCGTGACACTGTAGTCGGCGTCGTAGTACTGGGTTTGCTTGTCGGTTTTGACATCCGGCGCCACCAGCATCAGGGCCAGGTTGTCCGGGCGAAGATGATCGAGAATTTCCTGAATGCCCTCGACGTCAAATTTTGAACGACGATACGGGCCGGATAGCAGCTTCTGCGCCGGCCAGTCCTGGGCACGCACGGCGAGCGTACGCACCAGGTTGGAAGGTTCGCTCTGCTCCTGATACTTGAACGACAGTTCGTTCAGCTGTCGTGTTTCGTCATACAGCCATTTGGGGAGTCCGCTTTCACGCACCATGTTGATAGCGCGAAACACCTCGGTGACGATGTCGTCAACGTGGTCGACACCGGGCTCGGTGAGGCCGATTGACATGTCAAAGGTCGTCGCACCGCGATTGTTGATGCCGCCGCCTGCACTCAGACTGTCTACCCAGCCGCTGCGCTTGAGCGCTGACAGCAGACTGCCCTCACCCTCGTGACCCAGAATATTCCCGAGGTAGGATTTCGGGCGCGTAAATCGGTGTTCTTCGCGCTTGGGCGTTGGAAAGGTCAGCGTGAGATAGCGCTGGTCTTTCAGCGGCTTGATGTTCATGCGCCACGGCAGCTCATCTTTGGCGTACAGCGGCCGATCAAATTTCTGTTTGCTCGCGTTGCGATTGGGCACCGCCGAGAACTTCTCCCGCGCCCACTTCTCCAGCTGATCCAGAGGCTCACGCCCGATGATGGCAACGGACATGATGTTCGACGAATAAAAGCGGTTGTAAAAGCTGATCAACTCGTCGCGAATGTTTGAGCCTTCGCGGTCGGCGAGCGTGTCCAGGTTGCCGGTGCTGAACCCCGACATTGGATGATCCTGATTAAAGCCGCGTCGGCGCGCCGACCAGAATCGACGACTGTCTTCACGTACTTTGCCGGTAAATTCCGAGTGCACGGCATTTTTCTCGCGCTGCACCAGATCTTCGGTAAACAGCGGCGCAATAAAGAACTGGGCAAACAGATCCAGCGCCGGCTCAAGGTACGCCGACTCGACGCTGAAAAAATAGTTGGTATTGGAAAACGACGTGTAGGCATTGTTCGACCCGCCGTGCTCACGAATAAATCGGCTGTACTGGTCCGCATCCGGGTATTTCTCGGTACCGAGAAAGAGCATGTGCTCGAGAAAATGTGCGAGCCCGGCGCGGCCTTCGGGGTCGCTGCCGGACCCGATGGCTACGTCCATCGACGCGGCGGCCGAGTCGGTCGTGGCGTCATGGATCAGCGTGACTTTTAATCCGTTCTCCAGCTCCAGCGCTCGGTATTCTCGAGGGTCGTTGGGGCTCTTTTCAATCTCGGCAGCGATGCCCTGCCCCGAAAACAAACTCGTTAGCGGGATAGCCAGTGCCAGAACCGAGGCGCGAAAACCTGCCCGGCGCGCAAGACTCTGCTGAAGAAATTGAGTTGGACGCATTCACGGTCTCCGATGCATGGGTTGAATATCTTCTTATACGGGTTTGACCGTATAAAGGTTCTTAGGTTCATGCCTGAATTCTAGCACTGCGCGGTTTACCTCCCTGCCTGCGACCGACGGATGCCGGGTTCAGGCTCGCCGGAGGCACCTGGGCTGCAGCACCGTCACGGCAGCATGATGTCGCCAATATCGTTGACGAAGCGCGAGCTGTTCATTCGCCGCGAGACTACGGCGCTGTCGTCTGGACCATCGGTCGCGCGTCTTGAAACCCGCCTCTGATCGGTAACGCCGGCACGCAGCGCATCGGCCTGCCGAATGTCGTCAAACCCGAGGCCCGTCAGGTATTCAATAGTCGTGATCCTTACCTGTTCGAGCACCGGATCAAACTCCACCGGCTCGTCCTGATCGTAGTCGCGCTGCCAGACGAGGAATGCCGCAGCGAGCAGCGAACCCTGGTGCGTGAGCGCGATAACTTTCCAGTAACCTGCCGGGATTCGGATCGGCACCTCGCGAGGCGTGTTCTGATAAAGCGGATCGACGTCGGTAAATACGGGTCCCTGAAACACGCACGCCCGGCGAGCGGTGTCTTCGGTTTTCTCAAACATCCAGTTCTCGATTTTGCCCCACGCGCTGGAGTGAAGCCGCTCGTGCTGGGGCGCGATATTCGTCCAGAAAAACGATTCGCGGTCGGCGACGCGTGCATCCGCTTCGTCACCCCAGTGCAGCGACCGACGCCTGACAAGATGTCCGCGGTCCCAGGGGTTGTTGTGATAGCCGCGTTCGTTATCGATCTGCAGCCCGTCGGGGAGCTTCGGATCATGTTCGAACCAGTTACGTCGCGCGATCGTGCCCTCGGGTATCACCGCTGCGCCGTCGATATTATGAGCGGTGCAAAACGCCAGCCCGCGCGTTTGATTGAACAACACCGAAAATCTAGAGTGCTCCAGCGGCTCTCCGCCCGCCCACGCATCTTCGAGCTGGCGCCGCCCAAGACGTGGGAGATCAATTCGCATGCCGGGTATGAATTCGGGGTCGTAACCCATGGCCGCAATCCTCTGGCTTAAAGTCCGTGTGGCGACAGTTCTGGATGACAGACGATAGCGACAAAGCGCGTGCGGATACACCCCGGTTGCGCAGTCGCTTCAACTCGCAAGCGACAGCGAGGAATCAGCTGCGAAGTCGGCGGGTGTCGACACTGGCCTCAGGGGATGTCGCGTCGACAAAACGCAACGCCTCAAGGTTCAGAAGCCAAAAAAACAAAGCCCGGCTTGCGCCGGGCTTTGCCCCCTCACGATCACTCGCGAGTTCTCTTCAACAGACCTCAATCCCGTTTTCCTTTGGGCACGCACAGGTGAGCAAGCAACCTCTGCGACTCGGTCCTCAACAACCACCAGGAGGATCATTACCAGGAGTCTTAATCTA
Source organism: uncultured Gammaproteobacteria bacterium (assembly GCA_938034705.1). Lineage (GTDB taxonomy): Bacteria > Pseudomonadota > Gammaproteobacteria > Arenicellales > CALHMG01 > CALHMG01. The sequence goes on from CALHMG010000331.1 coordinate 5,490, forward strand.
GGGAGCAGGTATGGCGAAACAATGGCGACGATACGGCGAATCTGCGCACATCGATTTCATTCGCGCGCTTTACCCAGACAAACCGGGCGTCCGCCACAATCGTTGCCACGGCGGTGACGCCGCGAAACATTTGCTTGTGTCGAATCATTAACTCCGACTGCGGCGGTCGATTGCGCCAACAGGTTGGTGAATGCGTGTCAGCGAATCACTTCTGCCATCGTCAGCCATCCTTGCAGCCAACTTCAGGCCAACTCGCGGCCAAATTGACGCAAAAAAAAGACCTGCCAAAAGCTGGCAGGTCTTTTTCGTATAAGTGGCATCCCGTAGGGGATTCGAACCCCTGT
>CALHMG010000332.1 GCA_938034705.1 uncultured Gammaproteobacteria bacterium
ATGACCTTCTCCGTCAACAAACTCAAACTCCTCGGAGTGGGGCTGGCTGCAGTCAGCATCCTTACAGGCTGTGCGACCGCGAAAGTGGGTGACACCGCCAAGATGAAGTCTGCTGCACCCGCTACCGTAAAACTCTCACCGCCTACCAAGACGGTAATCCCTTCAGTTGCATCGACTGCAACCACCTCGACTGCGACAACGGCGACAACGACGACGACTGCCGCGCCTGAGATGAAGAAGGAAGAGAAAAAGAAGAAGAAGTCAAAAGCCCCGGGCATTCTTGACGACGTATACGTCGTGAAAGAGGGCGACAACCTGTGGTGCATTTCCAAGCTGCGTGCGGTCTACGATGACGCGTACATGTGGCCGCTGATCTACAAGCGCAACATGGACACCATCAAAGATCCTGATCTGATCTACCCGGGTCAGCGTCTGTGGATTGAGCGTGACAATTCTTCAGAAGACATCGAAGCTGCTGTCAAGCACGCCCGCACACGTGGCGCATGGTCGGTTGGCCCGCTTGAAGCTTCAGACAAGAAGTACATGGGCAACTAAGTCAGTTGCTGTTCCTGAGCCGGAGCTCGCTGCTTCGCGCTCATGAACAATCTAATCAAAGAAAAGGCTCCTCTTGGCAGGAGCCTTTTTTTTCGCAGCCAGAACATGTGATCTGAATCTATGAAAGCAGTTTTTGCACGAGTGCGTGGCGTGTTCCAGGTTTTGTTTACCGCATGGAAGCGTTTTTCGTCTGACCGGTGTCCTCGTCTGGCTGCCGCGTTGTCGTTTACAACGATTCTGTCGCTAGTCCCGCTGTTAACTGTCGGGATCTCCGTGTTCTCGTTGTTTCCGTCGTTTTCTGAATTTTCAGAGCGATTTCAGGATCTCATTTATCAGAATTTTGTGCCGGCTGCGGGTGATGTTGTCGCGCGCCACCTGCGTGATTTCGTCGGCAACGCGGGTAAATTGACAACCCTGGGGTTGGGGTTTTTGATGCTGGCGAGTCTGCTTGCGCTCTCTACCATCGAGGATGCGTTCAACGACATCTGGCGCGTGTCCAAAGGTCGCAGTCTGATGCAGCGAGTGCTGGTCTATTGGGCGGTGTTGAGCCTTGGGCCTCTGCTCATTGTGTTGAGCCTGTCAGCTTCCTCCTACGTCATGTCGTTCGATTTTCTGACCAAGACCGCCGTCATCTCTGATGCGGTTCGGTGGTTTCTGACCCTGATCCCTGTGCTGCTGGCGGTCGGTGCGTTTCTGCTGCTTTACGTCGCCGTGCCCAACTGGGATGTACCGATCGGGCCGGCATTGGTCGGCGCAATCGTTGCCGGCCTGCTCTTTGAAGTGGCGAAGCGACTGTTCGCGCTCTATCTGCTTACTTTTGGCAGCTACGAGGCGATTTACGGCACGCTGGCGACGATACCGATCTTTCTGCTATGGATTTACCTGTCGTGGATTATTGTTCTGCTCGGCGCCGAACTCGTCGTTGTCGTCAGCGGTGAGCGATCTGAATCTATCGAGGAGTCGAGGTAGGTGAAGTATCGGCGTTACTTTGTTTCGGGACGAGTTCAGGGCGTCGGGTTTCGCTGGGCGTGTGTCACGGCGGCGAATCAGGCCGGCGTCTCCGGGTGGACAAGAAATCTGTCGGATGGTCGCGTTGAGGTGCTTGCCTGTGGCACGGACGGTGAGCTCGATTCTCTCGCACGGTGGCTCGAATCGGGCCCGGCAGGGGCACGGGTCGAGCATCTGGAAATCATCGAGGAGCACAGTGACGTGCGCGACGCCAGCTGGCCGAGAGACTTCGTCATACGACGTTAGCGTCGATCCCGGGGTTCGTGGTTTCCCCCTGGTTGCTCACAAGGATCTTTCGCCAGAACTTTTCAGCGCGGACCTGTGAGGGCCGCCGATCACTGGGAAAAACGTGTGTTCAGTTGATGCATGACTTTTTCGGTGTACTGGGGATCGCCACCCCCGTTGTAATCCGCAAGTGCCTTTCCGAGATTGCCGTTCGACAGCATCATGTAGCGTTTGAGGATCGCGCAGCCGTAAGCGAGATTAGTGGGCAGATCGAAAAGATCATCGCTCGGGTGCCCGATTTCTTTCATCCAGAACGGCATCACCTGCATCATGCCAAGAGCCCCCGTCTTTGATACGGCCCGTGGCTGGAACTTGCTTTCGACCGTGACCAGGGCGAGAACGACAACCGGATCGACGTCATAACGCACCGCCGTGTCATAAATGAGGCTCAACGTATGGGTGCGGCGGGTCGCGTCTGGAATCAAATCCTCGACTCGCCGGGACATTTCCACGACCCAGGGACGCACCACCTGGGATTGATCCAGGCGTGCAGCTGCGAGCTCTGGTGCGTCCGTCTTCAGGCTATACGCCGGCTCGTGATCCGGTGATGCCGCAACCGAGGGGTGTGACTGCAAGGAAAGTACCCCTGCAACCAGCAGGAGCACCGGGATACCGGTCGATCGCATGGTTACAGGATTGTTCCGCGGCGGCTCTTCAGAAAATCGATGATGGTGTCAGCGTCAACGTCTTCGTTTTCCGATTTGTTTCGGCCTCGATACTCGTAGCGGTTCTCTTTCAGTCCGCGATCGCCGATCACGACTCGATGGGGCACGCCGATCAGCTCCATGTCTGAAAACATCACACCCGGGCGCTCGTCACGGTCGTCGAAAAGAACGTCGAAACCGTTGGCCTTAAGATCTTCGTAGAGCTTTTCGCAGGCAGCGCGAACGGCTTCGGATTTCTTCATGCCGATGGGCACGATGCAGACGTCGAACGGTGCGATCGCTTCGGGCCACACGATTCCGTTTTCGTCATGGTTCTGCTCTATTGATGCGGCGACTATTCTCGAAACACCAATGCCGTAGCATCCCATGTACACCGGTGTGGTCTTGCCCTTGTCCGTCAGTACCTCGGCGTTGAGCGCCTTGCTGTAGGTCAAACCAAGCTGAAAAACATGTCCAACCTCGATGCCTCGTCGCAGTTCTACGTTGCCGTGGGTGCCGCTGCTGGTCACGAAGGGTTCGCCTTCGGTGATCATTCGCAGATCGGCGACCGTGTGCCCGGAAACGTCACGCTCCCAGTTGACTCCGGTCAGATGTTTGTTGGCTTCGTTAGCGCCGGCGACAAAGTCACTCATCACCGACGCCCAGGCGTCGACGATGACCGGGATCTTCAATCCAACGGGTCCAACCGAGCCGGGATCCGTACCTGAAGCGGCTTTCACTTCTTCAGCAGACGCGAACTCAAGCGGCTTGATAACCTGTTCGAGATGTTCGGCCTTGACGGCGTTGAGCTCATGATCGCCGCGAATAACCAGCGCGACCGGGCCATCTACGCCGCGGACGATGAGCGTTTTGATCGTACGATCCGGTTCAACGTTCAGCGCTTTGCAAAGATCATTGATGGTGTGAACACCGGGTGTATCTACGCTTGCCATGTCGACACCGGGAGCGGGTCTCTCGCCGTCGGGACTCGGGACCTGCACGACTTCGATATTGGCTGCCGTGTTGTCTGTTGTGCTCACGGCAATCGCGTCTTCTCCGGAGTCTGCGAGTACGTGAAACTCATGACTGTGATCGCCGCCAATCGCGCCAGAGTCAGCGGCGACGGCCCGCGTTTCCAGTCCGAGGCGCGTGAAGATTCGTTCATAGGCTTCATACATCACGCGATAGGACTCGGCCATTCCTTCGGCGTCGATGTCAAAAGAGTAGGCGTCCTTCATCAGAAACTCGCGGCCGCGCATGACTCCAAAGCGTGGACGGATCTCATCGCGGAATTTCCACTGAATCTGGTAGAGGTTTGCCGGCAGCTGTCGGTAGCTTTGAACCTCACTTCGCACGATGTCGGTGACGACCTCTTCGTGCGTTGGGCCAAGACAAAACTCTCGACCATGGCGATCGTTGAGCCGAAGCAGCTCGGGTCCATACTTTTCCCAGCGACCGGACTCGCGCCACAGCTCCGCCGGGTGCACGCCCGGCATCAGGATCTCCTGCGCTCCCGACGTATCCATCTCATCGCGCACGATGTTTTCGACTTTTTTCAGGACCCGGAATCCAAGGGGCAGCCAGCTGTAAATTCCAGCGGCGACTCGGCGAATCAGTCCTGCCCGGATCATCAGCTGGTGGCTGAGAATCTCGGCGTCGTTTGGCGCTTCTTTGACAGTGGCGAGCAAATATCGCGATGTACGCATGTTTCGATCAGCTTATTTGAGAGGTGTGGGGTGGGCGTCACGCGATCCACCGGGACTCAGATGATCGTCTGTCTGTGCGTTCAGATCAACTTGAGACCGCCCCAGACGACGAGATGCCGTCGCTATTCCAGGTCTGTCAGGCGATTTCGATCGCGGGAGTAGTCATCGAGATTGTCAGGGTCCGCCAGATCATCGGCATCCACATTGCGCACGCTCGATTTCTGGTGTGCGCCAAGATTCTGTTGGTTCTGGTCTCGGGTCAATTCGTCGTTGGAGGCGGCGAGCGTTTCTGGCGCCGGCTCGTTGGCGGCGGCCGCATCGATCATGCCGTCGTCGACATGAGGTGTATCCGTTACGGGTCGTGCCACCGGCTGATCAAGAACACTCTGTCGTGAAAACGCAGACAGCGGGTTATGAATCCTGAAACCGTTTGATTTGAAAAAACCGATCAGCAGCACGCCGGCGATAAAGCCACCAAGGTGGGCGCCGTAGGCAATCCCGCCGCCTTCGTCTTCCGGTGTAAGCCCCGAAGAAATAACCCCTCCGATCTGAAGCAGGAAGTAGATCCCGAGCACCCAGACGGCTCGAATCTTGAAGACGCGGATGATGATGAAAATCGGCACCAGCATTTTGATAATTGCGTGGGGATACAGCAGCAGGTAGGCACCAAGCACGCCTGAGATTGCACCGCTGGCGCCGATGACCGGAATCGTCGAATCGGGGTCCATGGCAATCTGAAGTGCGCTCGCCGCAAAACCTGTCAGCAGGTAGAACACGAGAAACCGGGTGTGACCCATGGCGTCTTCGACGTTGTTCCCGAAGATCCACAGGTAGAGCATGTTGCCACCAAGGTGCAGCAGCCCGCCGTGCATGAACATCGAAGTGATCAACGTTGTCCACGCCGGCACTATCGCAAGGTCTGCAGGCAAGGTGTCGGTGCCGAGGAGAACGGCCGGAATGACGCCCAGCTGATAGGCCGTTGCCGCAATCGTTTCTGGCGGGAGAGAGTATTGCCAGACAAATACAACCACGTTCACCGCGATCAGCGCGTACGTTACCCAGGGTTTGATAACGGTCGGATTGTCGTCGTGAATCGGTATCAAGAGGTTGCCGCGATAAGCTGAGGTTCCCGGGTCCTTCATCATACCCGAGGAACGCGCTGCCCCAGCGGACAAAGCGTTAGCAATTGTACTCAAGCCGACACTGCGAAACGAATAGCGGCTGTGCGACACTTAAGGCTGAGATGTTCGAACAAACTGAAGGGAGTCGGGTTATGAACAGACCGCGACAGAATCACTATAAATTTACGGCGGCGTCCCGGTCGTCAGTCGAGTCCCGGGCCGGAGTCCGGCCGGGCGCCTGGAGCCCGATCGTAGCGCGTCGGTTTCTGGCAGCGTTTGTGGTGACAGTGGCTATCACGGCTTTGGCGGGCTGTACGTCCATGACCCGCGCCAAGGATATTGTCGTCGACAACACGCGTAGCGCAGTCGAGGCTATTAAACGCACGACGGGCATGGTGAAGGCGCCTGCTGCAAGCCCTGAGAATGCGCCGAATGCACCGGCTCCTGAATCAGCCGCGGCGTCGAAATCACGGCCGGTGCCGGTATCGGACAGCTTTGAACTAACCGGAATGTTGTCAGTGGTGAGACCGGACGGTTGTCTCGCCTCGAAGGGATGCAACCCGACCTACCGGCTGTATAACGAAAACTTCAGTGTTCGAACTGCGTTGGCGGGCGACGTCCATGAAGTCCATGACGGAATGCTGGTGACGTTAAAGGGTCGCTGGATACCTCTGGCCGGACCGGCTCTGGTGGGCGACTCATGGAGTCGCAACGATAGTGAGCTGGACGTCGCGAGCTACGAAGTTGTTTCAGGACACCGATATCGGGATTTTCTGGTTAAACGGGCTGATGATTTCGCGGAACAAACCTACGGCTGTGCATCGGCCTGGGACCGCAGTTTTGGCTGGCAGATCGTCAACCGTGAGCCGTATCTTATTGTCAGAATGACCAACCCGCTGAACCGGACGGCCCCGGAGTTCGTAGAACTGTGGTACCACGGCAAGTCAGGCAAGTTCCTGCGGGAGTCAAAGAGCGATGCGAACGTCAATCCATGTCGATGATCGGGCGGCCAATATCAAGACAGGCCGTCTGGCTTTCGTATTTGTTCTGAGCGTACTGTCGTGCGTGATTTATTCTTCGCGGCTGCTTGCGGCGGACAACCTCGACAGCGTTCGTTCCGCCGAGCCGACATCCTCGCAATCGCCAGAAGATGTGGTACAGCTGCAGCTCACGGCGCTTGGCCTGAACCAGGAGCTGGGAGACAACGCCGGCATCGAGATCGCATTTCGGTTTGCTTCACCTTCCAATCGAGTCGCAACGGGGCCCATCGAGAAGTTCATCGGTATTCTGCAGAACCCTGTCTACAAACCCATGCTTGAGTACGAGGCCGTTGAGTTTGGCGAGAGCCGGACACGTGGCGAAGAAGTTGGCGTCATGGTCAAACTGACCATGGAGAATGGCGACAACGCGGGGTACATATTTGTCCTGTCGCGTCAGGCCGGCGATCCGTGCGAGTGCTGGATGACGGACCGGGTGATGCGGATTCCGCTGGAAAGCGACGACGCCCAGTCGGGGACGTCAATCTGATAGGTTCACGGTTACGCGACAAGCGTATGACCTACAGAGCAGGTATTGCATGACTCGACAAAGCGGCGAGAGCACGGCGACCGTAAAAGACGCGGGCCTGAACGAAAGAATTTATACCCTGGTAGCTGAAATACCCCCGGGACAGGTTGCCACCTATGGGCAGATCGCAAAGATCGTCGGGAACTGTACTCCGCGTCAGGCCGGCTACGCGATGGCTGCGGCACCCGACGGTCTTCCATGGCAGCGAGTCGTCAATTCAGCCGGGCAGGTCTCAGCGCGCTCCTCAGGTGACGGGGCAATCGTGCAGCGACAGCTGCTCGAAGACGAGGGCATCGTCTTTACCAAAGCCGGCAAGCTGAAGTTTGATGACTGCGGCTGGGCGGGGCCGTCCCCCGAAGTGATGGAACACCATGGATTCCACCAGGCGCTGCCGGCCGGGATGCGAGGCTGAACGTGATCAACCGTCATGATTGACCTCGACGTGCTCCGGATGCCGGTGCACATTGCGCTCCATGTCCTCGTACCGTTCGCTTTTGCTGTCGTTATTGCAAAGCGCTCGCAGACAAATTTTCTGAAAGTGTTTTGCCTGCTTCTGGCGGGCATGATCATTGACCTGGACCATCTGCTGGCGGATCCGATATTTGATCCGGAGCGTTGCAGCATTGGCTTTCACCCGCTGCACGCGTGGCCGGCGATTGCTGTGTACGTTCTGCTACTGCTGCTGCCGCTGCCAACATGGACGCGCCTGCTGGCCATCGGTCTGTTGATTCACATCGCTCTCGACAGCACGGACTGTTTGCTCATGATGCGAGGCTGATGCGATCTGCGTCTACCAGAAATCCTTGTTCCAGCGGCCGGGGTTTGCCCAGAAATCAGCGTTCAGCCAGTCGGGCGTTCGCTTATAGGTCGTCAGATCGTAACCAAACGCTCGAACCAGCTGCCCCGATGGCAACGCGAAGGGTTCCTGGGCCAGCTGCTCGATAGCGAACCCCGCCAGAGACCGCGCGTTCCATATTGGATGCCGGTCCTCGATCAACAAACAGAATTTGGGCGAGCTCAGGTTTCTCAGTCGCCCCAGAAATTCTGATCCTTCCGCGTCTGTCAGGTCTTCCAGACAGCCACAGATGAGCGACCACTCAACAGAAAAGGACGGATGCGCAAGAAACTCCCGAGAATCGGAAAACTGCATGACGCTCGTCTCCCGATTGCTTTCAAGCCAGGGGTTGATCAGGGTCTGTGCGTCGCTACCGATAGCGGCGACTGTGCGTGGTGCAACCCCGTTCAGAACGTCGGTCACCAGTTCATTTGCCGACGGCGTCAAGCGCTGGCCTCCTCGTTTGACCAGAGCCAGGCCGCGCCGATGACGCCGGCACTGTCGCCGCCTTCGGCGGCAACAATCGGCGTATCGAAATAGTCACTGAACACGTGAGGCTCAACCGCGGCGCGGCCTTCGGTATAAAGCTCCGAAATTTTCGACAGGCCTCCCCCGAGCACAACAATGTCCGGGTCGAGGACGTTGATGACGCCGGCCAGCGCGTGACCGAATCGCTTCATGTACTGACGAAGCGTTTTCGACGCGACAGCATCCTGCGCGCGAGCTCGCGTAACAACATCTCTGGCAGTGGCATCACCGCCACCATTTCTGGCGTAGGCTTTTGCGAGGGCAGGTCCTGACAGCCAGGTTTCGACGCAGCCGAGGCGACCGCAATAACACAGCGGTGGTTCAGCGATGGTTTGTTCGTCGTCGCGAATCACAAGCTGATTGTGTCCCCATTCACCACCAATGCCCAGACGACCGTTGAGCACTCGGCCGTCGATGACGACACCGGCCCCGACGCCCGTTCCCACAATCACACCAAACACGCAGGCGTGTCCTCGTCCCGCGCCTGCCTGCGCCTCCGCCAGAGCGAAGCAGTTGGCGTCATTGGACACGCGAACCTGACGTTGCAGCGCCGTTGTTACATCCTGCAGGAATTCCCGGCCGTTCAGGCTGGTGGTGTTTGCGTTTCGAACCAGCCCGGTTGCGCCAGACAGGGAACCGGGCATCCCTATGCCGATTAATGCTTCGGCACCGGCTCGCTGTTCCAGATCGGCAACCAGGTCACGAATATTGGCGATGATTGCATCGTAGCCGTCGGCCTGGGGCGTGGGTCGTCGCTCTCGATACAGTTCGTGGCCTTCGAGATCGAGTACTACGCCTTCTGTCTTGGTGCCACCAAGATCGATTCCCAGTCTCAGCAATGTGTTTCTCCCAAGCTTTGTCGCGAACCGTGAGTTAAGCAACGGCGTGCCTATACTGACAGAACCGTGCAGTCGTGCGGAAGAAGTCGCGCGTGCTGATGACCACCGACGGCGACTCGTCGAGAAGTTCCAATGAAGTACTCCTCGCAAGTTTACGTGAGTAAAGGACAGTATGTGAGCCACTCTCCAGTCAAAACACCAATCTCGAAGCTGGCGCGATTTTGTAGCGTCGCAATCCTCGTGGGTGTCATGTTCTGCGCGTCGCTGCCGGTTTTTGCGGCAGGAGTCAGTCTTAACGATGTTCATCTGCTTGCCGTCACAACATCCAAGGCCATCGTCAAGATCGGTGGCAAGCGCTACGTGCTGAAAAAGGGTGAGCCATCGCCTGAAGGTGTGGTTCTGGTCGCGTCGGATTCCGCGGGAGCAACGTTTTCGTTGAATGGAGAGCAGCAGACGCTGAGCGTTGGCGTCGTGACGGAATCAGTCAAGACCGAGCGTGAGTTAAAGCGCGAGCAGCGTGCCAGGCCGTCGTCTGCCGCTGCGCCCGCAAAAACAACAGTCGAGACCGATACCGGCGAGCTTGAAACCGTTGTTCTGTTTGCCGATGAGCGCGGCAGCTTCTACGCCGATGGCGCCATAAACGACATCGGGCTGCGCTTTCTGGTAGACACCGGCGCGAGCATCGTTGCGATGTCGAGCATGTCCGCGGATCGCGCCGGAATCGACTATTCCAAAGGCCGAACGGGCACGGCGCGAACGGCATCCGGCACAGCCCCGATGAAGTACGTCACCGTTCCCGAACTGCGTATCGGTGAAATCGTGGCGTACAACGTTGCGGTTGGCATCATCGTAGGCCGCTATCCAGAGACGCCACTGTTGGGAATGTCGTTTCTGAATCTGGTCGACATGAAGCGTCAGGGCGATACGATGGAGCTGACTCCTCGCTGGTAGGCGTCACGCCTGTGAATATATGAGCCTGTGAGGTGTGCCAGAACGGCGGGCAGGGCGGATCAGGCAGGGCCGGTTATTTGCGCCCACGCTGAATGGTTGTGAATCGATTCGAAGTTCTCGCAGGTCACGGTGTAGGCCTGGATGCGTTCGTCAGCGTTCAGTCTTCCTGCGACGTCACGCACGATATCTTCAACGAATTTAGGATTGTCGTACGCGCGTTCGGTCACGAATTTTTCGTCCGCGCGTTTGAGTACACCAAAAACTTCGCTGCTGGCTTCGCTCTCGATCATTTCGATCAGTTCTTCGATCCAGAGGATGCCTTCGGTCTTGGCGACAACCGTTATGTGTGAACGCTGGTTGTGCGCGCCGTAGTCAGAGATCTCCTTGGAACATGGGCACAGGCTGGTGCACGGCACAACGACCTCTACCCGTGTGTCCACGACACCGTTTTCGATCTCGCCGCGCAACGTGACTTCGTAGTCGCACAGGCTCTTTACGCCGGTGACTGGCGCGGCCTTGTTCACGAAGAAAGGAAAGCTGAACTCAACTTTGCCGCTTGTGGCGTCCAGTCGCTCAATCATCTCGCGCAACAGGTTGCGAAACGCATTCGTCGACAGGTCGAGGTCGCGCTCGTTGAGCATCTCGAGAAATCGCGACATGTGAGTGCCCTTGCGATCCGCCGGCAGCCCCACATACATGCCCACCGTGGCCACCGTATGCTGCTCCGAGTCTCCGCGATCGCGAATCGTTACGGGATGACGCACATCCTGGATTCCGACCCAGTTGATCGCGATGTGACGATCGTCGCTGCGACCCTGAACGTCGGCAATTTTCCGGGTGGCGCTGCCGCTGGTGTCGCTGCCTGAACCTTTGGTTCCGCTGGAGCCCGCACGGGCACCCGTATCGTCTGATCGAGCCTGTGTCGCGTCCCGATGATCGTTCTCTGCGCCATCCACCGGACTGCTCTGCTGACTTTTAGACTGGGATTTGGCGCTCATAGGAAAAGGACAGGCCTGGATTACAAGTTTGTTCTGGATGCGGGCGTACGGCACTACGCCGCGATCCTGCCAATGATACGTTATTCAACGGCCCGCAGATTCCATTTTGGCCGGGTTTTTATTTCGAATTGGCGGCAAATTTCTCATTTGCCGTGCTGGCGTCAGACTCAGCTCGAACGGGCCGGCTCAGGAGCCGTGTCGGGGGTCTTAACGGTGGGTAAATCGCCCGGTTTTACCCTCGCGTTTTCTCTGCGGACGCGGCTCAGGCAACCGTTGAATCGTTGATGTCCCGCACGCGATTTGGCAGGGCGTCGAGGATGCTGCGCCTGATCCCGACCGCATCCAGACCGGCGCCGCTGAGCATTTCATCGGGTTTGCCGTGTTCCATGTGTTCGTCAGGGAGGCCGAGGTTGATGATCCGGATCTGAATCCCGGTGGTGTTGAGGTGTTCGTTCACCGCTGAACCGGCACCGCCGGCGATGACGTTTTCTTCTACAGTCACCAGCAGGTCGTGCTGGCTTGCCATCTGTTCGATCAGCTGGGTATCGAGCGGTTTGACGAAGCGCATGTTGATGACGGTGGCATCGATTTCCTCACCGACCTCCAGAGCCGGCGCAAGCATTGAACCGAATGCGAGAACAGCGACCGATTTGCCGACTCTTCGGACATCGGCTTCGCCAATCGGAATCAGCGTCATGGTGTCGTCGATCTCGACGCCGGGTCCGGTACCGCGTGGATACCGCACCGATGCCGGGCCGTCGTGCATGAACGAGGTGTACAACATCTGGCGGCATTCGTTTTCGTCGGCTGGCGCCATGACGACCATGTGCGGCAGGCAGCGCATGAAGCTGTAGTCAAACGCTCCGGCATGCGTGGCGCCATCGGCACCGACAAGACCTGCGCGATCGATTGCGAAGGTAACATCGAGATTCTGAACGCTGACATCATGCACCAGCTGGTCGTAGCCTCGCTGCAGAAAAGTTGAGTAGATAGCGACGACGGGTTTCATCCCCTCGCAGGCAATGCCGGCCGCAAAGGTTACGGCATGCTGTTCGGCGATACCGACGTCGAAGTATCTTTCGGGAAATCGCTCGGAAAATTCCACCATGCCGGAACCCTCGCGCATGGCGGGCGTCACGCCAACCAGCCTGATGTCCCGTGACGCCATGTCGCAGAGCCAGTCGCCAAAAACGCTGGTGTACGATTTGCCTGAGGGCTTCTTCTCGATCTTGCCAACCGTTGGATCAAAAGGCGTTACCGCGTGGAACCGCAGCGGATCTCCTTCAGCAGGTTCATAGCCTTTTCCCTTGCTGGTCACGACATGAAGAAATCGTGGCCCCTTGAGTTTCTTCAGGTTCGAAAGGGTGCCGACGAGCGCGTCCATGTTGTGTCCGTCAACCGGCCCGATGTAGTTGAACCCAAGCTCTTCGAACAGCGTGCTCGGCATGAACATGCCTTTCATATGCTCTTCCCATCGGCGCGCGAGATCGCGCACGGGAGGCATCGTCGACAGAACGGTTTTGCTGCCGCCGCGGACGGTTGAGTAGGCGCGTCCTGAGAGCAGACGCGCGAGGTAGTTGGTCATCGCGCCGACGTTGGGCGAAATCGACATGTCGTTGTCGTTAAGAATGACCAGGATGTCGGTCTCGCCCGCGCCCGCGCTGTTCAGCGCCTCGTAAGCCATTCCGGCCGTGAGGGCGCCGTCTCCGATAACTGCAACGACCTGTCGACTGGCCCCGGTGCGTTCGGCGGCCACGGCCATACCGAGAGCGGCGCTGATGGACGTGCTCGAGTGCCCGGCACCAAACGTGTCGTATTCGCTTTCATCACGGCGCAGGAATCCTGAAATCCCCCCGGGCTGTCGGATCGAAGGCAGCTCTTCCTTGCGGCCGGTGAGTATTTTGTGAGGGTATGCCTGGTGTCCGATGTCCCAGACCAGTCGGTCGTTGGGCGTTTCATAGACATAATGCAGCGCACAGGTCAGCTCGACGGTGCCGAGGCCGGCGCCAAGATGTCCGCCGCTTCGTGATACCGCCTCGATCAGATATCGCCGCACGTCATCGGCCAGAGGCTGAAGCTCGGCCGCGTCGAGCTGGCGCACGTCTTCAGGTGTGTTTACCCGGTCGAGGATCGGGAATCGGCTACTGGAATCATTCATGGCGCGCATTTTAGCGCAGCCGCCTGTCGCTCGGCTGACAAAATCCACAAGGTTGGCCCGGGGTGTCTTGAGAATTGGTCAGTTTTTGCAGGTTGCTACGTTTGATTCCCGATTACGGCGAGTGAGAACCGCCCGATAGTTTTAATCACCTGTATTAATACTCTCTCAATACGTCCGGGAGACCGCGAATTCTGCGAGCTTTTCAAGCTCTGCGGCGCGATCGACAAAGCGTGACCGCAGGGTCTGGATAGCCCGGTCTCGAAGCCGATAGGCCTCGGTTCTTGCGCCATCAACACCCAGAAGCGCGACGTAGGTTGACTTGTCGCTGTCGCGATCGGAGCCACCGGGTTTGCCTATCACGTCGGTTTCACCTTCCTCGTCGAGAATGTCATCGGCGATTTGAAAGGCGAGTCCGAGGTCGCACGCAAAACTGTCGAGCGATGCCAGCTCCTCAGAGTCCTCTGCACCCGCGGCCTCGGCGCCCATCAGAACAGCTGCGCGAATCAGCGCGCCGGTCTTGGCGTTGTGAATCTGTTCAAGCTCGCCAAGGCTGCAGCGCTGGCCTGTTGCAATCATGTCCAGAGCCTGGCCGCCCGCCATCCCCGAGGGGCCGATTGCTCTCGCGAGTCTCAGTACCAGACGTGATCGTCTGGCCTGATCAAGTTTTTCGTCCGCCGCTATCACCTCAAAAGCCAGACTCTGCAGCGCGTCGCCTGCCAGGATGGCGGTGGCTTCATCGAATGCCCGGTGGCAGGTGGGTTTGCCGCGACGCAGATCGTCGTCGTCCATGGCCGGCAGGTCATCGTGAATCAGCGAGTAGGCGTGGACCATCTCTATGGCACTGGCCGTATGATCGACTGTTGAGCTTTGCGAGTTGAAAACGCTTGCCGTTGCAAACGCGCAGATTGCGCGCAGGCGTTTGCCGGCGCCGATCGTTGCGTAGCGCATTGCCTGATGCAGTCGCACCGGCTCTTCGGTATCAGCGGGCAGCAGCTGGTCCAGGGTCAACTCGACCCGTTCGCGCCAGTGCGTCCATAGATCATCGTCCCGCGGACCGTTGGGGTGCTTGTCTGAATCGGTCACTTTGCGTGGCGCCTGATGTCAGGGAAAGGGCAGCAGACGGCGTGGCTCACTCGTCCGGCTCGAAGTCTTCCGCGGCGTAGCCGCCGGCCTTTTTAACGAGCTTGTCGATCCGGGCCTCTGCCGTGCGCAGCGTGTCCTCACAGATTTTCTTCAGCTCCATCCCGCGTTCAAAGTCCTTGACCGAGTCTTCGAGGGACTGATCTCCGTCCTCCATTCTCTCGACGATGGATTGCAGTTCTGCCATCGCCACCTCAAACCCCGGTTGTTCTTCGCCAGCTGCCGAGGCCTGTGCGTCGTCCTGGACGTCGGCTTTTTTGCTGGTCTTTTTGCGTGCTGCCACTGACGAGTCTCCTGACCGTTTGACTGGGGCCGTCTGTTTGAACGAGGCCGATTGCGAAGGGGCGTGGAGCGAACTGCGGTCGCGCCGCCGGATTCAACCGGTGACGGCTAATCTTTTTCTGCTCCGGGCGCGTACTTTAACGCGAAGGGCCGGGTTTCGGTACGCCGGAAGTGTCAGCCACGACCTGTATTGACGCTCTGAGCGCGGTAATTTAGACTCAGTCTAAGTCCAGATAACACCCCAAAAACCTCACAGAATTGAATAGAGGATAAACACCATGGATCTGAAAGGCAGCAAGACAGAGGGCAACCTCAAAGACGCTTTCGCTGGCGAATCCCAGGCTAACCGCCGATACCTGTATTTCGCGTCAAAAGCCGACGTTGAAGGTTACAACGACGTGTCAACGGTTTTTCGTTCAACAGCAGAAGGCGAGACCGGCCACGCACACGGCCACCTCGAGTATCTTGAAGCTGTGGGTGACCCGGCAACCGGTCTTCCAATCGGGTCGACCGACCTGAACCTGAAAGCAGCAATCGCGGGTGAGACCCACGAGTACACCGACATGTACCCGGGCATGGCCGCGACGGCGCGTGACGAAGGTTTTGATGAAATTGCAGACTGGTTTGAAACGCTTGCGAAAGCCGAGCGCTCTCATGCCAATCGCTTCCAGAAAGCTCTCGACAGCCTGACTTAAGTCAATCTGGATTGAGTAAAACGCCCGGTTTTACCGCCGGGCGTTTTCAGTTGCGTCGCGACTTTTTGGTGACGCGAACGGCCGCAGTCACGCCAGCAGCAGATGGGGTGAGCACCAGGCGATGTTTTGAACGCAAGGTCACATATCGAGTTCACGGCCGCTCGGCCAACTCGCCTGCGCCGTTTTTCTCACGACAGTATTTCTTTGGCGAACGATTTCTGAGGGACACATCATGAGTACATCCGGAACGGGTACACGCGAGGGCAGCCTCGAGGCACCTACCCGTCATCCCATCGACTGGCGCAATCCCGATTTTTATAACGAAGAGTCGCTGTTTGCCGAGCTCGAGCGGGTGTATGACATCTGCCACGGCTGTCGCCGTTGCTTCAATCTCTGCAATGCGTTTCCGACGCTGTTTGATCTGGTCGATGAATCGGACACGATGGAAGTCGACGGGATCAAGAAAGAAGACTACTGGCAGGTTGTCGACCACTGTTATCTCTGTGACATGTGCTACATGTCCAAATGTCCTTACGTACCGCCCCACGAGTGGAATGTTGATTTCCCGCATCTGATGCTGCGAGCGAAAGCCGTAAAGCACAAAAAAGGCGAAACCAAATCCCGTGACAAGCTTCTTACGAGTACTGACTTTGTTGGCTCCCTGGCCGGAATTCCGGTCGTCTCAAATGTCGTCAACGCCGCAAATAAAAACGGCCTTGGCCGCAGCCTGCTCAAGAAGACACTTGGTGTTCACCCCGACGCCGTTTTGCCGGAATACCACAGCAACACGCTGAAAAAGCGCGTTGGCGATCGTGTTGGTGACGTTGCCGCAGCGCAACCTGCGGGCCCGACCACGGGCAAGGTAGCGCTGTTTACGACGTGCTACGGCAACTTCAACGATCCCGAGATGGGTCAGGATCTGCTCGCTGTGTTCGAGCACAACGGGATCGCGACAAAAGTCGTTACCGGCGAAAAATGCTGTGGTATGCCGCGGCTTGAGCTCGGTGATCTCGAGGCCGTGCAAAAACTGAAGGAGATCAATATCCCGATTCTTGCCGCGCTGGTTGATGACGGATGGGATCTTGTGGGCCCAATACCGTCGTGTGTACTCATGTTCAAGCAGGAGCTGCCGTTGATGTTCCCGGATGACGTCGACGTTCAGCGCGTCAAAGATGCGATGTACGACCCGTTTGAATATCTGATGCTGCGCCACGATGACGGCAAGTTCGACCTTAACTTCAAGAATGAAATTGGTAACGTGTGCTACCAGGTCGCCTGCCACCAGCGGGTTCAGAACATTGGTCCCAAGACCAAGGATGTACTCGAACTCGTTCCCAATACCACGGTCGATGCGATCGAGCGTTGCTCCGGCCACGATGGCACCTATGCGGTGAAGCAGGAGTATCACGAAGTCGCCGTCAAAATTGCGACGCCGGTTGCAAATCGCGTCAACAAGGCGTCGCCCGATCACTTTGTCAGTGATTGCGTAATGGCGGGCAGACACGTCGCTCACGTCGCTGGCGGTGAACTAAAAGCCGAGCACCCCGTAACACTATTGAGAAGGGCGTACGGCATCTAGCCGCACGACTCCGCTCGGAACTCAAAGCTCTCCAGGAGACCGTTATGGACAAGCTCACAAGAAGCGATCTGATGTCGCTCGAAGACTATGCGGCCGTTCGCGCAGATTTTCGACTCAAGGCGATGGCCCACAAGAAGAATCGAATTATCCCGGTTGGCGACAACGTCACGCTGCACTTTGAAGACCGTATGACCATGCAGTATCAGGTTCAGGAAGTGCTGCGCGCGGAGAAGATTTTCGACGCCGAGGAGATCGAGGGTGAATTGAGTGCCTACAACCCGCTGATTCCCGACGGCGCCAACTTCAAGGCGACGATGATGATCGAGTATCCCGACCCCGACGAACGTCGTATCGAACTTGCGCGACTCATCGGGATCGAAGATCGTACCTGGGTGAGATTGGGCGACCATGACCCCGTCTATGCCATCGCTGACGAAGACATGGAGCGTGACACCGAGGACAAGACGTCCGCGGTTCATTATCTGCGCTTTGAGTTTTCTGAAGATCAGGTTGCCGCCGTGGCCTCGGGTGCCGCCATTGCGGTCGGGATAGATCACGCCAACTACAACCAGAGTGTTGACCCGCTGCCGGCAAATTTCAGGGATTCGCTGGCTGCCGACCTCGCCAAAGCCTGATTTTCACTGGCTGCATGATCCGCAGGCGGCGCGATGACGTCGCCTGACGTCAACCGGATCTGCTGATCCGACCGGCAGGCTGATGTTTGCTCCCGGGAACCTCAATATGTGGTGGCTGTTACGGCCCCGCAGCCCCTATCTGTTGTATATTCGGTCCCGCCACAGACGAATGGAGTCGAAGATCTGCAATGGCGGCATCCCGTTACGACGCATCAGCGATCGAGGTCCTTACCGGACTTGAACCCGTGCGCAAGCGCCCGGGTATGTATACCCAGACTGAACGCCCCAATCACCTTGCTCAGGAGGTCATCGACAACAGCGTCGATGAGGCCATAGCCGGCCACAGCAAGAAGATTGAGGTGAAGCTTTTCAAGGATGGTTCGTGTTCTGTTGCCGATGATGGCCGCGGAATGCCGATTGATATCCATAAAGAAGAGAAGGTCAGTGGCGTCGAGGTCATCATGACGCGACTGCACTCGGGCGGTAAGTTCTCCAATAAGAACTACCGATTTTCAGGCGGTCTGCACGGCGTGGGTATTTCTGTCGTCAACGCACTGTCGAAAAAACTTGAGGTGTGGGTCCGACGTGGTGGCAAAGAACACCACATGAAATTTGCCGACGGGCAAAAACGATCCAAGCTTAAGGCGATCGGCAAAGTCGGCGCCAAGAATACCGGCACCAGAATTCAGTTCTGGCCGGATGAGCAGTTTTTCGATTCGGTCGAGTTCGATGTCGCCGCGCTGAAACGAAACCTTCGCGCGAAGGCTGTGCTGTGCGCGGGGCTTGAAATCAGTCTTGTCGATGAAGCCAAGAAGTCCAACAACGAAACCTGGCTGTTTGAGGACGGGCTGCAGGACTATCTGGTCACTCGTATCGGCAACGAAGAACTCGTTCCCGACGCACCTTTCATGGGTTCACAGTCTTCGGACGAAGATGGAGAAGTTGAATGGGGTGTTGTCTGGGTCCCCGAAGGCGGGGTCGAGATGGGCGAGAGTTACGTCAACCTCATACCGACAGCGCAGGGCGGCACCCACGTAAACGGATTTCGTACGGGCCTGGCTGATGCGGTTCGTGATTTTTGCGACTTTCGTGATCTGACTCCCCGCGGCGTCAAGCTGACGCCTGAAGATGTCTGGGGACGCGCGTGCTACATCCTGTCCGTACGGATGAAAGATCCGCAGTTCAGCGGTCAGACCAAAGAGCGACTGTCATCGCGCGAGGCGGCCAGTCTCGTTACGGGGCTGGTGCGCGAGGCGTTCAGCGTCTGGCTCAATCAGAACATCGCTGAAGGTGAAGCGATTGCACGCATCGCAATCGAGAATGCGCACAGCCGGATGAAGGCCGGCAAGCAGGTTACACGCAAGAAGATCGCAACCGGGCCAGCGCTGCCGGGCAAGCTGGCGGACTGTGCCAGCCAGGATCTGGATCGAACTGAACTGTTTCTGGTTGAGGGCGACTCCGCGGGCGGGTCGGCTAAGCAGGCACGGGACAAGGACTTTCAGGCCATCATGCCTTTACGAGGCAAGATTCTGAACACCTGGGAGGTTGAGTCGGGCGAAGTACTGTCCTCCCAGGAGGTGCACGACATCGCCGTCGCGATTGGCGTTGACCCCGGCGCGAGCAATATCGACGGTCTTCGGTACGGCAAGATCTGTATTCTGGCCGACGCGGATTCTGACGGTGCGCACATCGCGACGCTGCTCTGCGCGCTTTTTGTAAAGCATTTTCGTGAGCTCGTCGAGCAGGGTCACGTCTACGTGGCGATGCCGCCGCTGTATCGTATCGATGTCGGCAAGGAAGTTGCCTATGCGCTCGACGATGCCGAACGAGATCAAATCATAAGTCGCTATGAAAAAGACAAGCGGCGATCAAAAGTTAACGTGCAGCGTTTCAAGGGTCTCGGGGAAATGAACCCGCTCCAGCTGCGCGAAACGACCATGGCGCCGGATACTCGTCGACTGGTTCAGCTCAGCGTCAAGAAGGGCGACAGCACCCAGAAGATTCTTGATTTGCTTCTCGCCAAAAAACGTTCGGCTGACCGCAAGGCGTGGCTCACCAAAAAAGGTGATCAGGTCGACGCGCTGGCGACAGGCTGAGGCTCGCTGCCTGGCACTTGGTCTGCGGCGCGCTGTACCACCTTTTCCAAAACCCGAATACAACCTCTCAAGACTGACTTCAAAACATCATGGCTACACGCAAGAGCGGTACAACCCGATCTTCCAAGAAGAAACCGGCAGCAGCAAAGCCAAAGGCTTCGTCTAATAGTGAGGAGCTGCTGGCACTGGCTGACTTTACCGAGTCCGCCTATTTGCACTATTCGATGTATGTCATTCTTGATCGCGCGTTGCCCCACGTCGGTGACGGACTGAAGCCGGTCCAGCGTCGCATTATCTACGCGATGAGCGACCTGGGACTTCACGCCAACTCAAAGCACAAAAAGTCCGCTCGCACGGTTGGTGATGTTCTCGGCAAGTTTCATCCTCACGGCGATTCGGCGTGTTATGAGGCAATGGTTTTGATGGCGCAGCCTTTCAGCTATCGCTATCCGCTGATTGACGGGCAGGGCAACTGGGGATCAACCGACGATCCCAAATCGTTTGCCGCGATGCGTTACACCGAAGCGCGAATGACTCGCTACGCCCAGGTCCTGCTTTCGGAGCTCGGTCAGGGAACCGTCGACTGGATGCCGAATTTTGACGGCACCCTCAATGAGCCTCGTACGTTGCCGGCCCGCTTGCCCAATGTGCTGTTGAACGGCGGATCCGGTATTGCGGTCGGTATGGCGACCGATATTCCGCCTCATAATATTCGTGAAGTCGCGTCCGCCGTAATCCATCTGATTGATTCACCCAAGGCGACGGTGAAGGATCTGATGAAGCACATCAACGGTCCGGACTACCCAACCGATGCCGAGATCATTACCCCAGCTGACGAAATTCGTCAGATGTATGAGACGGGCAACGGGTCGATCCGCATGCGCGCTGTCTGGAAAAAGGAAGGGGGCGACGTCGTCATCACGGCGCTTCCGCATCAGGTTTCAGGCTCGAAGGTGCTGGAGCAGATCGCGTCCCAGATGAACGCCAAGAAATTGCCGCTGGTGCAGGATCTTCGCGACGAGTCGGATCACGAAAACCCGGTGAGGCTGGTAATCGAGCCTAGGTCCAATCGCGTCAACGTTGATGAGTTGATGAATCACCTGTTCGCGACAACTGACCTTGAGCGCAGCTATCGCGTAAATCTGAACATGATTGGCCTCAACGGCCGACCTCGCGTGTTCAATCTCAAGGAGCTCATCAAGGAGTGGATTGAATACCGGATGACTACGGTCACCCGAAGACTGCAGCATCGCCTGGACCGGGTTGTTGACCGCCTTCATATTCTCGATGGCTATCTGATTGCCTATCTGAATATTGATGAAGTCATCAAGATCATTCGAACCGAGGATGAGCCTAAGCCGGTACTGATGAAGCGGTTCAAGCTGACCGAACGTCAGGCAGAGGCGATTCTCGAATTGAAGTTGCGGCATCTCGCGAAACTCGAAGAAATGCGCATACAGGGCGAGAAAGACGAACTCGCTGCTGAACGCGACACGCTCGAGAAGATTCTCAACAGCAAGGCGCGGCTGAAGACGCTGGTAAAGAAAGAGATCACGGCCGACGCCGAGGAATTCGGGGACGCCCGTCGATCCCCGATCGCCCAGCGCGAGGCCGCCAAGGCTCTGGATCAGAGCGCATTGATTCCGGCAGAGCCGACAACGGTCGTCCTGTCGAAGCTGGGATGGATCCGCGCGGCCAAAGGCCACGACGTGAATCCGGTGGAGCTCAACTATCGCCAGGGCGACGGCTATCTTCATTCTGTTCGCGGACGAACCAATCAAACGCTGATCTGCCTCGATTCAACCGGGCGTGCTTACGGCCTTGCGGCCCACAGTCTGCCGTCGGCGCGCAGCCTGGGTGAACCCGTTTCATCGGGCCTGAAGCCACCGGCCGGAGCAACTTTTAACGGCGTCATGATGGGCGGAGAAGATACTCAATATCTTCTTTCAACCAATCAGGGGTATGGATTCGTCGCACGACTGGGCGACATGATTACCAAAACCAAAGCCGGTAAGGCAGTGATCAGGGCGGGCGGTGCTGTAGAAACACTGACACCGGCTCCGGTGTCGAGCATGGAAGACGGCTGGGTCGCTGTGGCAACCAGCGCCGGGCGACTGCTGGTTTTCGAACTGTCGGAACTCCCGGAACTCGCGAAAGGCAAGGGCGTCAAGCTGTTCAATGTGCCGAAGAAAGACTTTGAGTCTGGCGAAGAGAAGGTCGTTGGCTGCGCGGTTTTTGAAGAAGGCGACAAGCTGTTGATTCACTCTGGCAAGCGTGTGCTGACGCTCAAGCCCAAGGATATCGACAATTATGTTGGCGAACGCGCGCGACGCGGGTTGATGTTGCCAAAAGGATATAGACAGGTCGCGCGAATCGATGTGGACCCGGCGAGCTGATCGGGGCCACTAGTCGTTAGAATGAACCAGCTTGACGATTCCAGTCGAGTAGTTGAGCGTGGGAATAGTCAGCACTGATTCCAGCGACTCCGGCTTTCCCCAGATAAATCCCTGTCCGTAATCGATTCCGGCCTGTTTGAGAAAATCCAGCGTTGACTGGTCCTCAACATATTCTGCAACTGTCTTGATGTAGAGCGTCTGCGCGAGTTCCTGCACCGCCAGAATTACCGCTCGATTGACATCTTCTTTAAGGCCACGAACGAATTCACCGTCGATCTTGATGTAGTCAACATCAAGATCCTTCAGATAGCTGAATGACGAGAGGCCAGCGCCAAAATCATCCAGCGCGAATCGACACCCGAGTGCTCTGAGTTTTGATATCAGCGAGCGCGCGTCCGTAATGTTGGATACCGCCGCCGTTTCGGTGATTTCGAAACAGATCGCGCTGCCGCGAATTCCGTGACGCGACAATTCGTCGCTGACAAAGTCGTAGAGCTTGTCGTCGTTCAGAGATTGTCCAGAGAGGTTTATGGACAGTACCGGGTCGTTCCTTGAGTCGGCAGCGGCATGGGATTTAGCCAGGGTGTCGAGAGCCGTCTTGATCACCCATTTGTCCACGTCAGCCGCGAGCCCGTAGCGTTCTGCTGCAGAGATAAAGGTGTCTGGAGGCAGAAGGCCACCGTCAGTGGTTTTCAGCCTTGTGAGCACCTCGAAAAAACCTGGGCCCTCAAGGGAAGCCGATAGCGGCATGATTGGATGTGCGAATAGCACGAAGCGATCGTTCGCCAGAGCGTTTGGTAGATCAAAAATACGTCGCGCCTGCTGACGTAGCAGAAACGCTTCGTTGTCATTCTTGCGATGAACCTGCACTCGATTGCGGCCATTGTTTTTGGCTGCGTAACAGGCGTTGTCGGCGAGAGAAAGCAGTTCGGCGACGCTGTCCTGGCCGGGCTTTGCTTCGACGGCACCGATGCTGATGCCTATCTGGTAGCTGCGGTCGTTGTCCACAAAGGAGAACTTTCTGGTCGACTCGATAATGTTCTGGCAAACGGACAGCGCATCGGTGACGTTGCAGTCCCGTAAGAGAAGTCCGAACTCGTCTCCCCCTATGCGGGCCAGAATATCCGACTCGCGTAGTTTGCCACTCAGCATTTTTGAAAAAGAACGGAGCAGGCGATCACCGGTTTCGTGGCCTGCAACGTCATTCACTACCTTAAACCGGTCGAGATCAAGGAAACAGAGAACGTTGACACTGGACCCAAGGCGTTTGTCATTCAGGAATATATCCAGCTCACGTTCAAACTTTCGACGGTTGTACAAGCCGGTAAGCGGGTCGTGATTCGCTTCATGCTCAATCTTTTGCGTCAGCATCGTCTCGGTCGTAATGTTTCGGCCAGTTCCGCGATAGCCTTCAAACCGGCCACCTCGTCCGAAAAGCGGTTTGCCGCTGACGTTCAGAATCAGCTTGTTGCCGTCGTTGTCGACCGTCTCGTAGATGAACCCGCGGAAGTCACGCTTTTCGAGTAATGTCTCAAAGTGTTCAGCCCAGATCTGCGCATTGCGCTGTCGATCCGTTGCGATCTCTGCACGGGACCGGCCGAGAATTTCGTTGCGATCCAGACCGGTGTGTTTGGCGAACGTGGGCGATAGCGAGACGAACCGCATTTGGGCATCCGTCTCCCAGTACCAGTCGGCGGCGAGTTCGGTGTAATCCTGAAATCTGGTTTGACTGTCCTGAAGCTTCCGCTCGTTTTCTCGAAATGCGGTGACATCGGTATGCATGTTACCGATGCCAAGCATTTTTCCCTTGTCGTCGACGATCGGAAATTTGTGAACGACTCGAAAGATGCGTTGATCGTCGAGATGATGTGAGTACTCGTATGATGTTGGAACCAGTTCCGCAACTACAGAGTTGTCATTGCGTACATCGGTGTCCGAGATGTCCTGCGGCATGATCTCTGCCGCAGTCTTACCAAGAACGTCAACACACTCCAGCGAAAAGGTTTCTGCGAAGCTTGAATTCACCATCGTGAAACAGCCGTTCGGGTCAGTGATCGCGATGGCCGCCGGGGAGTTTTCAATGAACGCTCGCAGTTGCGCCTCTCGCACCTGCAACGTTTCCTGCATTCCGCGACTGTAGGAAATGTCTGAATGGGTTCCAACAAATCGTGAGGGAACGCCGTTCTCCCAGTGTGTCACGCGGCCACGATCAAGAATCCATCGCCAGGTTCCACGTCCACTGCGTACCCGATACTGGCACTCGTAATTGCCGATTCCACCGGCGTCGAGATATCGGTCGATAGCCCGGGTTACGTCCTTGCGATCTTCGGGGTGGATCAGGGTCAGCCAGCTCGTAAAGTCCTCGCGGATACTGCCGGGCGGGTGCCCGAGGTGACGTTCAAAAAACGAGCTGCGATAAATACTGTCGGAGACGAGATCCCAGTCCCAGATGCCGCTGCGGGAAGTCTCAAGAGCGACGCGTAACCGTTCGGCGTCATCGACGTCGACACTGCCGGTAGCGGTAGGGTACTTTGGATCGTTGCTGCTCAAGAAAACCTTCCTGCCAAAGCGGGAAATTCGCCAGTGGTTGTCAGTCGTAACTGACTGAAATCAAACCCGTATCGTTTATTCTTGCACAGCTCAGCGCCGTGTAAAGCGAAGCCCGACCAAGCCCCGTATGAGCAGTGACAACGCCAGAAATCCGCTGACTCCGGCGATTATCGTCAGCCACAGTGTCGGGATAATGCGGGTGGCTTTGCGAAAGCTCTTGATCAGTCGCGATGAACGGCGCAGTTTGCTGGCGATTCGAGAAATATTTGAGCCGTTGGACAACAACTGGTTGATGCCGGCTTTGCGAGTTCCGCTGGCGACCATGTAGGTCGCCCGTGGATTGATTTTTGCTGCCAGCGAAAGCTTGCGTAACTCGCTTGGCTTGTCGACGAGTTTCATGATGCCCGCGAGCGGGCCTGGTTTAAGATTCTTTGCGGCCCGCCCGAAATCAACCGCGACGCTGCCAAGTTCGTCGTAGTCGTTGAGCTTCAGCGCACGCCGAGCGAGTCGCGTCAGGTTCTTTGCGAATGCCTCGCTGAATTTCCCTAGTCGCTTGAAAGCTTTCATGAGTGAAGGAGCCCAGTCCACCGCAGGGACCAGAGTTGTTGCAAGACCCGCAGCGGACAGTGCCAGGATGATTTTGTCACCGTCAGAGGTTGTGACCTCCCTGTATCCCTGAACGAGCAGGTCGCGTACGTCGCCAACGACAAAAAGATCCAGAGACATGGATCCAACAAAGCCAACGAGATCCTTGGGTTCACCGGTGACCGCACCATCAACAAAGCGTTGCACTTTCCCCGACAGTGAATTCATACGCTCGTTCGAATCGTTGATGATTGTCTGGGCGTCTGCGATATCGCCGGGGCTTCGGGCGAGGTGCGGATTCTCGATAAGGTGTTCGGCGACGTAGACAGCTTCAGCAAGCCTGTCGGTGGAATAGAGTTCGCGGCTCTGGGTAAGCGGATCAAACTGAAGTTCAAGCAGCCCTTCAGTGCGATGACGCAGCTCAAATATGGCCAGCGCACAGACGATACCGAGAATCAATATCGAAAGTAGCCTGATCATGTTTTCAACTCGCCTCTAAAATGGCAGAGACAGACCGGGTCGCGTTGTGTTGATCAGGTTTCGGAAGCGATCCTGAATCCGGTGCAGGGCAGTCTCGTTATCGGCCTCAAAGCGCATCACAATTGTCGGCGTCGTGTTTGAACCACGAATTAGCCCGAAGCCATCGTCAAAATCGACGCGCAGTCCATCGATGTTGCTGACTTTGGCATCGGAAAAATCAGCGGCGCTGATGAGTTCCGCCACCAGCTCGTGATGCTCACCCTCACGTTCCATTTCGAGCTTTAACTCAGGTGTGTTGACGGTGTCAGGAAGTTTTGCAAATACGTCGACAGGTGATTCATCGGTAGCGCTCAGGATTTCCAGCAGGCGTGCGGCGGAGTAAATGCCATCATCAAAGCCGTACCAGCGTTCGCTGAAAAAAATATGACCACTCATTTCACCGGCAATCGCTGCACCGGATTTTTTCAGCTGCGCTTTGATCAGGCTGTGTCCTGTCTTCCACATCGTCGGCTTGCCACCCGCTGCGGCGATTTCGGCCGGTAGCGTTCTTGAGCACTTCACATCAAATACGATTTCTGCGCCAGGGTTGCGACCGAGGATATCCCGCGCGAAGAGGATCATTTGTCTGTCAGGCCAGATGATTTTGCCTTCTTTGGTTACGACCCCCAGGCGATCACCGTCGCCGTCGAATCCGAGGCCGATGTCTGCGTCCAGTTCCTGAACGCGTTTGATCAGGTCGACAAGGTTCTCAAGTTGCGTCGGGTCGGGGTGGTGATTCGGGAAATTGCCGTCGATTTCGCAATACAGCTCGTCGACTTCGCAACCAATTGCCCGCAGTACGCGTGGTGCGATTTCGCCAGCGACCCCGTTACCGCAGTCGACGACCGCTTTCAGCGGTCTGTCGAGTTTGATGTCCTCGGCGATACGATTGAGGTAGTCGTCCTGAATGTCATAAACCCGCTGCGTTCCTGTCCCGTGACTGAGGTCGCCAGACAGGGCGCGCTTTCGGAGGTTTTGAATGTCATCGCCAGAGAGCGTGTGTCCCGCCACAACGATCTTGAGCCCGTTGTACTGGGGCGGGTTGTGACTGCCCGTCACGGCCACACCGGATGTTGTATCCAGCACGTTGGCTGCGAAATAAACCAGAGGCGTCGGCACGGCACCGAGATCGATGACATCCAGGCCTGCCGCCATGATCCCATCGGCGAGTGCGGCTCTTAATCGCGGGCCTGAAAGACGTCCGTCCCGGCCGGTCGCGACGAGGGTTTCGCCCGCGTCTCGTGCCATCGAACCAACAGCATGTCCAATTGCCTTTGCGCCTTCTTCGGTCAGTGTCTCGTCGACAATGCCTCTGATGTCGTAAGCCTTGAATATTTCCGCTGGCAGGGATTCTGCCGGATACCCTTTATTGCTCAATGGTTCGCTCACTTGAAGTTGGGTTGCCGCCGCGATTATGCGCCAGCGCGGCTGCCCAGTCCGGTACGAATTGGCCCGACGTTCCTGTAACGCCGGGCGCTCGCGACTTGGGCTGAACCTGTGTTAGTTGGCTCTGTGGATCGCGCGTTTGTCGACCGCCAGCGCGGCTTCGTGAACGGCTTCGCTGAGTGTCGGATGGGCGTGGCAGGTTCGTGCGAGATCTTCGGAACTCGCGCCGTATTCCATTGCGACAACGGCTTCCTGGATCAGCTCCGACACATGAGGACCCACCATGTGTACGCCAAGGATTCGGTCTGTGTCGGCGTCCGCGATAATCTTGACAAAACCCATCGCTTCTTCCATCGCGCGAGCGCGGCCGGTTGCGGCAAAGGGGAATGAGCCTGTTTTGATCGATCGACCTTCGGCCTCAAGTTCGTCAGACGTCTTGCCAACCCACGCAATTTCCGGGTGCGTGTATATCACCCAGGGAATTGTTTCGTAGTTGACGTGTCCGTGGCCGCGGGCAATCAGTTCGGCTACCGCAATACCTTCTTCGGCGCCCTTGTGTGCGAGCATCGGACCTGCGGCTACGTCCCCGACGGCGTAGATGTCAGGGGCGGTTGTGCGCCAGTTGTGGTCAGTCTGGACTCGACCCCGGTCATCAAGCTCGACGCCACTGTCCGCGCCCAGCAGGCCAACCGTGAACGCGCGACGCCCGATAGCGACCACCAGACGATCGACGATAATAGTTTCTTCAACACCATTGAGCTTGTAGACAACGTGCACTTCGTCGTCGATCGTTTTCGCTGACTGCACGAACGCGCCGAGACGGATATCCAGACCCTGGATTTTGAACTGCTTTGCGGCTTCGCGGGAAACCTCGCGTTCGGCCGTGCCCAGAAATGTGTCCATGGCTTCGAGCAGAACGACTTCACTGCCAAGTCGTCGCCAGACGCTTCCGAGCTCCAGTCCGATAACGCCGGCACCGATGATCGCGAGGCGTTTGGGAACCTCCTTGAAGTCCAGCGCGCCGGCATTGTCGACGATCATGCGATCGTCAAACGGCGCGCTCGGCAAGGGGATAGGTTCCGAACCGCTTGCAATGACGATGTGATCAGCGTCAAGCGTGCGTACAACTTCGTCTGTTCCCGGGCTGCTGACTTCGACTCGTTTGCCAGCCAGTATGCGGCCGTGACCGTGGATTGCTTCGATGCCGTTGGCTTTGAACAGCATGGCAATGCCGCCCGTAAGCGTGCTGACAATCTTGTCCTTGCGCTCGAGCATTTTCGCGACGTTAAGCGAGGCATCGTTGACTTCGATACCGTGAGCCGCGAAGGAGTGAGTCACCTTGTAGTACTGCTCCGAGGTGTCGAGCAGGGCCTTGGACGGAATGCAGCCGACGTTCAGGCAGGTACCGCCGAACGAGGCTCCTTCTCCTGCGCCGATCCATTCGTCTACACAGGCAGTCCTGAGCCCGAGTTGAGCTGCGCGGATAGCGGCAACGTAACCGGCGGGACCGGCACCTATAACGACTACATCAAATTTGTCGGACATGTTGGTTCCTGATCAGACTTCAAGCAGTAGACGGGTTGGGTCTTCAAGTGCTTCCTTGATGGTGACAAGGAACTGCACCGCGCCGCGACCGTCGACGATGCGATGGTCGTAGGACAGCGCCAGATACATCATGGGTCTCGCGACAATTTCGCCG
>CALHMG010000333.1 GCA_938034705.1 uncultured Gammaproteobacteria bacterium
GTCATTCCAGATCAGCTTCAACTGCGACTTGTTCTTGGTCACAAAAGCCAGAATCTGATCCCAGGTCTTTTTCATTTTCTCCTCGGACTCGTACGCGGCCCAGACCGAACCGGCATCCATCTGACCGGAGGCTTCCATGTGCAGGCCTGCCCCGAGCATTCCCGAGTGAGCACGCATCATGGTTTTACCTGCATTCGCCGGATCCCAGACGTCACCATAACTTGGGACTCCGCCCTTTGGCTGAAACAGATCTGTGCGCCAGCCGATGCCTTCTGTGCCCCAGATATGCGGTAGCCAGTGAGAACCCTTGCCGTTGAAATTCCATTCGGTATCACCGACTTTCATCATTGCGGGATTGGCGGCACTGATGTTCGAAATTTTGCCGTAGTCCCACGGCGAAAGCGCCTCAAGGTCAACCCACTGACCCGAGCGATTGTTGGTTGGGCTGCAGATATCGATACCTTTGCCCTTGGTCGCTTTCATCTTGTTGATAATTTCTTCGTTCGAACCAATACCGGTGTAGTTCAGCTTGATGCCGGTTTTATCCGTGAACGATTTTTGCCAGTCATCAGGTAAATAGTCTGACCACATCAGCACGTTGACCTCACCTGATGAGGACAGCGCCTGAGGGCTCACAATCCACGGACCCACTGCGGCGGCCGCGCCGGCTGCGGTGGTGCCTTTAAGAAACTTCCGGCGAGAAACGCCAGTCTTTTTTATGGTCATAACTTCTATCCTCCTTTTTTTCCATTGATCAACCTTGCGCAGACCCGGTTACAACCAAACACGCGTTTGGGTTCGAGCGTCGCAACAGCATGATCAAACAGAAAGTTTGCGAATACGTTAAGAGACACAACTCAAGATTCGTCTTAAACGCGGATTGCGTCAGCATCGATCCGGTCGATGGCGACACATGTTTGACTGCTTTTACTGCGAAGAAGTATGTCAGAGATAGATCGAGACAAACACGACGCTGAACGATTGACAGGCCTTGTCAGCTCTGAAAGAAGCGTGTCGTGACAGCGACGTTTTATCGCCTGAAACCAGGAAGCTCGACGACCCGACAGGTGAAGGACTTCAGGGCCGGGCAGACTATGCCGCTTTACAAAGCGCTTTCTGTACAGCGGGACCATACCGACGACCACGCGGGTGCCCATGCCCCACCGTTCTTGTCGTTCTCCCGGGCGTTCCCGTATCCCCGCAACGATACGACCCGGGTCAGTTCACTGAGCGGAAAATGCGCAAAAAACAAGACACCGCGTTCGGGCGTGTCAGCATCAACCCACCCCGGCACTTGCGCTGTATCATCATCGCCCGTCGCGCCTGAAAGCCCAGGCACAGAGTCTCAGACCGACTTCAACTATCCAACGCCGCACTACAGCAGTAAGCCCAGGGACTTTCAATGAGCCAGAAGAAACTTGCGACCGAGGCCGCCGGCAAGCTTGAGAAATCAACGAAGCACGGTCAGGCAGGTGCAGACGACAACCCGATCGCGAAAGCGGACTCACTCGAAGACGCAATGCTTGCGTCGCTCGGTCTGAAGGTCAAACTGCCGTGGATGGCAAACGTCTCGGAACGAGCCACGGGTCGAGCTACCGGCCGGCATCTGATGGGTGACGATCCGCGACTGCCGGCGATGCCGGATGCGCCAACGCTGAAAGACTTTTTCAAGTTTCGCTTTGGACTCAACCCGGGCGCCTGTGCTCATCTGCTGCAGAGTGCCAAACTTGCCAAAGACAAAAATGAATCAGACAACATCGTGCTTGCCTGTTTGCTTCACGACATCTCGGTTGTCAGTCTCATTCGAGCCGATCACGGCTACTGGGCCGGCCAGATGGTCGCACCCTACGTCGACGAAGAAGTATCCTGGGCGATCACCTACCACCAGTCCCTGCGTTACTTTGCGTCGCCTGAGCACAATTACGAATATCCCGCTTTCTACAAAGAAATTTTCGGCGAAGATTTCGTCGTCCCCGACTATCTCGTCAAGGCGCGCGAAGCGGCAAAAGCGCATCGATGGTACGAGTCGGCGATGTCTGTGGTCGTCAACGACTACTACGCCTTTGACCCCGACGTTAAGGTCGAACTCGACGAGTTCGACGACGTTATCGCCAACGCTTTCAGGCAACCGAGCGAGGGCCTCGGCTTTGACGACAGTCCCGTCGCCCACATGTGGCGCACTGTCGTCTGGCCAAACAACTTCCTGTAGCCACCGCAGATAGATTGATTGTTCGTTAGAAAACGAGCGAACGTAAAAACGGCGCTGTAATCACAGCGCCGTTTTCATAACTGGCAGGTCGATCTGGGAAACCGTCAGTCGATTTTCGAGATTTCCTGTCGCAGGAGACTGATCATTCGGTCGATGTGATCTTTCTCGGATACCAGCGGCGGTGCCACGATGCCGGCGTCGCCGGTGAATTTGACGTGCAGGCCGGCTTTGTAGAGCGCTTTCTGCACCGCAGGACCGCGGGTTCCCGGGGCCGCCGCGGGTTTCACATCGATACCCGCCATCATGCCGTAGCCTCGAATATCCATCACCTGAGGCAGATCCTGAAGGCTGAATATTGCGTCCTGAAAGTACGGTGCCAGTTCGGCTCCACGCTCAAACAGATTCTCGCGCTCATAGATGTCCAGAGTCGCCAGACCCGCCGCACAAGCGCCGGGGTGACCTGAATAGGTGTAGCCGTGAAAGAGTTCAATCGCGTCCTCGGGGCTCGCGCCCATGATCGCGTTGTAGACACGGTCGTGAACCGCAACAGCGCCCATCGGCTGAGCTGCGTTGGTCAACGCCTTGGCCATCGTCATCATGTCCGGCACAACGCCAAACGCCTGGGCACCAAACGGCGCACCCAGTCGGCCAAAACCGCAGATCACCTCATCGAAAACCAGCAGCACGCCGTACTCGTCACAAATCTCGCGCAGGCGCTCAAGATATCCCTTGGGTGGAATCAGGCAGCCCGTTGAACCCGCAACCGGTTCAACAAAACAAGCCGCTATGGTGTCGGCGCCGAAGTTCTGAATAATTCGTTCCAGATCATTTGCGAGCTCTGCGCCGTGCTCGGGCTGGTCGCGCGCAAACCGATTCTCTTCAAGCCATGTGTGACGCATGTGCGCAACGGCTGGCCCCGCAACACCGAATATCTGGCGGTTCTTAACCATGCCCGACAGCGCGACGCCACCGAAGTTAACGCCGTGGTACGAGCGTTCGCGGGAAACAAATCGCTGCCGAGTGCCTTCGCCACGTGCGTAGTGATACGCAAGGGCAATCTTCATTGCCGTGTCTACGGACTCGGATCCGGAGTTCACAAAGAACACATGATCGAGACCGTCAGGCGTCAGTTTGGCCACCCGCTCAGCGAGCTGGAAGGACAGAGGCTGTCCGATCTGAAACGGCGGAACGTAAGCAAGCTCTTTGAGCTGCTCGGCAACGGCCTCTGCGATTTCAGTACGGCTATGACCCGCCGCACAACAGAACAGGCCTGACGATCCATCGAGAATCTGTCGACCGTCGTGAGACCAGTAGTAGACGCCCTCACCTTTGACGACCATCCGAGGATCTTTCTTGAAGTCGCGATTGGCGGTAAACGGCATCCAGTGATACGACAGATCGATATCCTGATTGATACTCATGACTGTGACTCCCGCGGCGATTGCCGCTTGCGATTTTGAATTTCGAGTTGTCGACAACTCAACAGAATTTTGAAGGCCGGGGCAAGGCACCGATCACGCTGCCCGCGAATGACTCGACATTAACGGTGTTTATCCGGGCGCTATTAGATCCAGTTGGGCCAGATTTCGCGGGCCACGACCTTACACCCAAAAGTACTGGGAAAGATGCGCTATTGCAGTCAGTCCAGTTTCAAGTAATGTGGGCGATGGGGCCAGTCCGCTGTCCAAGTCCCGATACTGGTCCGCATCTGGACCCAAGCGCGATAACCCGCGGGAAAACCGAGTGAATTCTTCAAGCGACGGTGCCGAACGATGACCGACTATCTATTCAGTCTCCCGGAAACTCCCGGACAGAGCCTGCAGACACGCATCCGCGAAATGCTGGTGGGTGCCATGCTCGACGGCCACATCCCGCCTGGCGCGCCGCTACCGTCCGGTCGACGCCTGGCACGCCAGCTGCACGTTGCGAGGAACACGGTAGTGCTCGCCTACCAGCAGCTGGTCGACGAGGGCTATGTGGTCGCCCGGGAGCGAAGCGGCTACTACGTCGCGCCGGATATTCTTGAGGGTCGCGTGGCAACCGCGCCCCCCGTCGAACGCGAGCCCGATGCCGGACCGAACTGGAGTTCACTGCTTCAGCTGACACCGTCTTCACAGAACAACATCGTCAAGCCCTCTGACTGGCAGAGCTATCCCTACCCGTTCATCTACGGCCAGTTCGATCCTGCGCTTTTTCCACTGAACGAATGGCGTGAATGCTGGCGTGAGGCGATGAGCGCGAGCGCGGTACACGACTGGGCCAACGACCGCATCGACCAGGATGATCCACTTCTGGTTGAACAGATCATGACGCGAATCCTGCCGAGGCGTGGCGTGTTCGCCAACCCCGATGAAATCCTGGTGACCGTTGGCGCGCAGCAGGCCATTTACATCGTGGCGCAACTCCTTGCCGGCCCGAACAGTCGGGTCGGTCTTGAAGAACCCGGTTATCCCGACGCAAGAAATATTTTTTCAACCCAGCATCCGACGCTTGTCCCTCTGGAAGTCGACGACGGTGGCCTCGTCATTGATGAACAACTGGATGAATGCAACGTGGTGTACACCACCCCGAGTCATCAGTTCCCAACGACGGTGACGCTGGACAACGAACGCCGCAGCCAGTTGCTCAAAAAAGCCCAGGAACAGAACTTTATCCTCGTCGAGGACGACTACGAATCAGAACTCAACTATGTCGACGAACCTCATCCGGCCCTGAAGAGTCTGGATCGCACCGGCAACGTCATCTATGTCGGCAGCCTGTCGAAAACCATCGCGCCAGGATTGAGACTGGGCTACATGGTCGGCGACCCCGAACTCATTCGCGAAGCGCGGGCGCTACGCCGACTGATGCTTCGACACCCGCCGGCCAACAACCAGCACGTTGTGGCGCAGTTTCTTAAACTGGGCCACCACGACTCGCTGCTGCGTCGCCTGTCTCAGGCTTTTCGCGAACGCTGGACCATTCTGGGCAGCGCTCTGGAACGCGAACTACCCGACATGGCGCGGGTGCCCGGTTTTGGGGGCACCGCGTACTGGGTTCAGTGTCCAGACCGAATCGATACGCGCGAACTGTTTGTGCGGGCGCGAGCCGACGGCATTCTCATCGAACCTGCGGACGTCTTTTTTCTTGCCTCGCCCGCGCCGTCAAACTGCATGCGTCTGGGCTTCTCGTCGATCCCCAGCGAGCGAATTGATGAAGGCGTCCGGCGACTCGCCACACTCATGCAGGGCGAGCCATCGTCGGCCGGCTTCCAGCGATTGAACTGACGCTCTGAGCACCGCGAACGTCGCCAGGTGAATAGTTCTGCGCTGTCGTGAATTTTGCCGATTCGCTGGCGTATCCGCAGCTCATCGCCTGGTCCTACTTCAGTGAATTGTGCGCGTTAGAATCGCCCGCGAGCGCCACGACTTACCAGGCTTGGGTCGGGCTCCCGGTGACAGTCCCGTCTGGCGTACCCCGCAACCCTGGAATCTGCGACAGCCAAAGTATGAGTTGCGGTCGTCGCCGCCAGAGATCAAATCCTACAAAGCGCCGCCACCTGCAACAGGGACTGGCGTTTTCCATTTTGTTAAGGAGTTCTGCCATGCATGTCGGTGTTCCCAAGGAAATTAAAAACCACGAGTATCGCGTTGGCATGACGCCAACCAGCGTGCGGGAAATGGTTGGTCGAGGTCACAGCGTTACCGTTCAGACGAACTGTGGCGAGGGAATCGGTAGAACCGATGACGATTATCGAGCCGCCGGGGCGAGCGTGGTTGATTCCGCGCAAGAAATATTCGCGACGGCCGACATGATCGTCAAGGTCAAGGAACCCCAGGCCGGCGAACGCGCAATGTTGCGGGAGGGCCAGATCCTCTTTACTTATCTGCACCTCGCGCCCGACCCCGAACAGACCAAAGACCTTGTTGACAGTGGCGCCGTTTGCATCGCGTACGAGACCGTAACCAGTCCCTTTGGCGGCCTTCCCCTGCTGGCACCCATGTCGAAAGTTGCCGGTCGCATGGCGATACAGGCAGGTGCATACGCGCTGGAACATCCACACGGCGGCCTTGGCATGTTGCTCGGCGGTGTGCCGGGCGTCGACCCGGCCAAAGTCGTAGTTATCGGTGCCGGCATGGTGGGCACCCACGCCACGCATATTGCCGTCGGCATGGGCGCCGATGTGTGGGTACTGGATCGCAACAGCGAAGTGATCGAAAAACACTGGGAGCAGTTTGGTCGCGCGACCAACTCCGTTTACTCGACCGCAGACGCGCTTGAGCATCACGTACTGACGGCCGATCTCGTGATCGGTGCCGTGTTGATCCCGGGCGCTTCGGCACCCAAGCTGATCACGGCCGAAATGGTCAAGAACATGAAGCCCGGCGCCGTCATCGTCGATGTCGCAATTGACCAGGGCGGATGCAGCGAAACCTCCCGGGCCACTACCCATGCGGAGCCCACCTACATCGTCGACGATGTCGTTCACTACTGTGTCGCGAACATGCCAGGTGGCGTACCTCGCACCTCAACCTACGCTCTGAACAATGTCACTCTGCCCCACATGCTGAATCTGGCGGACAAAGGCTACAAACAGGCTTTGACTGACGACGAGCATCTGCTCGAGGGCCTGAACGTGTGCAAGGGTCATGTGACCTATCGCGAAGTTGCCGAAGATCTCGGCTACACCTATATGGATCCCCAGAGCGCTCTGAAGCTATAGCCACGCTTTTAGTTGCGGTCCGGCAAAGCCCATCGCGAGTCGATGGGCTTTTTTTCGATTCACGAAACGCGCGCTATCGAATCTCTGTTCGGTAACTGAAGCGATCGGCTCGTCCGTGCGTCACCCGGTATTCAATCGCCTTGTCTTCGACGGTAAAGGCCCGGCGATGCAGGACAACCACCGGCTCTCCTTGCGTGATATCCAGAGTCTGCGCCGTGCGCTGATCAGCCGCCTGGGCCGTCAGCGTTTCTTCGGCTCGAACGATTGCGACCCCAAATCGGTCTTCGACCACCGCATAAAGAAGATCCGGGATGTGAACTGCTTCGTCTTCAAGCCCGTTGACAAACTCAGCGTTCCACCACGAACGTTCAAACAACACGGGCTCTTGCGCATCAAACCCGATTCGCTCCATGTAGACGGCGGGTGATCCGGTTGCCATGCCCAGATGCTGGCAGATGTCGTCTGGCGCATCGAGCAACAGCCGCAGCGGCGTTTCCTTGTGGATACGCAGATCACCACCGTCGGCATCGCCGTAGCTGAAAAAACGAAACAGGCTGTTGTTGAAATCGATGCGGGACACATAGGTCCCCTTGCCCTGATGACGGAACAGCAGACGTTCGCGTACCAGCAGATCGATAGCCTTGCGTACGGTGCCCGGACTGACATCGAGCTGCTCGGCCAGCTGGGGCTCGGAGGGAATCAGGTCGCCGGGCGCCAGCTCTCCGGAGCGGATTTGCTCACGCAGACGCTGTTCTACCCGCCTGTACAGGGGCAATGGCGGCACGATTTCAGCGGGTTGCATGGCGTGTTGCTGCAGTTGGGGGAAACAAGTATAACTCATGTACATGAGTTGGCGACCCGCCGCTCAGACCGCTTTTTCGTCCCGATTCGCAGCAAATTTTGCTGCCGACACTATTGATCGTGCTCATCACGTTGTCACCGACAACAGCCGATGATTCGCGTACCGCAAGAGGAAGATCGTTATGGCTACCGTTTCCAGTGAAACCGAACAGGACGCAGTGAATGCCGTCGTCAAAGGGTTGATTGACCGCGCTCGCGTGGCGCAGGCCGTTGCCGGCACCTGGGACCAGACGCAGACGGATGACGCCGTCGCAGCACTCGCGTGGTCGATCTATCAGCCCGAGCACGCAAAGATGCTTGCCGAAATGGCCGTTGAAGACACCGGCCTTGGCAACGTCGAAGACAAGATCACCAAGAACACACGCAAAACGTTCGGCACGCTGCGCGATCTTTCGCGCGCGAAGAGCGTTGGTGTCATCGAAGAGCTGCCGGAACTCGGACTCGTCAAGTACGCCAAGCCTGTCGGTGTCGTTGCGGCAGTCACGCCGTCGACGAACCCTGCGGCGACGCCGGTTAACAAAGCGATGATGGCACTCAAAGGCCGCAACGCGATCATTATCGCGCCGTCGCCTGCCGGGCTCGTCACAACTACTCGTACTGTTGATCTGATGCGTGCGGCGCTGGAAAAAATTGGCGCCCCGGCTGATCTTGTTCAGGTTCTGCCCTCACCGGTGTCAAAAGCGCTCACCAATACGCTCATGAAAGAAGTCGACCTGAGCGTTGTCACCGGCTCCCAGAACAATGTGCGCTCGGCCTACTCAAGCGGCAAGCCTGCCATTGGTGTTGGAGCGGGCAACGTGCCGGTAATCATCGACGAGTCAGCCGACCTCGATCAGGCGGCAACACTCATCGAAGCATCAAAGACTTTCGATAACTCAACATCGTGCTCATCAGAAAATTCGGTCATCATCGTTGATGCCATCTACGATGACGCGATCAAAGCGCTCGAAAAGGCCGGCGCATGGCTTGCCAACGCTGATCACAAAGAACAAATCGAAAAAAATCTCTGGGTCGACGGCAAACTCAACCGTCATGTTATCGCCAAAGACACCAGCATTCTCGCTGAAGTCATGGACCTTCCCGCAGATGCCGGCAAGGCGCGCTACTTCATGGTCGAAGAAACCGGCATCGGAAAGTCCCACCCCTTCTCCGACGAGAAACTGGCACTGGTGCTGACCGTCTACCGCGCGAGCGACTTTGCGCACGCGAAGAAGATTGTGACCGACATTCTTGAGTACAAGGGCAAGGGACACTCCTGCGGCATCCACACGCAGAATCTGGACCGGGCGCGCGAACTCGCCGAAGACCTCCACGTTGTGAGAGTTCTCGTCAACCAGGCGCACACGTTTGGCAACGGAGGCGGGTTCAACAGTGGACTCAACTTCACGCTGTCGATGGGTTGCGGCACGTGGCAGGGCAACAGTCTTTCAGAGAATCTCTCTTACAAAAATTTCATCAACATTACGCACCTGTCGACGACCATCGCTGAAGACAAGCCTACTGAAGAAGAACTCTTTGGCAGCTTCTGGGCTCGTCACGGTAAATAGCGATGAACTTCGAAGAACATGCGGGCAAGCCTCTGCTCGCCCAGGCGTTGATTCCGATACCGCGCGGACGGGTTGCCCGTACGCCCGGTGAGGCCTGCGCCGTCGCTGGCGAACTCGGCGAAGTGATCATCAAGGCTCAGGTACCTGCCGGCAAGCGCGGAAAGGCCGGCGGAATCAAACCCGCCGATTCAATAGCCGAAGCCGAAACCGTGGCCGCCGCAATTCTTGGCATGGAAATCGGCGGTCATACCGTCGAAAAGCTCCTCGTCGAAGAACGCGCCCCGATCGCGGCCGAGTACTACGCCGCCATTCTCAACGACCCCGTCACCAAGGGGCCTCTCGCGATGTTTTCGGCCGAGGGCGGCATGGATATCGAGGAAATCGCCGAGAAACATCCAGCTGCGCTCAAGCAGCACGCAATCGACGTACGAAAAGGATTCAGCAAAGCCGATGCCGCAGCCATGGTCAAAGGCACGGGCGTTGACGAAACGACGGTTGCCGAAATTCTGATTCGACTTTACGACGCCTACATTGCCAACGACGCCGAGCTGCTCGAAATCAATCCGCTGGCAAAACTCGAAGACGGCAGAGTTGTCGCGCTGGACTGCAAATTCGTCATGGACGATTCAGCGATCAAACGCCATACAGACACAGCCGACTACGGCACGCCCGACAAGCTGACCGCACTGGAGCAGCGCGGCAAAGATCTCGATCTGAAATTCATTGAACTCGATGGCGATATCGGCGTGCTGGCAAACGGCGCTGGACTGACGATGACAACCATGGACGTTGTCTCTCACTATGGTGGCAAACCCGCCAACTTTCTCGAAATCGGCGGCGAAGCCTATACGCGCGCGACACCGGCGCTGAAGCTGGTGCTCGATAACCCGGGGGTCAAAGCCCTGGTCGTCAATTTTTGCGGCGCGTTCGCGCGCACTGACGTCATGACGGAGGGCGTGATAAACGCGCTGAAAGAACTGAAGCCGAAAGTGCCGGCTTTCTTCTCCGTTCATGGCACCGGATCCGTTGAAGCACGCAGCATGCTCAAGGAACAGATGAACATCGACCCCTACCCAACCATGGATGATGCGATCCAGGCCGCAATCAAGCACGCGCGAGGTGCACCATGATTGTCACAGGAAAAGACCGGGTACTGATTCAGGGAATTACCGGCAAACAGGGAACCTTCTGGACCGAACGAATGGCGGAGTACGGCACCCGCATCGTCGGCGGCGTTAATCCGAAAAAACCCGGGATCACACACTGTGACGTTCCGGTCTACGCCAGCGCCAAAGACGCGATGAAGCAAACGCCGTTCGATGTTTCGGTGCTGT
This sequence comes from uncultured Gammaproteobacteria bacterium, assembly GCA_938034705.1. GTDB lineage: Bacteria > Pseudomonadota > Gammaproteobacteria > Arenicellales > CALHMG01 > CALHMG01. The sequence goes on from CALHMG010000333.1 coordinate 10,654, forward strand.
TTATCCCGCCACTTGGCTGCAAGGCCGCAGCGCTGGATGCCATCGAGGCCGGCGCGAAGGGTTTGTGCATATTGACCGAACACATTCCTGTGCAGGACGTCATGTACATCATGGCCGCAGCAAAAGACAACGGCACCCGAATCCTCGGCCCCAACACGGCGGGCCAGGTTACGCCGGGCGAAGCCTTTGTCGGCTTCATGCCTGCGTTCGACAAGGAAATTTTTAAACCTGGCGATGTTGGCGTGGTCTCCCGAAGCGGAAGCCTCGGCACCCTGCTCTGTCTGAATCTCGTTCAGGCCGGCTACGGGGAAAGCGCATTTATCGGAATAGGCGGCGATCCAATTATCGGCACAACGACGCTGGACGCGCTGAAGGCACTGGACGGTGACAGCAGAACAAAAAAGATTGTTCTTGTCGGCGAAATCGGTGGCGCGATGGAAGAAGCTGCCGCCGAATACGCAGCCACAATGAACAAACCGATCTTTGCCTTTATCGCCGGTCAGGCGTCGCCACCCGGCAAGAAGATGGGGCACGCGGGCGCAATTGTCATGGGAGATCGCGGCACGTATGCGTCCAAAGCCAGCGCGCTTTCCGAGGCAGGTGTCACCGTATTAAATACGCCCAGCGAAATCGGCGCAGCATTGGCAAGCGCTTGAGGGGTATCAAGTACCCCGTTAAGTGTTGAGCTGTCCGCGAGTGTTGTCTGCGTACCAGCCGTCCTGACGATGTTTGACGCACTTGGCGGCTTCGACCCGATACACCTTGGACTACTGATCGCAATCGCGTTGTGCAGTGCCGTGGTACGCGGCTACGCCGGCTTTGGCATGTCGGCAATTATCATCACCACGGCGTCCGTCTTCATGAGTCCTCGTGAGCTCATCCCGGTGATGTATGCGCTGGAGCTGTCGGCAACGATTGTCATGCTGCCGAAAATCTGGCGGGACGTCGATCCAAAATTTGTACTCGCGCTGGTCGTCGGCGCCATCGTGATGCTGCCAATCGGACAGCAATTACTTTTGCAGCAGTCCGGCTCTGGCGTGCGTGCCATCGTTGGCGTCGTGGTCGGGATCGGCGCACTGGGCACACTATCCGGTTTCAGGCGCGCAATTGCGCACGGCCCTCTTTATGGCGTTGGCGTCGGCATGGTGTTTGGACTGGTCAGTGGCGTATCGGCCGTTGGCGGCCTCATCGCCTCGCTGATCATCGTCGCGACGAGTGCTGAATACGAACGCAGCCGCGCTTCGATGATCATGCTGTTCGCGTTTGGCCCGATGTTTGCGCTGCCGCTGGCGTTCTACAACGGCGTCGCCACCGACACCACCCTGCCACTTTATCTGATGCTCGCCCCGTCGATGGTCATTGGCGTCTGGATTGGCGGCCGGATCTACGCCGGCAGTAAGCTTGAAGTGGTTCGACGGCGTATCATGTGGGTCATTCTGGCGCTGGCGCTCATGGTTATCGCCCGCGTCGCGACTGGATTCTAAACCCGAAAATGCAAACCCTGCTTGATCTGGTCGCCCTCGACCTCGCTCAGTTTCTGCTGTTGAGTATGGTCGTTCTTGTGGCCGCGATAATTCGCGGATTCTCGGGATTCGGGTTCGGCGCCATACTGTTGACGGCAGGATCGTTGTTCATGCGGCCTGTAGATCTGGTACCGGTGTCACTGATTCTCGAAATCGCCGCTACCGTTCACATGCTGGGCAACATCTGGCGTCACATCGACTGGAAAACAGTCGGCTGGATCGTCGCGGCCAGTCTTGTCACCGTGCCCTTTGCGCAGATTCTGCTTCTCAATTTGCCGGTCACCGGAACACGACTGATTGTGTCGGTCAGTGTTTTCACGCTCGCGCTGATGCTCTTGCGAGGATTTACCCTTAAGACCGACAGACTGCGAACGGTGTACTTCACCGGAGGCCTGGTATCGGGCGCCCTGAACGGAATTGCCGCCGTGGGCGGGATTGTCTGTACGCTGATGGTGCTCGCACTCCAGGCATCCCCCGCGGTCGCACGCGCAACAACATCAATGTACCTGCTGATTGGCAACATCGGTGCTGTCGGGATAGGCCACGCAGCAAATACGGGACTCTTTACCGAAACCGTCGCATGGCGTGTGGTAGCGATGCTGCCGGTTCTGTTCCTCGGGGTCTGGCTGGGAACCCGCCGCTTCAGCACAACCGATGCGCAAAGCTGGCGAAAAATTGCAATACGACTCGTACTCATACTCGCAATCTGCGGGATCCTTCGCGTGGTTTATGACATCACTGTCAGTGCCAAGGCGTTATAATCGCCGAAAAGAAACGTTAGCCGGGAGCTGGTGTGAGCAGCATCGATAGTTTTATCGACAATGTACGTGGCAAAGGCCTGAGCGTGGTCCTGCCCGAGGGCGATGACGAGCGCGTAATGCTGGCCGCCCGCAGACTCGTGGATGAAGACATCGCCCGACCGGTGCTGCTGGCAAGCGAGGATGATTTTGCCAAGGCCGGCATTGAGAGCACAGGAATAACCCTGGCAGATCCGCAAACCAGCGACCACACCGATGAGTTTGTCGACCTGCTTATTAAGCTCAGACCGAAACTCGACCAACCCACGGCGACCAAACTGGTGGCAAAGCGCCTGTACTTCGCGGCTCTCATGGCCAAAGCCGGCGTCGTAGACACGTTTGTCGCGGGTGCGGTTTACCCAACCGGACGTGTCATTGAAGCCGGCCTTCGATGCGTCGGCCTCGACGAAGGCATACGCACAGCCTCGAGTTTCTTTTTGATGGAACTGCCGGACTTTAACGGCGAAGGGCCCAAAACGCTGCTCTATGCTGATTGCGCAGTCGTCATTGACCCAAGCGCAGAACAACTCGCCGACATCACAATTTCGTCAGCCAAAAGCGCGAACTCGCTACTGGCCGAGACACCGCGCGTTGCCATGCTGTCATTCTCAAGCCACGGGAGTGCCAAACATGACCGAATCGACAAAGTGACCACCGCATTGGCCCAGGTCAAAAGTCGCGATCCGTCGATTCTGATTGACGGTGAACTGCAAGCTGACACCGCTTTGATCGAATCGGTTGCAACCCGAAAAGTCACGCGGCCAAGCGATGTCGCAGGACACGCCAACGTGCTTATCTTCCCGGACCTCGACTCTGGAAATATTTCTTACAAGCTGACGCAGTATCTTGCAGGCGCGCAGGCAATCGGACCCATCCTTCAGGGTTTTTCACTGCCCATCAGCGACCTGTCGCGCGGTGCAAGCGTCGATGACATCGTCGGCGTTACCGCCGTCTGCCTGGCACAGGTCGGATCTGACTGACCGCTTCGACCCCGGTCAGCAGCCCGGGCGTGCCAACCGTCCGCCCATTTCCAATAATTCGGGTAGCCTGCCTGCCAGCCAGATCTATACTCGTTGCTTCGCTGCACAGCTTGACGACGCGAGCGACGGAGTAAAAATGCAACGTGAACTTCTGATTTTGCGCCACGGCAAATCAGCGTGGGACGGAGGAGCCGAAAGCGACTTCGACCGGCCGCTTGATAAACAGGGAATTCTCGCCTGTCACGTCGTTGCACAGAAACTGCTTAACGACAAGATACTCCCCGATCTGATTTTAAGTTCCAGCGCGGTTCGTACCACGCAGACGGTGCTGCGCGTTGCCAAACAGGCTCGCATTCCAATGAGTCAAATTCAGTGGAACCCCAAGCTTTACAACAGTAGCGTCGATACCTGGCTCAAGGAACTGCAGAAGGTGCCCGCGCAAACCGAGCGCCTGCTTATCTGTGGCCATAACCCGGGGCTTGAGGAGTTGCTCACGTTGCTATGTGTTCAGCCTGTGGGTCCACGAGACGACGGCAAGATCATGTCGTCAGGCTCACTCGCCCACCTTCAGGTCCTCGTGCCCTGGCCCGAGGTCGCCGCAAAATGCTCAAAGCTGGTTTCCATCAGTCGCCCTAACGACGCGACGGTACCGATTGACCTCCAGCGCTGAACGCGGCACCGTTGCCTTTATGGCAATTGAAATAGAACACAAATTTCTGGTCGTCTCCGACAGCTGGCGCAGTGAGACAAGCCAGAGCCAGCGGATGGGTCAGGCCTATCTCGCGAGCGAGTCAAACGTGACCGTGCGGGCACGAATCGCGGGCGACACGGCCTGGTTAACCCTGAAAGGCGCATCAAGCGGGATCGCTCAGCTTGAGTTCGAGTACGAAATCCCGGTAGCCGACGCCCAGCAGATCATTACCGAGCTCTCGGATTCAGCCGTGGTCGACAAGACCCGGCACACGGTCATGAACGAAGGACACGAATGGGTCGTCGATGAATTTCACGGCGACAATGAAGGTTTGATTGTTGCCGAGATTGAACTGAAGAGCGAATCCGAACAGTTTCAGATACCGTCCTGGGCCGGCGCCAACGTGACGGCCGACTATCGATACCGCAACAAGTATCTGTCACACCATCCGTACAGGAACTGGTAAACGACCCGTCAGCAGCAGGCGCTTTCAGGCCAACGCCTGTGGAGCCTCAGGTCAACGCCTTTCGAGCTGCGGCGAGACGAGCCTTTTCTTCGGGCGGCATTTTGGGAAACTCAAGCTTCATGCCCTGCAGAGACTTGAGCACCGCTGCCGCGACAAACAGTCGCATGTTCAGTTTGTCGTCCGCCGGTATCACGTACCACGGAGCCTCGGGCGCCGCGGTTTCATTGATGCAGTCCTCGTACGCTTTCATGTAGTCGTCCCAGAGCTTGCGCTCTTTCAGGTCCGCCGACGAAAACTTCCAGTTCTTTTCAGGGTTATCGATCCGGTCGAGAAATCTGTTGCGCTGCTCATCCGCCGAAACGTGTAAAAAGAACTTGAGCACGCGCGTTCCGTTGTGGTGAGCGTACTGCTCGAAGTTCGAAATATCTTCGTACCGTCCCTGGAATGTCTTTTTCAGGCTACGAGTATGTTCTGCCGGGATACGCTGGTACTTGGTGACGATTTCCGGACGCACGCGGCAGATCAGTACTTCTTCATAGTAAGAGCGATTGAATACACCGATGCGCCCTCTTTCGGGCATCCGAGTGTTGGTTCTCCAGAGAAAATTGTGATCAAGCTCTCGGTCGCTAGGCTTCTTGAACGCAAATATCTGCAGCCCGTGAGGATTAACTCCGCTGAACACTCGACGAATAGTTCCGTCCTTGCCGGCGGCATCCATCGCCTGAAAAATTGTCAACAGCGCGTATTTATCCTGGGCGTACATGATCTCCTGGAGATCATCGATTTCGCTTCTGAGCTTGTCGAGCTTTTTGCGATAGTCTTTTTTTCCGTCGTAAATCGGATCGACGCGTGTAGGCGCGTCCTTGATTTCAAACTCGTATTCGCCATCCCAGCGAAAACGCTCAAGATCAAACTCTTTAAGCTTCATCGTCAAACACCACTATGACCCGTCTGTTCTGTTTGCCTTTCTTTTCGATTTTCTTCACACGAACGCGACCAATCTCGCTGCTTGAAGCGACGTGAGTACCGCCACAGGGCTGCAAATCTATTCCATCAAAATTGACCAGCCGGACCTTGCCGCTCCCGCGTGGGGGCGGAGCCGCCATGGTTCGGACGAGATCCGGATTGGCATCGAGTTCGTCGTTATCGATCCAGGTCATGCTCATGGGCCTGTCCGACTCGATTAACTCATTCAGTTTAGCCGTTACCTCAACCTTGTCGACCGGTTCAGGTAAATCAAAGTCAAGTCGACCGCGCCCGTCACCAATCGACCCTCCTGTTACCGGCGCAGGTATAGCCGCACACAGCATGTGCATGGCGCTGTGCATGCGCATCAGGCGATACCGTCTGTCCCAGTCGATCTCAAGCCGCAGGGATTCACCCACTGCCGGAACCGATGCGTCGGACTCAAGAATGTGCAGATGCTCATCGGTATCACGGTGCTTAAGCGTGTCGATCACCTTAACAACGCTCCCGTCCGCTCGGCTCATCAGGCCGGTATCACCCGGCTGGCCGCCACCGTTGGGATAAAACACGGTTTGGTTAACAACAACTCCGGTAAACGTTGCACCATCTTTACCGGGGATTTCGGAAATTGCGGTAACTACAGCGTCGCAATCGCGCAGATAGCCATCGGCTCGAAATAGTTCTTCGGTCACAAAACGTCTCGAATTGAGGAACGAATCGACGATTCTAGCAAATCCGCAAGAATCGGATTTTCATCGTCGGATGTAAGGCATATTCTGCTCATTATGAACAAGATCAAACAGATCGAGACCGAGGATATGGCGCACGAAGATGCACGCGACTA
>CALHMG010000334.1 GCA_938034705.1 uncultured Gammaproteobacteria bacterium
TAACCTGCCGGCCGACCATGCAATTCTGACTCGGTGGGTCGGGGCAGGCCTCGCGATCGGCGCCGTGACATGGCTGGTGTGGTTCTGGAGGTTTCGCGGTGGCGAACTTTCCAAATGGCGCCGCATCTGCAAAGACACCGCGGAATTTGCCAAAGGGGCCCCGCGCCTGCCCGAGGTTGCCGCTCGCCGCATGGCAATGTGACGGACTCACCTGTGTCCTAGTGATTCAAGTCCGGTTTTACCCCGGACGATTTCCCAATGCCTTGCAGAACTACCCCGTTCAGAGGGAGTAGCGGCGTCCACTGACTACGATTATGACCATAGGTCGCCGGCTTTTGTCGGCGTTCAGTGTCATTGATAAGGTAGCCGTCTGACGTTGTGGTAGACGACTGCCTGAGGTAGTCCTGCGCATGTATCGGCAACGTCGTAACCCATTCAGCCACCCTGTCACCTCGTTTACGAAGTGGCTCATCGTTGGTGCAATCGTCGCAACAACCGGTGCCGCCTCCGCTGCGGAAATCACCATTCCTCATACCGAGAATTTTGATTCGCTGAACGACCACGAATGCCTGCTGCCAGCCAACTGGGCGCAGGGACCGGACGGAAGCTCGGCCTGTCCTGCAGGCACCTCCGGATTCGGTGACTGGGTGTCAGAGACAGCGGGAACCGCCTCTGGCGGAACCGGACCGAGTGGCGACCACACCGGTGGCGGTACCTATCTGTTTGCCGAAGCGTCGGGAACACCAAACCCGACGATGCTGCTCGATTCACCAAGCTTTGAGCTTTGCGGCCCTGACGCGCCGGAACTTCGATTCTGGGTTCACAAGTCCGGCGCAGGCAACCACGAGCTACGGGTCAATGTTGTTGACGCTACCGACTCGACGATTGTCCTCAGTGACGACATTCTCGTCATAGACGCCTCACACAACAGCACCGCCTGGACGCAGTTCTCGGTTCCTTTGCCGACCTACACATCGAGTACCGAAGTACGCGTTCAGTTTGAATGGATTTACAGCAGCGGGTTTGTGCCGGACATCGCCATCGACGATGTCGAAATTGTCGAAACCGGCACAGCCGGTAGCTGCGGCGGGCCGACGGCGTGTTATTCACCGCCGGTGGCCGGTTCGGTCATCATGTCCCAGTGTTTTGACACAGTCCCGGTGCCAGGGTCCCCGGCAGATCTCAGCAGCATCAACTGGATCCAGGTTACCAGCGAGAATTCCAACGGATCATCAATCGGCGACTGGTACTCCGAATCAAACGGAACCGGATCCAGCGGAACCGGCCCAACGGATGATCACACTTCGCCTACGGACAATTCTGTGGGCACCTACCTCTTCGTCGAAGCGTCAAACCAGAACGCTGACACGGTCGAAATTCTGTCTGAAGACATCAATCTCACCGGCAGCTGTCTTCCGGTACTGAACTTTGCCTACCACAGGCAGGAAAGCGGCACGACGCCCGTGGACCATGAACTCCATGTCGACATTGTCGACGCATCATCGACGGCAGGCGCTATTACGGTCATCGCGTCGGATATTGATATCGTCGACAGCTCGGACCCCCAGAGCACCTCGGGTGTGGACTGGAAGGAAGTCTCGGGCATTGACCTGTCTTCGTATATCGCCAGCGGTACGGTGAAAGCCCGATTCAGATGGGTGCGTAATCCTACGTTCGCGAGCACTACGGCATCACAATGGCAAATCGATCTCGCGATGGACGATGTCAGCGTCGTCGAAACCGATGCAACCTGCGGCGCGCCTCCCACCGGACCGACCGCGCCGGTTTGCCACACGCCACCCGTGAGCGGTGACGTCCTGTACGAGCAGTGCTTTGACGACGTATCTACGCCAGCAGCGCCGGCTGACACCAGCGGCATCGGCTGGATTCAGGTCACTAACGAAAATACCAACGGCACCCCCAACGCAACGGTGGACTGGTGGGCGGACAACGACACAACGCCGTCGAATTTCAATACAGGCCCCACCGACGACCACACCACACCCGGTGATACAACAACCGGTACGTATCTCTACGTCGAGTCAAACAGCAACGACGCCGACACCGTAGAAATTCTGAGTCCACCGATCAATCTCACGGGCTCCTGTACGCCAAAGCTCAACTACTACTACCATCGTCGCAATGACAGCGGTCATTCATCGCTGAACGAACTGCACGTTGACCTCGTCACGGCGGGCTCAAGCGCCAACTCCGTAACCGTAATCGCAAACGACATAGACGTCCGCGACACGATCTACAGCCCGGACTGGATGGAGCGCGCGGGCATCGACCTGTCTCCGTACATCAGCAACGGCAGCGTACGCCTGCGCTATCGCTGGGTACGGGATCGACCGTATGACCCCGCGGCGACGTTTGATCCGGACAGACTCGACATCGCCATCGATGATGTCAGCGTGGTCGACGACAACTATGGCGGATGTGCAACTTCGGGCACGCCTCCCGGCATGTGTGCGACCACGCCGGAACCGATCCAGAACTATTATCTGCCGTTTCCCGAACACCAGGTCATCGACGCACTGGACACCATTTTCCCTGGCAGCGCCGCCTGTGGTGATACCGGCACGACTGTCGTTGGCACCGAAGCCAACAGCTACAACTCCATCTCCATGGCCCAGGGTGGTGGAATCATCTACTACGACCACTGGGAAGACGGCTACGAACTCGAGCCGACTTCACTGAACCAGCCAACGACCGAAGTCTGGGGTGACAACGACCCCTCAAACGGCATGGCGCCGGGTTACACGACCGACGTGTTTAACGCAGCCGATGTGATCGTCCTCAGCGAACCCGCTATCGATACCACAGTGCTCGGCTCGTTCAACATTTTCGACGGCCGCGACAAGTTCAGTTCAACGGTACCGCTCGCCGTCACGCGAGTGTCCTGGGCAACTGGCGAGGGCGGCAGCATCAACACCCTTCTGGCAGGGGCGCTTGAGGTCTACAACTCCGAACGCTGGGGGCAGGAATTCGTTATTCCTGTGGGCGAGGACATGCCGGGATACTCCGGTGGTTCTGACACAAACGGCTGGACGGTAACAGCCGGCTCCCAGTGGGAAGCCGGCACACCTACTTATGTAGCGGGTCCCAACGGCTGTGGCCAGGGTCTTGGCTGCTGGGGTACCGACCATGACGCCGGCTACGCAGCCGGTATCGAGATTCTGCAGACGCCGGTATTTAACGTACCCGCTGCGTCCGACGGCAACATCACGGTGTCGTGGCTCGAGGTTGAAGACGTCAGTCCGTTCCCTTCGGGCAGCTCGTTTAACGTTGACTACTCGTGTAATGGTGGTGCTCAGAACACGCTGTATTCGGGCACTAACGTCAATCAGACCACGTGGACCTTGACCAGTTACAACCTGACCTGTCCCGCCGGCAGCACGCTGCAGCTCTTTTTCTCAGCCAATTTCGTGATTGGCGGCGGGGACTGGGGTGTTGGACTTGATGATTTCAAAGCGACCGACAATACCGGTGATTTCTACACGGCAGACTTTGAAGGCGCGCCACCGCCGACGAACACTGATTTCGACATGTATCAGTACACCGGCGCCGCGGTCATGGCGAGCGAAGACAACACCGTCGTCGACGTTGACCTTGACGGTGACGGCATCACCGATCAGACCATCGCCCTGAACGAAGGTGAAAGCACGCTGATCGACGGCGGATTTTTCGTCGGCGGTACCATCACGGCCTCTGCACCCGTGCAGACAAACATGATTACCGGCGAGATCTGTGCGACCTATGAATCCCGCTGGCACACGCTCTACCCCAAAGACCAGTTTGCAAGCTCCTACTATGCACCGACAGGCAGCTCACTCGTCGATTCAACAACAATCGATACAGCGGTCTATCTGCACAATCCAAACAACACACCGATAACGGTGGACTGGCAAACCGCAAATGGAGCGCAGCCTTCGGTGGCGCTTGCTCCGCACGAGACACAGTACGTCATGATGGACGTGGACTCGGGCGCCCAGTTTTCAACCGGCGACAACAGCGTGTTCACGGCGATTGGCGCGATCAGCGTCGCGCTGGGCTCTCGCGACACCAGCACCCACGACTGGGGCTATGCGCTGGTGCCTGAAAATTCAATGTCCCAGAATATTCTCGTGGGTCTCGGCCTCGGTCAGGATCCGACTCAGGCCATTACCGAAAACTCGGCGCCCGTCTGGGTAACCGCTGCGATGGCCGACGGCTCGTCGCCGACGGGAACAATCGAGGTTTGCGTCGACGCGAACGCGGACGGCTTTGGGCCGTTTGTCTATAACGGTCAGCGTTATGACCAGCACCTGTCATTGAATCTTCTGGAAGCTGCCAAGGTCTATGACCAGAGCGACGGCGATCAGACGGCGATGGTGCTGTTTGTCTGCGACCCCGATGCAAACGACAGCGACAACGCTGTGATCACGGCCACCTGGGGACAGGATCCGACCACCGCGTCTGTGGGTCAGCCCGCTATTGATGTGGGAACCACAATTCCCAACATGCAGGGAATCATCCTGAGCAAAAGCGCCGACCTGCTGACCGACCACAACGGTGACGGCCAGATCAACGCGGGTGATGTATTGCGCTACGGCATCAACGTCTGTAACGCAGGGCTTGGTGCGATTGCGCCAAACCAGATCACCATCGACGACGTGTTGCCGAACGAGGTGATCTACAACGCCAACACCACTGAATATATCGATCCATCTAATGCTCCTCTGGCGCCCATAGCTGACGCCGGATCAACGGCGTTCCCGCTCGACGAGGGCGGCAGCCTGGTACCGGATCTGATGAACCCCGGAGAGACGGTCGAGTATTTCTACGAAACAACCATCACGAGTCTGCCGGCCGCGCCGGACACTATTGAGAACTTTGCTACGGCAACCCACCTCGGCGAGCCGATCACTGACGCTACAAGAACATCACGAACCGTCGCGATTGGCGACACCGTGTGGCTCGACACCGATGGCGACATGATTCATGACTTCGGTGAGCCAGGTCTGTCTGGCGTCACGCTTCAGCTTTACGAATGTGACGCCAACAGCATTAACTGTGTGCCTTACGATAGCGACCCTTTAAACGGTGGCATCCAGCCGCTGACCGCAATCACCGATGCCAACGGTGAGTACCTGTTCGAAGGACTGCCACCGGACTACTACACCGTACGCGTCATGAGCGGCGTACCCGGCGGCGTTACGCTGAGCACCGTGGACGACCCTGGCCTGTCCGGCGACAACTCCGTGCCGGTACCTCTGACCACGGGTGAAGCGTGGCTCGACGCCGATTTCGGCTATGCACCTCTGGCCGCCGTCATAGGCGATACAGTGTGGTGGGATGCGGACGCGAGCGGAACCCAGAATGCCGGTGAAGCCGGCGCGGCGGGAGTAAGCGTTCAGCTGTGGGACGCCGGTGCAGACAACGCACCGGGCGGTGGCGATGACACGCTTATCTCCAGTCAGACTACCGATGCCGGCGGCAACTACCTCTTTACCAACGTTGCACCGAACACTGTGTTTGTTCAGATTTCGCCACCCGCGGGGAGCACGGTAACCAATGGCCTGCAGAGCCCCGGAGCAAACAATCATCCGGCGATCACCATCGCAAGTGGTGAGACCAACCTGCTTCAGGATTTCGGCCTTAACAGCCCGGACCTCTACAGCATTACCGACACCCTGTGGCACGACATCGACTTCGACGGACTGTTCGATCCACTTGAGTCGCCCATTTCGGGCGTAACGGTGGAGCTGCTCGACGGCAGCGGAAATATCGTTGCGACCACCACGTCCGACGTCAATGGCGACTTTGTTTTCTCGGGCGTCACTCCGGGCAACTACACGATCAATGTCACTGACAGCACCGGCAACCTCAACGGTCTTGTCGGCACGACGACGCCCGGCATCAACCGAACCATGGGCGTCACCGTGGTAGCGAGCGACGTCGTCGGCGAGAACTTTGGCTACAGCGGTCTCGGCACTATCGGAGATACGATCTATGCCGACTTTGACGCCAGCGGCGCTCAGGAGTCCGGCGAACCGGGTCTCACGAATATCACCGTGGATCTTTATGACCTTGGTCCTGACACCCTGCCCGGCACGGCTGATGATGTCCTCGTGGCCACGACAACCACCGATGGTTCCGGCCACTATCAGTTCGATGGATTGACCTCCGGCACCTACGGAATCGAAGTTTCCGACTACAACGGCGAGCTTGTTGGTTTTACCAACACCGCGGACCCTGATGGCGGCTTTGATCATCGCAGCACGATCGTTCTCGCTGACATCGATCACGACAGCGATCCGGGGACCCCGACGGTAGTCGAGTCCAACCTCGAACAGGACTTTGGTTATCACACCGGCAGCGGCACCTATATCGGTGGCACCGTTTACTACGACAATGACCTCGACGCGGTCGACACCAGCCCTTCGGGCGATTTTCGACTCGACGGAGTAACGGTGAACCTTGTCGAACCAGGACCGGACGGCATCTTTGGTACCGCTGACGACAGCATCGCGGCCACCACGACAACCGATGTTAACGGCGAGTTCGCGTTTAACGGCGCGCAGCTTGATACTCCTTACTATGTCGACGTTGTCGATGCGACAGTTCCTGGCTACGCACCGGTCCACACGACCGACAACGACCCATCTTCGGTCGCGTGTCCAAGCTGCCACGAAATCATACTGACAGCAGCCAACTCTTCGGTCACCTCGGGTGACAGCGGCGGGACGTCGGGCGAAAACCGGGTCGACTTCGGCTACGGCGGCATCACCACAACGCCAATCACCCTGCGTTCTTTCAAGGCAAAGCATGTCGATGGCAACCTGGTAATCAAATGGTCGACCGCAACTGAAGTTGGAAACCTGGGCTTCAATCTTTACGTTCACAATGGCGATGCCTGGCGTCGGCTTAACGAACAGCTGATTCCATCGCACAAGATCGATTCGCTGGAAGTGCTTGAGTACAGAGCTCGATTCGAGTCCGTGACGGGCAAGCGTTTTGCGATCGAAGACGTCAGTGTCGAGGGCGTAACCCGTCTGCGCGGACCGTTTAAACTCGACAGGAAATATGGCACCAGTCGATCCGGACAGGCGAAGTTCAACACCGAGCTGTCGAGCAAGGAACGCAAGCGCAAACGTGCGCTGCGCGAAGCGCGTCGAGCAGCACGAATGGCTGAACTTGCCGAACAGATTCGAGCGAGTGATACCGGCAGCCAACAGATCATGGCGGCGAGTTCTGATGCCGGTGCGGCTAATGAAGGCATTCGAGTAGCCCGATTTACCGTAAAGGAAAAGAACGTCTACCGCGTGACCCACGGGCAGCTGCTTGCCTCTGGCATAAATCTCACCGGTACACTCACCGAACGCCTGAGTGTTGTTTCAGGAGGCAAGGCCGTCGCCGCTCGTATTGTTGGACGCAAGAAAGCCGATGGCACCAGAGCAAAGCGGATCGGTAACGGGTCGTGGATTGAATTTCTCGGCGAACCCGTTGACACGCTGTATTCCGGCAGCGCCGTCTACTGGCTTGTCGTTGACGGCCCGGCACACGTGACACCGCGTTTCGACGTGCGCACGCTCCCCGATGGTGCACCTGAAAAAGTGTATCGCGCGACCGCCACGATCGATGCGGAAAACGAATACAGCTTCGCGTCACCAACCGCGGACCCCTGGTTTGCGGAGCGCCTGCTCGCAATGGGTCAGCCCGCCGAAGGACAGCAGCACGAAGTAGAGCTGAAAGACATGGCGGCCGGCCCGGTTTCTGTTAAAGCCAGCTACTGGGGCGGTACCGACTTTCCGGGCACCGTAGATCATCACGTAACTATCGAACTGAACGGCGTCAGCATCCACGACGACACGTTCGACGGCATTCGATCTCGTGAGGTCGACGTTGTTGTACCGGACGGCATCGCCGTACCGGGTGTCAATACACTGCAGCTGAAACTGCCTTCAGACCATGGCGCTCGTTACGACGTCGTCAATCTCGACAGCATCAGCGTGGAATACCCACGCAAGCTCAAGGCAATCGACGACCAGATCGTTTTTACGTCGAGCGCCCACAAACTTCGTGTAAAGGGCTTCTCGTCTTCAAACATCAAAGTCTGGGCCGAGCGATCTGATGGCAAGATCAAACGCAAGAAAGCTTTTGCCAAGCAGCGACCGGACGGAACCTGGCAGGCCACCTTCAGGGGTGAGCCTGTGGAAACGACGTACTTCGTTGCCACCAAATCGAAAAAGCACAAACTGGAAGTCGATGTAGCCCGTGACCATCACTACATCAAATCCGGCGACGCCCAGTATCTTGTAATCAGCCACCCTGATTTCATTAACGACGACGCACTTGAGCAACTCGTCAGTGAACGGTCAGCGCGCTATAGCGTCAAAGTGGTTGACGTCAGGGATGTCTACGACGCCTACAGCGATGGTGTAGTAGACGCCCAGGCTATCGCCGAATACATCGCGTATGCCGCGACTAATCTCGGTACCGAAATGGTGCTGCTTGTTGGCGGCGACGACTACAACTATCGCGACTTTGGCGGCACGACCGGCCACGGGTTCATCCCGTCGCTGTACAGACCGACTGACAACGTGGTGCGCTTTGCCCCGGTTGATCCAGCGTATGGCGACATCGATGGCGACAACATACCCGAGATCGCAATCGGTCGACTTCCGGTGCGCACCAGTGATGAGCTCGCAACTATCGTTACGCAAACACTGCTGTACGACCAGAAGACCTATCCGGCAACAGCGGTTTTTGCCGCTGACTCGACGGACTCCGGGACACGCTACAGCTTCAGCGAAGACAGCGATGCGCTCATTGAAAGCCTGCCGAACAACTGGCAGGTCACCACGGCCTACATCGACGCTCTGGGCGTGGCGGGTGCCAAGTCGGCACTGGTCAACGCCATCAACAGCGGAGCCGCGTTGACGAGCTACTTTGGCCACTCGAGTTTTGGCCAATGGAGCTTTGACGATCTGTTCAACACGGATGATGTGACGGCGCTGACCAACGGATCAATGCCGACCGTGGTTACCCAGTGGGGCTGCTGGAACACGTACTACGTCGCGCCAGGCAGTGACACTATCGGCCACCGGCTGCTGCTTTCCGGCGAACGTGGAGCCGCTGCGGTGATGGGCGCTTCAACGCTCACCTATGCCGACCACGAAAGCGCGCTCGCACAGCTGCTGTATGCGCAACTGGTTCAGCCTGGCAAAACCATTGGCGAAGCGATGATTCAGGCAAAACGAGCCTTTGCGAGCAGCAGATCGGGTGGACTCGATGTGCTCATCGGATGGACCCTGCTCGGTGACCCGGCACTGATTATCGAAAATCAGTAGGTACCAACGCCGCCAGCGCGATCGTCGTTGGCGGCGTTGACCCAGCGTCACTGCCCGAGACAGCTATCGAGCCGGCTATCGCCAGACGATCACGGTAGCCGCCGTCCTTTCGAGGACTCGGCGGTGTCCGTACCACCGGATAGCTTGATGCCAGCCGCCGGACCCAACTCGCCGGGTGACATAAAGCATTTCGTGCTAATTTTGGTGACCCGAGCGGCGCGTGCAAAGCACTCGTCAAGTTTTACTGGTCCCTGAAACACACTGCGATATGTCTGATCCAACCAAACAACCATTCGGTACCGTTTTCGCGCCACGCATGACGGTCTGCACCCACACTGATGATGCCTGGAGTGAATGGAAGACGACCGACGTCGAACCCGTGTCACTGCATCCCGGCGCCCATGTGTTGCACTACTCAAGCTCGTGTTTCGAGGGACTCAAGGCCTATCGCTGGAGTAACGGCGAGGTTCGGATTTTTAGGCTCGACAGCCACGTTGCGAGAATGCAGAAAAGCGCCGCTCTGCTGCATCTGCCGATCCCTTCGCCCGAAGTCGTAAAGACAATGATTACGAGCGCGGTCAAGGAAAACGTCGAACACATTCCCGACTACCCGGGATCTTTATATATCCGCCCCACCCTGTTTGGAACAACGGTGGATATCGGTGCGGCGGCAGTGCCGTCGACTGACGCGATGTTCTACATTCTGTGCTCGCCAGTTGGCGACTACTTCTCCGGCGGCCTTCGGCCACTGCGGGTGCTGCTTGCGGAACGTGCGCGTTCAACACCTGAATTCGGAATGGTCAAAGCCGGCGCAAACTACGCCCAGGCGCTCGGCCCTCTGCTCAAGGCCAAAGCCGAAGTGCAGGCCGATCAGGTCCTGTTCAGTCCCGCCGGCGACACCCAGGAAACCGGCGCGGCGAATTTCATGCTGATCAACAGCGAACGCGTCGTTACTCGTCATCTTGATGGCAATTTTCTTCACGGCGTGACGCGCGACTCTCTCCTGACGCTGGCGAAAGACCTTGGCTACATCGTCGAGGAACGCGGTATACCAACGCCTGAACTTATCGAATTTGTTAAGACTGGCGAAGCGGGCCTGTCAGGGACTGCGGCGGTGCTGGCACCGATCGGCACCTTTATCTTCGACGGTACGGAGCACACGGTCGGCAACGGCGATGTGGGCGAGCACACCATGAAGCTGCGACAGGCCCTTGTCGATATTCAGGCCGGCAAGGCCGAGGACAGTCATGGCTGGCTGTCGGCACCCTGAAAAAAACGGATTTAACGAGTACCCGTCCGAGTAGTGTTACCTATCTGGAG
This sequence comes from uncultured Gammaproteobacteria bacterium, assembly GCA_938034705.1. GTDB lineage: Bacteria > Pseudomonadota > Gammaproteobacteria > Arenicellales > CALHMG01 > CALHMG01. Next base: position 10,656 of record CALHMG010000334.1, read on the forward strand.
CAACTGACTGCATGAACGCCGAAGCCGCAACTACCGCACCGTTTGGAACTGTATTCGCGCCTCGGATGGCCACCTGCGAGTATCGCGACGGCGCATGGCAGCCCTGGGAGATGCGCGACACCGGGCCGTTGCCGATGCACCCCGCCGCCCATGTATTTCACTACGCCAGCTGCTGCTTTGAAGGACTGAAGGCCTACAAGTTCGCCAACGGCGATGTGCGCATGTTCAGAATGGACAAAAACGTCGAGCGCATGCGACTGAGTGCGCGGATGCTGTGCCTGCCTGAACCCGAGACCCAGACTCTCGACGCAATGATTCGCGGGACCGTGCGTGAGAACGACGACCACATCCCGTCATCTCCGGCATCGCTGTACCTGCGACCGACGCTAATCGGGACCGAACCCAACATCGGCAAGGCGTCGTCAAAATCGCTCGAGGCCATGCTCTTTGTTCTGGCCTCGCCGGTTGGCGACTACTTTAAAGACGGCGTCAGCCCGCTCAAGGTCATTGTCGATGACGAAAGCCCTCGATCTACACCTGAATTCGGTATGGCCAAGGCCGGCGCAAATTACGCCCAGGCTCTGCGCACTATCGACGCGGCCAAGCGGGATCACGGCGCAGATCAGGTCCTGTTTGCGCCGGGCGACGATGCGCAGGAAACCGGTGCGGCCAACTTTATTCTGGCCAACGACCGGGAGGTCGTCACCAAAGATCTCGACGGTTCATTTCTTCATGGCGTCACGCGCGAATCCATTCTGACGATCGCCCGGGACATGGGTTACGCCGTGTCCGAACGCCAGATCGGCGTCAGCGAGCTGCTTGATTTTGCCCGCACCGGCGAAGCGGGACTGTCCGGGACGGCAGCGGTGCTCGCACCGATTGGTGAATTCATTTATCGAGGCGAATCCCATCGCGTTGGCGACGGTGGCGCCGGGCCGAACATAATGAAACTGCGTGATGCGTTGATCGATATTCAACTTGGGGCTGCGGAAGACAAATTCGGCTGGCTGACAGCACCATAGCCGTTTGCCGAAAAACGTCGTGACAGAAATGAAAACCACCGATTAGACATGGTGCAGTTTCGGGTATCACACTAGGGACCACATTCTCAACAACGTCAGGTGTTGCCATGACCAACAAACCCCCACCTCGTCCGTGGGCTACTGACCTCTACAATCTGCTTAAGGCGAATGATGTCTCCCAGTTCGCCTACGTACCCGATGCGGGGCACCGCGAGATTATTGACCTCAGCATCGAAGACCCTTCCGTTCATTCCATCGCGCTGACGACCGAAGAAGAAGGCGTTGCCCTGCTTGCGGGCGCTGACCTCGGTGGCAAACGCGGAGTACTTCTGATGCAGTCCAGCGGCGTCGGAAACTGCGTCAACTTTCTCTCGATACCCAAGGGCGGTCGCTTTCCGTTTTTGACCATCGTCAGCATGCGAGGCGATTTTGGTGAAGGCAACCCGTGGCAATACCCGATGGGTCAGGCTGTCGAACCCGTGCTGCAGGCTATGGACGTCATGACGATGCGAGTGGACGCTCCAGAGGATGTTGTCCCCACCACTACCGCGGCAATCAATGCAGTATTCAAAACAGAGTCTTCCGTAGCTGTTCTGCTGACGCAGAAACTACTTGGCGCAAAGGCATTTTAACTATGGCAGTTCCACAGCAAAAACTTTCTCCGGGCTACACCCTCGACCGCTGCGACGCGGTTCCAAGGCTCCTTGGTACGCACGAAGACTTTCTCATTGTGACCGGGCTTGCGGGACCGTCCAAAGACATCGCCGCACTTACCGGTGACGGTAACCACGTTTTTACGATGGCCGGTGCAATGGGAGCCGCAACCAGCATGGGACTCGGCCTCGCCCTGGCTCAACCGTCGCGACGCGTTCTTGTGGTGACCGGCGATGGTGAACTCATTATGAACGTTGGCTCCCTCGCGACCGTGGCGGTAACGGCGCCAGCGAATTTCTCGATGGTGTGCGTCGACAACGGGCATTACGGCGAAACCGGTTATCAGCAATCCCACACGGGGCTGGGCGTGGACCTGGAACAGATGGCAATCGGTGCCGGATTTCGGTGGACGTCCACGGTGCGCGACGAAAGTGAACTGGCCACAGCCAGTGATCTAATTCGCCGCGACGATGCGCCGGTATTCGTGTGTCTGCAGGTGCGCCCGACCGACCCGCCAAAAGCCAAACGAGATATGTACCCAGCACACTGCCGACTGCGTTTTCGCCGGACGCTGCTCGGTCACGACTGAGCCGAAGTTCCTTGTTAAGCCGTCCAGATCCGGTGATCGACTGATGGAGAATCCGCAGGCTTGTCAGCTGTGCGTTTGGCAAAACTGCCGCGAAGAAAAATTTCACGTACCACCAACGTCAATCCCGGTGCCGGATATCGGTGTGATCACAGAGTTCTCACACCGGTCATAGATTTTTTCAGCACCCGTAAACCGCCCGTTCAATCCGAAGTCGTGATTGCGGGTGTGACCGTTACGGCAACACATCGATTCTGCCGCGCCTCGTTAAGCGTCAGCGCAGGCACGATCCAGCGAAAAAACACTGGTTTTAATGCAGGAAAACGCCTCCGTAAGGCACCCGCGACCGGTTGTGAAAAGTCACGCCAGGTGTCGCAAACACGGCTCACTGCACCACCCGCTTTTTTCGGGTTTTTGTACCATTTGAATCCGTCGTGACCGAATTCACAGGACACCAAAACACAAGGTGGTAGATTGCCTGAACTGGTTGAGCAACTGCTTCACGGCAGACCACCAGAGGTATTGAAGGGGAGTCGGGCGAACCCTAGATGGCAAGCCTGCAGGGAAGAGAACAAAGAACGATACAGAGGACGACGACAGAGGACGACGACAGGGAACGAACCCGGCGCACGATCTGCCAACGACAATTTCGGAAAATCCTTTTTTGACAGCTGGGTTATCTGACAGTCGCAAGTACAGCAAATCACGCTCTGAACGTCACTTGATCAACGCCCAGGCCCAGGTCGGTAAGACAAAGGGCTCTCGTCACACTTCAGCGTTCTGTCCGGACCTGTAAACCCCGCGTCAAACCTCAATGGTCACCGCCGCACTCAGACTGCAGACATAAGCTCAAACAGACCGAGTACTGAATCTACGCGCGTCAGATCGAGATCGATCGGGCTGCTGCAGAAAGTCTCGGGGCCGGAGTTTCCTCAGTCACCCCCTACCAGACACACAACGGGAGACTCCG
>CALHMG010000335.1 GCA_938034705.1 uncultured Gammaproteobacteria bacterium
GCACAACGCGGATAAAGCTGCGGCGCACGCCGGCAAGAAGGCGCCCGAGTCTGACAAGCATGACGCAGACAAAGCTGCGGCGCATGCCAGTATGAAGGCGCACGAGTCTGACAAGCACAACGCGGATAAAGCTGCGGCGCACGCCAGTATGAAGGCGCACGATGCGGACAAAGCTGCGGCGCACGCCGGTAAGAAGGCGCATGACGCTGACAAGCACAATGCGGATAAAGCTGCCGCGCATGCCAGCAAGAAGGCGCATGACATCGACAAGCAGGCGACCGCCAAGCATGACGCCGCAAAATCACACAAGGTTGCCAAGGCAAACGTGGTGGCCAAAGTGATCAACCACATCATTGGCAAGAAAGTTGCCAAGAGTGCGAAAGTCGCTACCAGTCGACGTGGCAGTGTCGTTGCCAGCAAAGGACGCCGCGGCAAGGTAAAGCGCAGCGGTTGGGCCAGACGCTAGGGACCGCGTAGCCAGGTTGCCAGATTACTGGCAAAAAAAAGCCCCGGCATGTTGCCGGGGCTTTTCTCTTTCCAGCGACGTCCCTGTCGCATAAAGATTAAGGCCTCTTACGAGCCGATCGCCGTCTTGAATTCCTCGAGGCTGATAGCTCCGTCGGCATTGACGTCGATCTTGTCGAACGCGGCCGCGAATTTCTCGTCGACTGCAGCTTCGGTGACGCTGATCTGACCGTCCTGGTCAGCATCCAGTTTTTCGAAACTGAGGTTCTCTGATGCGTGCACCGTAGTGGTCAACAAAAGCGCGCTAAGCAGGGTTGGAAGTTTGTACATGAGTTTGCTCCTTTAGGTTTGAGAAAGCCGACGAACATCAGCGCCTGTACTGATCGCCGTTGGCACCTTGAGGTGTAGCAAGTCGCATGCCAGTTTCGGCAGTTTGCGTGCAGACAAAAGAAAAGCCCCGCAAAGCGGGGCTTTTCTTTTGCTGTCTTCGGTCAGCGACTCACGGCAAACGAGTTTATCTGTCGTGAGCTGCAGACCTCGAAACCCGGCTTTTGCCGGTATCGCTTCGAATTCAGTCTCTTACGAGGTCGCCTGCGCACGACGTCGTTTGAAGCGCGCGGGCTCAACACCATGTCGTGAAAGAAGCTTATAGAATTCAGTTCGATTTCGCTGTGCCAGTTTGGCAGCGCGGGTCACATTTCCGTCGGTCATCGTCAGAAGCCGCGTCAGATAGTTTCTGGTGAACGCCTCCCGCGCCTCGGCCAGAGGAACAAGTCCGTCGCTGGCGTCACCCAGAGCCTCCTCGACGGTGGCGACATTGATAACGCCTGTCGGTGACAGAATGGCGCATCGGTGAACAACGTTCTCCAGTTGTCTGACGTTGCCGGGCCAGTCTGCCGCAACCAGCATTTCCAGCGCGTCGGGTGCCATCGTGTTACCGGTGCTGGCTTCGTCTTTGCCCGAGCCGGCGAGAAAATGGTTAACCAGCATCGGAATGTCTTCGCGACGTTCGCCGAGAGACGGTATTTGAAGTCCCAGCACGTTGAGCCGGTAGTACAGGTCTTCTCGGAACGTGCCCTCGGAAATCGCCGCGCTGAGATCATGATTGGTCGCGGAGATGACGCGAACATCAACCTCGTCGTCGGTGGTTGCGCCAACTGCTCGAACACGCCGATCCTGAAGAACTCGCAGCAGCTTCACCTGCAGCGCCACCGGCATGTCGCCGATTTCGTCCAGAAACAGAGTGCCGTTGTGGGCCTGTCGTACGAGGCCGCGGCCTTCGGCAACGGCGCCGGTAAAAGATCCCTTGGTGTGCCCAAACAGTTCTGACTCGAGCAGGTTCTCGGGGATCGCAGCACAGTTGATGGCGACGAACTCGCCACTGCGAGCGCTGGCACGATGCATCGCACGGGCGAACAGTTCCTTGCCGGTACCGCTTTCGCCGGTGATCAGCACGGAGCCGTCGCTTGCAGCAATCGCCTGGGCGGTCGAGAGGACCCGGTTCATGAGTGAACTTCGGGTAATGATCTCGGGACACCAGATGTTCGAATTCGAGGTCGCGGCCGAGAACGACAGAGCGCGACTCACCTGGGAACGAAGCTCAGTCTTGTCGATGGGTTTCGTCAAAAAGCCATACGCGCCGTTGCGGGTAGCGGCGACGGCGTCAGGGATCGATCCGTGAGCCGTCAGCAGAATAACCGGCAGGCCCGGGTGATTGCGCACAATGCTGTCCAGCACGCCAAGACCATCAATGCCTTCCATTCGCAGGTCGGTAATTACCAGCTGTGGCAGTTCGACATCGAGGGCTGCGAGTGCTTCGGCTCCCCCTGTCGCTGTGCTTACCTCGTAGCCGATTGAGCCCAGATGCAGAGCCAGCAAACGTAAGAAGGAAGCGTCATCGTCGACCAGAAGGATTCTTGGTTTCTCTTCAGCCTGTCGTCTCAGATCTATTGCAGTGGATTGATTCATAGTCAGTTGTCAGCTCTAGTTGGTCAGTTCAAAGGGTAAATTCGAAAGTTGAAATCAAAGGTGCTCTGGTGCACGGTAGTCGTGTCAGGGCAGTGTAGGGGGAGAGGTGCGAGCAAGATCGTCTTCGATCTGCGCGAGCTCCCGAAGTTTCTGTTGTGCCTGCGCCAGCTGCTGGCGAAGGCGAAAATTCTCGCCTCTGGCGCTGGCTACGTTTCGCTCACGCTCAAGCAGTTCGATTTCGCGTTGACGCAATGCCTGTTCTCTTTCCGAGAGCGCTGCCGAATCGTCGTCCACGGGTGTCGGGCTGGAGACGGGCTCGACACTGGCGGTGGACGCGGGTGCGGCGTTCAGCAGTGAAAGCTGTTTTCTGGTCTGATCCATGACAAGAACAGCGAGCGAATGATCGACGTGGCTGCTGTCCACTCGCGTGAGCAGGCCGAGCGCTTCGTTAAGCGCATTTTCGTCGGCGCCGGATACCGCCAGGGCTATGCCAAGTTTCAGTGCGTTATTCTGGTTTGGTGCCGCGAGATAATTCTCCCGATAGCGCTTGATGAATCGCGACTGGGACTCAGGTCTGGCGGTAAATTTGGCCAGCTCCTGCAACACCGGCGACGGGCGTTCTTCCACCTCGATCAGGGTTATGGTTTTTACTTCCACATCAGCTGGCGCTGTGGGGTTGTCGACGCTCATCGATACCGGCACGGCTTCCGGCTCGGCTGGATTTGCTGAAACCGTTGCCATGGGCGCGGTCTCGGCGGTCTCTACGGTTGGCTCGGGAATTTCGAGCACTTGACAGGCGCTCAGGCCGAAAGCGGCGATGCTTGCGGCGAGAGCTCGGGACGCTCTACACATTTCGTGTCCTCTTTCATGTCTGGGAGCGTGATGCGAAAACGCGCGCCACGCCGTGAGTTTTGCAGGGTCAGTGTTCCACCCTGGGTGGTGATGCTTTCACGAGCCACGGACAGGCCAATACCTGTTCCGCGAACGTGCTTTTTGGATGAACTCGAGGTGCCCTGAAAAAAGGGCCGGAAAATAAAATCGCGCTCGCTCTGGGGTACGCCAGGCCCCTGGTCGTTGACCTCGATAACCGTCTGACCCCGGCCTCGTCGTGCGCTGACCTCAATGATTGAATTATCGGGCGAATATCGAACGGCATTGGTTATGAGGTTGTCCAGAGCGATTCGAACTTTCTCACGATCGGCCCGACAGGTTTCGACTTTGCTTTCGAAGTCGAGAACCAGATTGTTTGCCGTCAGCGGCAGGCGATGTCGTTCGCGAATTTCATCGACCAGCTGGCGAAGGGAAAACTCGGTTATATGAACGGCGGCATCCAGGGCGTCGCGCAGGTTAAAGCTCAGCAGGTTCTCAATCTGTCGCTGCAGGTCGATGCTGCTTTCCCGGACCAGCGTGGCGACTTCTTTCTGGTCGCCCGAAAGGTTGCCGAGCGACTCTTCCGAGAGGAGTTCAGCGCCTTCTCTGATACTGGCCAGCGGAGTCTTCAGTTCGTGGGAAACGCGGCGCAGGAACTGGCTTTTCTCTTCTTCACTTTCGACCAGTCGCGCTCGCAGCCAGTCAAGTTCGCGACCAAGGTGTTCAACCTCGCGGGGGCCGCGGACGTCGATAGTCTTGTTCAGGTCACCTTCGCCAAGCGCCCGGATCGCGCGTCCCATCTGGCGCATGGGTCGTTCAACGACAAAACTGAAAAACAGAACCAGCAGCACCGTTGCCGGGATCATGGCGCTCGCCTGAAGCAGCAGCCGCCGCCGCGCGGTGGTTGTCGCGTCATCCAGAGCTTTGAGCTCGTCTCGAACGTAGCGGTTTGCCTCCGCCTCGAGCCGGGGCGTGACAATCGAAAGACGCGCGAGACTGTCGACCAGCTCCTGCAGCTCCGGTGAATCAGATTCGTGTCGACTGATGCCGGCACGGGCGCCGATAATTCTCGCCTCAAGGATATCGAGCGTGTCGTCATTCGCTGATTCCGGAAAGCCGTTTCTGATAGAGGCGAGTCGCGCCAGCATTGCGGCCGAGTCCGCGTCGAAGCGCTCGACGAGCTGGGCTTCACCGATGACCTGATACTGTCGCGCGTGTCGCTGCAGGCCGGTGAGATCGTCCGCCAGGGTTGAGGTTTCAGATACGAGATGCACTCCGCGGGCCACGACTTCATCCGACCGCGTCGAGATCTGATCGACAAACAGCAAAGCTCTGCCGTGACCTGCGATCAAAGGCAGCGTCACAATCAGAAAGGCCAGTAACAGCAGGCCTAACGACGACTTCGGTTTGAGATTGATCAACGTCGGATGTGAACCAGATGAAGAGTTACCACGGGCGTCTGAAACAAACGACTAACAGGGCCATCATCGATGTACCGAGAGACATCCGGCGGACCCTTCCTTAGATCCGCCCGAAGAATATCCACCTCAAGATCTGTTCGAGATCCGTGATGGATACGTCTTTCGGGACGATGTGGCCGCTAATTCGCTCCAGCAGATGCCCAAGCTAAGTAAGGAGGTCCCTGTCTCACATTTCAAAACAGATAGACGGTTGCCCCACATGGATAAACCGCTCGCAGCGAAACAGTCTACCCCGTTGACCCGGTAATTCACCCGACTTTTGCAGACGCTTTACCCGGTCAGATACGGTTTGTAACCAGTTTTAACGACAAATTGTTCAAAACGGGGTCAGCGCATCGGTACACGCTGGCACACCTGCACGCGGTCGTGCTGGAGTTAGTAGTTATTGCTGCAGGCTGCGATGCCGCTGTCGCTGCACCGCGAACCGGGTGCCGTGGCAGGGGGTTGCATCCGCTCGCCGGGGTTCGTCAGTAAGGACGGTCGATCGGGAACTGTCTTAATTATGAGTCGTACTGGCGTCAGGAGGTGAACGACGTATTCAGGGCGAATCGGCCGGTATTTTCGCGCTTACTGGCGGCGTACTGTGGTGAAGGGGTCACGGCGGCAGGCGGCATGAACGGTATACTGGTCGGATCGGTGCAGTACTGACACACCTGGAACGATCGAACACTGCGGCGCCTAAATGTCCGATGTGAGAGCGCGCGTGTCGGTCACGAATGTGCTGACAAGGCCGATGAGGCTGATGGGGCCGATTAGTTTGAATCGTGGTTGGGAGCAACAGTAACGTGAGTACAGGGTTGAGCACACCGGATTCACATATCGACAATTTTCAGGGTCGGTATGGTGACACCATCACCGATCGCGTCGCGGGCGCGCGTGTTCGGCACTGCTCATCCGGTACCACCCGGTCGCTGCTGGCGCTTGCACTCGGCGCGTCCCTTTGCGTGGCGACGCTGTCGTCGGGTTGCGCGGCGTCCAGGGAGGGTATGGCTCAGCTGATGACCGAAGTTCGAGCGCTCAACAAGGCGTTGCTGGCCCGGCTCCAGGGGCTCGAAAAGACGGGTCTTCAGGTCGTTGAAAACGGTGATCGCATCAGCATTGTCGTGCCGGATGTGTTTTTTGATTTTGGCAGTGCCCGACTGTCAGAAGACGCGAGGTCCGCGATCAGCCAGGCCGCGAATCTGCTTCGTGACAAAAAATACGAGGCCTATCAAATTACAATCGAGGGACACACTGATTCCAAAGGATCGGCCAAGTTCAATTCCCGCCTGTCCCGGGACCGCGCTGATGCGGTCGAGAAAGAACTTCTGTTCAGCTCGGTGAGGGACGAACGAATCCTCGCGGTGCTTGGACTGGGCGAGACGCAACCGGTTGCGAGCAACGTCAACAGCGACGGCACCGATAACCCCGAAGGACGTGCCCGCAATCGACGCGTTGAGATTGTTCTGACGGACCCTCGGCTGGGCGCGAACTGAGGTTGGTCCTGAAATTGGTATGAGTGACTCTACAAAAAACACACCAGGCAACACACCGGGCAACACACCGGGGAATGGCAAGGGCCAGCGAGATGCCGCGACGCAGGGACCCGATCCTCAGCGCCTGCGCGTCGAAGCGCCATCACCGGCGTCGTTTCGCACAAAGCGAGACCTGGTTTCGGATCGCGTGCACGGCGTTGCGCGTGAGCGGCACCGCGCCGAGCTTGAGGTCGAGGCCAAAGCACGCCCGTGGAAACGACATCGCGCACTGATACTCGTTGTGGTTGGCGTCTGTGTTGCGTTTGCGCTGCACGTTTTCGGTCTGCTGTTGGCGCTGGATGATCCGGATATAAAAGTTCAGCCGGGCGTTCGGGCGATTGTCGCGTCGATCCCGCCGAGCAATCCTGGCAGTGAACCCGAGCCGCTCGAACAGAACACGGGCGATGTTCGACCGGTCGCACAGAATGCACCAGCTCCGGTATCGATCACGCCCGAGTCCGAGGCGATCAGCCGTCTTGAGCGGGAGATTGCTGAAGGCGGCATCAAGATCATTACCGCTTCAGGAGAAGAAATAACAATCCCGGTCGGGCCGCTTGGGGCAACGGACGCAGGAAGTTCAATTCAGACTGTGGAAACGGTGCCTGTCGCGAACCAGCCTGGCGAAGTGTTGACCGGGGTCGTATTGCCCTCGACGCAGCCTGCCGTGATAACGGCATCTGACGCTACCGGTTCAGCGGTCGATCTGACGCAGGTCAGCGCAGCGGCGCTCACCGATGAAAACGTCATTGACGGAGCGACGCCTGAGTCTTCGAGCCAGATCGGCGTCACCACTGTGGATGAAGCATCGAGTGTCGTTGTATCGGCCGACGTCGTGTCGGTCGACGAGACGACAACGGAAGAATCGATCGTCCCCATCGAGGACGTTGATCCTGTGCGCAGTGAAATCGACTTGCTTCTGGCGACGGCAGCGACACACCTGGCTCGCAAGCGCCTGACCACGCCGTCCGGATCCAACGCCTATGACGTGTACCGACGCGTGCTTGAGCTGGATGCCACCAACGAAGATGCGGCGATCGGGATTGAAAAGATCTACGGCCAGTATCTGACCTGGGCGATGAATGCCGAGAAGGGTGGAAACACCGGCAAAGCGCTGGCCAATTACGAAAAGGCGCTGAAGGTGAATCCGGGTGCCGACGCGATCAAGGAACGCGTCGCGCAGATTGAGATCCAGCGCGAGGCCGCTAAAGTTGCGTCGATTGCGCCTGCTGACGAGCAGACGACACCCGGGATTGTCCCGAGCGTGAACCCGGATACCGTTGCCACCGAGCCTGAAGAACAAAAGCCCGCGGTGACGCCCGTGATGCTCGCCGCCCGGGCAAGACTCGAATCGATGGGGCTTGATATGAACGCCCGCGCGATGGTGGTCAGCGTGGACCAGGGTGATTTTGAAGCGGTAAATCTGCTGGTCAAAGCCGGTCTGTCACCGAATGTTCGACACGGCAAGTACGGATTTTCGCCGCTGATTCTCACCGCGATTCGCGGCGACCGCGGCATCATGGAACTGCTTCTTACAAATGCGGCCAACGTCGATCTACGCAGTGACGACGGTCGAACGGCGCTGATGGCTGCGGCCTGGAACGGGCACGCGGATCTTGTCAGTCAACTGATCGGTAGCGGGGCCAACGTCACGCTGTCGAACACCGATGGCTGGACGGCGATGCACTACGCTGCCTGGAAGGGCTACTCGGGTATCGTCTCCGAACTGCTGCGACACGGAGCCGATCCGGATCATCGCAACAGTGACGGCTGGACGGTTCGCGAAACTGCCGAACGTCAGGGCTTTATCGAAGTGATGGAGACGATCGACGCCGCGTCGGCGTCCGGTTAAAGCGCCTCGGCGACATCGCGCAACTTGAACTTCTGAACTTTGCCAGTCGACGTTTTGGGCAGCTCCTGAAATACCACGGTCTTCGGAAGCTTAAAGCTGGCGAGATGCTCGCGGCAAAAATCCACGATGTCCTGTTCTGAAAGCTGCGCCGCATCCGGTTTCAGTGACACGAAGGCACAGGGCGTCTCGCCCCATTTTTCGTCGGGCCGCGCCACCACCGCAGCTTCCTGCACGCTCGGGTGCCGGTACAACGCGTCCTCTATTTCTATCGACGAGATGTTCTCGCCACCGGAAATGATGATGTCCTTGGAGCGGTCCTTGAGCTGGGCGTAGTTGTCGTCATGCATGACCCCAAGGTCGCCTGAATGAAACCAGCCGCCCTCAAACGCTTCTTTGGTCGCGTCGGGATTTTTCAGATAGCCCTTCATTACAATATTGCCGCGAAACATGACTTCGCCCATGACTTCGCCGTTGCGAGGGACCGGCGTCATGGTCTCGGGATCTATCACGTCCAGACCCTCGAGAGCGTGATAGCGAACGCCCTGACGGGCAGATTTCTCAGCCTGGGCCTGGGGTTCAAGCGACGCCCAGTCTTCGTTCCAGGCGCAGATCACTGACGGACCATAGGTTTCCGTCAGGCCGTAGGTATGCGTCATGTGAAACCCGCGAGACTGCATTTCGGCGAGCACCGATGGCGGCGGCGGGGCGGCGGCCGTCATCACGTGTACCGTGTGTTCAAACGGTTTTACCTCTGTCTCGGTTGCGTTAATCACCATACCGAGCACGATCGGTGCGCCGCAAAAGTGCGTCACGTGACGTTCGGCGATTGCGCTGTAAATGGCGCCGGCTTCAACCTTGCGCAGACAGACGCTGGTACCGGCAAGCGCCGCAAGCGTCCACGGGAAGCACCAGCCGTTGCAGTGAAACATCGGCAACGTCCACAGATAAACCGGATGTTGGGGCATGCTCCAGCCGATCGCGTTGGACATGGAGTTCAGGTAGGCGCCCCGGTGGTGGTAAACCACGCCTTTGGGGTTGCCCGTGGTGCCGGAGGTGTAGTTCAGCGAAATCGCGTTCCACTCATCCGCCGGGTATTCCCACTGAAAATCCGGATCACCGCCACTGATGAACGTTTCGTACTCGACTCCGTTTTCCGGATCGGCAGAGTCGCTGGCGACGGCCGCATCAGCGATGTCGACGACTTTGATCTTGCGCTTGGAGATCGCGAGCGCTTCACGGGCCACTGGTGCAAATTCAGCATCGACCAGCAGTACATCAGCTTCACCATGATCGAAGATAAATCCAATCGTCGCCGCATCGAGGCGTGTGTTGATGGTGTTGAGAACGGCACCGGACATCGGCACACCAAAGTGTGCCTCATACATCGCTGGCGTATTAGCCGCGATAATCGAAACGGTATTGCCTTTGCCAACGCCGGCTTTTGCGAGAGCTGATGCGAGCTGTCGCGCCCGTGTATACGTTTCGGCCCAGCTGTAGTTCAGCTCTCCGTGGACAATGCTCCGGCGATTGGGAAAGACGCTGGCCGCGCGTTCAAGAAACTGAAGCGGTGTCAGCGGGACATAATTGGCTGCGTTTTTATCGAGATCGGTCTCAAACGGGTTGGCCGGCATTTACACGTTCCTTTATTTCCACGAGGGATCACGTTTTTCGATAAAGGCGTCGATGCCTTCCTGAGTGTCATCGAGCATCATGTTGCTCGCCATCATGTCGGTGGCGGTAGCGTAGGCGTCTATGAGTGGTTGATCGATTTGCTGATACCAGGCGCGCTTACCCATTGCGAGCGCTTCAGGCGGTTTTGCCTTGAGTATGGTGGTCCAGCTGTCGATTGCGTCGTCGAGCTCGTCGAGGGCTACAACGCGGTTGACCAGGTGCCACTGCTCCGCTGTGGCGGCGTCGATCTGGTCGCCAAGAAACAGCATTTCAAGCGCTCGTTTGCGTGGGACATTTCGGCTCAACGGCACCGAAGGGGTGCCACAGAACAAGCCAAGATTGATTCCGGAAACGGCAAATCGAGCGTTGTCGCTCGCAATAGCCAGGTCGCAGTTGGCAACCAGCTGGCATCCCGCCGCCACCGCGGCACCGTGAACCCTTGCAATGACCGGCTGCGGCAGCTGCGTAATCGCCATCATCATTTCACTGCAGGATTTGAACAGCGCAGTCTGGTATTCGTGGGAGCTGTTGGCCCGCATCTGTTTAAGGTCATGGCCGGCGCAAAAAGCGCGCCCGCTGCCCGCGAGTACGACGACCCTCACAGAAGAATCGTTACTGATGTCGTGAAGCGCAGCTTTTACAGCCGTGAGCAGTTCTTCTGACAGGGAGTTAAATTGTTCAGGTCGATTGAGCGTGATCGTGCAAACACCGTCAGTGTCGTCACGAGCCAGAATGATGTCGGATGATGTTGAATCCATAATGTTGATTTTGCTTTGCGCCGTCGTCAGGCAAAACATAGCAACAAACGCCGCGCGGGAAAATGCATCGGTCCCGGTTTGGACGTCTTTCGGACAACTTCAGACGGCGCACAGCGTAAAATCTGTCGCACACGTATGCGTGGGTTCTGACGGAACGTCGGGCTACCGTTTGATTGCGCGGGTCAGCAAAAACACAGGGATCAAACCCGACACGACGATCACGAGTGACCCCAGTGCCGCGAGTTCAATCATTTCGTCACCAGCCTGATGGAATACGTCTATCGCGAGGGTATCGAAATTGAACGGGCGCAAGATCAGCGTTGCCGGTAGTTCTTTCATGCAGTCGACGAAAACGATCACAAAGGCCGTCAGAATGCCGGGTCTGATGAGGGGCAGGTGGAATCGCCGCAGCGTTTGCCACGGTGTGTTGCCCAGGGACCGGGCGGCCATCTCCATCGACGGTTTGATCGTACCCATGCTCGAGTCAATCGCGCCAATGGCGATCGAAAGAAAGCGTATGACGTACGCCATGAGAACGGCGAATACGCTACCGCTCAGTATCAATCCGAGAGACACATCAAAACGACTGGATACAAAATCATTGATGGCGTGATCGAAGGCAGCCAGCGGAATCAGCAATCCGATCGCCAGCACCACGCCCGGTATCGCATAGCCAAGGCCTGCTGAGAAAAGTGCGATCCTGGACACGCGGGTCGCCTCGAGTCGTTTCGCGTACGCAACAACGATGCCGAGAAGGACGGCGACGCATGCGGCGGTGGCCGACAGCGAAAGGCTGTTAAAGGTGTGCTCGAGAAATTGACTGTTCCATGACTGTTCGAAATTGGCGAACGCCAGGTGCAGGAGATTGACAATCGGAATGACGAACCCGAAGAGAACCGGAAGCAGGCAAACGGTTACTGCCCCGGCTCGACGCCAGCCGTGCAGCGCGGTTGGAATGAGCGCTTCCTTGCGCGTGTCGCTCTGGTAGAACTCTCGGCGGCTGCGACTCAGTCGCTCAATCAATATCAGCAAAATGACAAAGCTGAGCATGACGGATGCGATCTGCGCAGCGCCTCCCAGATTACCCATGTTCAGCCACGCGTCGTAGATTCCGGCTGACAGTGTCTGCACAGCGAAGAAACTGACCGTGCCGTAGTCGTTGAGCGTTTCCATCAGTGCGAGCGCCAGCCCGATGGCGACGGCGGGACGGATTATCGGCAGAACCACACGCAGGAAGGTGCGCGCAGGCGACATGCCCAGCGTTCGTGACACGTCGAGCATTCGCGGCGACAGTTGCAGCAACGCCGCGCGCGTCATGAGATACACGTAGGGATACAGGACAAGGCTCAGCATCCAGATTGCGCCACCGAGTGAGCGTATCTCGGGGAACGTGTACTCGGTGCGAGACTGCCAGCCGAATGTCGAGCGCAGAATCTGCTGAACCGGACCTGCGAATTCCAGCAGATCGGTGTAGAGGTAAGCGATGACATACGCGGGCATGGCCAGCGGCAGCAGCAGGAGGATGTGAAACAGATTACGTCCCGGAAAATCGTACAGCGTGGTCAGCCACGCGGTGGGAACCCCAAGCAGCAGCACGCCTGCGGCAACGCCCAGCATGAGCCACAGGGTTGTCAGCAGATAGCGCGGCAGCACCGTCGCCTGAAGGTGAGGCCAGATGTTCTCGGCCGGAAAAAACGAGAGCCACACGATCGATGCGATGGGCATCGCGACCGCAAGCGCGACGAGGCAAG
>CALHMG010000336.1 GCA_938034705.1 uncultured Gammaproteobacteria bacterium
GGCCCGCTTTTTTAGTTTAGGGATTACGCGCGCATCGGCTCGGTTCAACACCACGGTAAATTTATTCGCCAATACCCCTTCACACCGGCTAGGACTCGGTCCCAGCTAAACCCGGCAGCCTCTGGTGGTCTAATTCACGCCGGTGATAGCGTAACCACCATACGAAATAACGCTGCATCCAGACAGCGTTTCGTTGGGGGTGTTCATGTCGTACTTGCAGGGTTTTCCCAAGCGCTCAGCGCTTGTCATCGTTGCCGTTTGTGCAGCATTCATTTACACGGGACCGGTTCAGGCCCAGGACGAATGTCTGGAATACGGCGGCTATCGCACCTGTTCCGAGCCGCGCTTTACCGAGTGGAAGCACAACAACTGCAACGCGTACGACAACACGCGTCGTGAATCCTACGACTACTGCGTAGGTTTTCGTCTGGGTACGTGGGTCACGGGCACAGGCGGTGTCTGTACCGACTTTCTGGGGCTGCCCGAGTCTGATGGCGTGATGCAGTCGCGCCTTGAGACCTGGGGTGACGAGGTCATGCCAGAGTCCTGCGGCGAGTGGGATACCGATATGCAATACGCCACCGGCTTCGGCGGCCCGGCGCCCAATATCGGTTTTTGCGATCTCGACAACATTCCGGAGGACTACGTCCTCGTCAACGGTGAGCAAATTGCCAACTACGGCATTGTGACGTTCTCGGGCGAAAGACGAGAGAGTGACGACAGCTGCACAGATTTTTCACGCGACTACCCGATTTACAAAACCCGTCGCGCCATTTGCCCGGACGGTAGCGATGCGAAAAGACTCAAGCTCGGCGACGGTGATTATCTCGGCTACTGCGTTGAAAACGATTTCGAGAAGGTCAATCAATGCACTGAGAGTGGCCGCACACCGAATCCGCTGACGGCCTTTACGCCGCACAAGGAAAAAGCCGAGACCGACTATGTCGGGTTTGGCATCAGCTACACCCGCCACTACAACAGCGTCACCCACGATCTTAAGGGGCTTGCGACTGAGTCCTCAAGTGCCGGGCGCGCCGCCATGGGCAGCTACTGGCGCCACGGCTACGACCAGCGTCTGCAGCTACCCATCAGCGGGCGTGGCGCCATGGTGTCGGCGCAGATTCGCTCGCCGAGCGGCGGGATCCGGGCATTTGATCTGGCGGGTGACGAAATTCGCCGAAGCGGCGGCGTGGGTGCGCGTCTGTTGCGTACATCGAGCGGTGGTTATCGCATCACCGAAGGCAACGGTTCGTCGCGTGTATTCAACGCTGCGGGGCTCATGATCAAGAGTGTTGATGCTTTGGGACGAACGACCCGGGTGAGGCGCAGCGCTGGACTCATTACCTCGATCACGGGGCCCTTCGGTCATCAGCTCAAATTTACGTACAACAGTCGCGGCCTTCTCAAGACGATGACGGATCCCGGCGGCGGTGTGTATCTGTACAAGTACAACGCTGATAACAATCTCGCGGCACTTGTGCGGCCCGACGGCACCACGCGCACCTATCTTTACGAAAACACCGACACCGAACTTGGACGTGGTCAGCTCACGGGCATCGTGGATGGCGAGGGTCGCCGCATCGGCACCTTTGAGTACAACACCAAAGGCGTGCCTTACAAAAGCTATGGCGCGACGCTGCCGGGCAACGCCGAGCCCCAGCGTGCCTGGACAAGAGTAGGGCAGGCGGGCGGCAGCAACACCAGCAACGTTGATCTGGTGGGGTCAGAGGGCGAAATAAGACGCATCGCCATTGCCCGCGACGCATCCAAGGGTGCGCGTCTGATTACCCGAATTGGCTACCGGGACCTGAGCGCACGCTCGCAGTCCTACGACGCCGATAACAATCTTACCGAGTCCATCGCCCCCGGCGGTCTCAAGCATCGCTACGTCTACAACGAGCTTGGGCAGCGTACGGCCGTGACCGTGGGCGACGGCGTTGATGCGCGAACAGTCGAAACCGAGCATCGCGACGCGCTCAGTCGTTTCCCCAAAACCGTCAGCCGCCCGAGTGTGGTCGATGGTGAGCTGGCGAAGGTTGTCTACGAGTACGCCGACTCCGCCAACCCCAATCAGCCGACCAAGATCACCGAGACCGGATTCACCGACGATGGCTCGCCGATCAAGCGCGTGACCAAAGTCGGTTACGGGGCGCACGGCTTTCCGGTCAAGGTTGATGGTCCAAGAGTTGATGTCAAAGACATTACGAAGATTCTGTGGAACGACTGTAAAACAGGCGGTGCGTGCGGGCGGCTGCGCTCGGCGACCAATGCGCTGGGCCATGTGACCACCTTTGATGCCTACGATGCCCACGGCCGGCTGCTGCAGAGTACGCTGCCGTCAGGGCTGGTTTCGTCGTATCGCTATGACGCCATGGGTCGTTTGAGCCGCATGACGCACACGCCCCGCGGTGGCAAGGCTCGCGTAACGACGTTTAAGTACAACGCAGCAGGGCAGCTGCGCACGTCGATCGCCCCATCGGGTGCAAAACAAAAGTACACCTATGATGCGGACGGCAATCTCAGCACCGTCACCGACAGTCTCGGTAACCGCATCGACTACCGATACAACCTTCGCAGCATGCGCACCGGTATGACGGTCATGGATCCAGACGGACAGATCGTGCGCGAAGTGGACCAGGTGATTGACGCGGTAGGCGCGGTTGAGTCGATCAATGATGCCGGGGCGACCAGTCAGTTTGAATCAGATGGCGCGGGGCGCCTGACGTCATTCGTCGACCCCAACGGCAACGCGCCGGAAACGCTGAGCTACGACAGGCTCGGGCGACTGACGCGGATGCTGGACTCTCTGGGTGGTGAAACCCGGATGGCCTACGACCGTCAGGACAACACCACGAGCGTGCAGGCACCGAACGGCGCCGTCACGGAATATCGCTACGACGACTTTGGCAATCTGACCAGGGAGATCAGCCGCGATCGCGGGCTTACGACGTACACCTATGACCGCGCGGGAAACATGCTTACGCGCACCGACGCTCGCGGCGTGATCGCAAGCTACACCTACGACGCGCTCA
>CALHMG010000337.1 GCA_938034705.1 uncultured Gammaproteobacteria bacterium
ACCATGGCCAGCACGTCGCCGCTCGACGGCTCGATAGCGACCACCGCACCGCGCCAGTCACCCATGGCATCGAACACCGCCTTTTGCAGCTTGGTGTCAATCGACAGAAAAAGATCCTGCCCGGCCTTGGCCGGCGTGCGCGAAAGCTTGCGCACGATGCGTCCGTGAGCGTTGGTCTCAACCTGCTCAACACCGACCGTGCCGAGCAGATCGGCTTCGTACTGTGACTCGATGCCAAGCTTGCCGATATATTCGGTGCCGCTGTAGGAGGCCCGGTCGATCGTGTCGAGATCCTTTTCGCTGATGCGCCCGACGTAACCAACGATGTGCCCCGTCAGTGCACCCTGGGGATAGTGACGCTGCAAACGTGCCTGCAGCTCAACCCCCGGAAAGTTCTGTCGATTGGCCGCAAAGCGCGCCGCCTCGGCATCCGTGAGGTTGGTTCGCAGCGTCTGGCGCTCAAAACCCGGGCGCTTTTTCAGAAGCTTTTTAAATCGCGTGACGTCACGATCCGTAATCTGTACCAGCCGCGCGAGATCATCGATGACGACATCCATTTCATCAACCTGGTCCGGCGTTACCTCAAGGTTATAGACCGTGAAGTTCTCGGCCAGGACCACGCCGTTGCGATCAAACACCCGACCGCGCACCGGCGGCACCGGCAGGAGATTGATGCGGTTGTCCTGGGACAGCGTGACGTAGTGGTCGGTCTGTACGACCTGCACGTAGTGCAGACGCAGCAGCAACACCACCGCGAGCGCAATGATCAAGACGCACGATACGACAAGACGCGTCTGAATCAGATTGGATTCGCGGAGATAGTCTTTGATTTGCAGCTGTGACATGAATACGTTTTACAAAATCATCTAGAACATGTCATCACGGCGACCGAGGTTACGCATCGCAAGCGTCACCATCGGCCAGAGGATGAGGGCCGAAGCCGTTGGCGCGACGGTTTTCCAGTCAAAGCCGGACTGAAAAACAAACGCCTGAATAAAGGCTACAAAAACTGTATCAAACAACAGCAGCGCAAAAACGGCGAGCGTCTGCTGAAGTGGTGGCATCTTGGCAAACTCGACGTGATACCGATTGGCGACAAAGGCGACTATGGCAAGCGACAGCGCCTGCTGTCCAAGCAACGTGAACTGCATGACGTCGAGCGCAAGACCGCACAGCCAGCCGATCATCACCCCGACGCGCTGGGGCGCAAAGATCGCCCAGTAGACAATGGCAAGCGCGACCCAGTCCGGTCGCCATACCGCGATGGCGTCGGGCAGCGGCACCACGAGCAGCGCGAGCGCGAGCAGCAGCGATGCCGGTATCCACCACCAGCGATGTTCGTTTTTGCGTGCCGCCTCGATCAGCATTACTGAGAGCCTCCGGCGGTTGACGCAGGTTCGGGCGCGGCCGGAGCAGCGTCGGTGGCTTGCGGACCTGTGGCCTCAGCATCTTCGCCCGCGGCGTCGTTTGGCACAGCGTCTGCCGGCGCGGCGTCAGCGTCGGTCTCGGCCGGGTCAACCGGCTGCGCCAGCGGACCCTCGGCAACGGACCAGATCAACAGCACCTGCTTGGCGTAGTCGAGCTTGGCCTGGGGCGTTGCTGAAATTTCGAGAAAAGGTTCGTTGGCGTCGGCCATGACTTCGGTCACCCGGGCAACCGGATAGCCTGGCGGAAAGCGCCCGCCCATGCCCGACGTCACAAGAATGTCGCCTTCGACAATGTCGGACTGGGGCGCGAGGTACGGCAGCGAAAGATGATCCTTGGTGCCAAGCCCGTAAAGAATGGCGCGCAGACCGTTGCGACGCACCTGCACCGGGATCGCGTGATTGGGATCGGTGATCAACGTGACGACGCTGCTGTAGGGCGTCACGCCCGTGACCTGACCCATGATGCCGTTGGTGTCGATGGCGGCCTGACCGACGTACACGCCGGAGTTGTGACCACGATTGACGGTGATGCGGTGGGTAAACGGTTCAAGACTGACTTCAACCAGCTCTGCGAGCAGCGCGTTCTCACCGGCCGACGCCGATGCCGACATCAGGTTGGTGAGCCTGGCGTTTTCTGATTCAAGCGCCTCGAGCTTTTGCAGGCGTGCGCGAAGCAGAAGATTCTCTTCGGCAAGCTTGTCATTAACAACCGAGAGCTGTTCGTCCGTGCGGGTCTGGCTCGCAACCCAGCGGCCAACCGCGCCGGGCAGCGTTGCCGCCACGACCATGGGCTGCGTCGCATGAGACAACATGGAACGCACAAACTGCAGATGCTGGGTTCTTGCGTCCACAACCATCAGCAGGATGGATATGAACGCAAGTGCGATCAGTGATGACGCGGGGAGTCGTACCGTCGAGTTATCCATTTGGCTAACGGCCGGGGTCTTGCACTATGGCCGTTCGCGCAGATGACATCATTCTCGGATTTAAGGACGCTTATTCGTGAGCGAAAACGTCACCAAGAACGTCCATCTCTTCAAGCGCGCGGCCACAGCCACGTACGACACAGGTAAGCGGATCTTCTGCGATAACAACGGGCAGCCCGGTGTCCTGCATCAGACGGCGGTCCATGTCACGCAAAAGCGCGCCACCACCGGCCACAACCATGCCCTTTTCGCCAATGTCCGCGCTGATTTCAGGCGGCGCCTGCTCAAGCGCCTGGCGAATAACCTGCACGATTGAATCAAGCGGGTCGCTGATGGCTTCGTAGATTTCGCCGCTGGTCACAACCAGAGACTTGGACATGCCTTCTGAGATATCGCGACCCTTGATTTCCATTTCGCGATGCTCGGACTTGGCCCATGCGGTACCGATAGTTTTTTTAACGCGCTCTGAAGTCGCTTCACCGATGAGTACGCCATGACGACGTCGCACGTAGTTGATGATTGACTCGTCAAACGTGTCGCCGGCAACGCGCAGCGAGTTGGAGTACACCATGCCGCCCAGAGACAGAATGCCAACTTCAGTGGTACCACCACCGATGTCGAGCACCATTGAACCTGTCGGTTCTGCAACCGGCAGGTTGGCGCCGATAGCAACCGCCATCGGTTCTTCAATGAGATACACCTCGCGCGCGCCGGCGCCAAGTGCGGACTCTCTGATCGCGCGTCGTTCAACCTGCGTTGAACCACAGGGCACACAGATAATAATTCGCGGGCTTGCGAAGAGACGGTTCTCCTGCACCTTGCGAATAAAATATTTCAGCATCACTTCGGTCACCGTGAAGTCGGCGATGACGCCGTCTTTCATCGGACGAATTGCCTGAATGCTGCCGGGGGTACGACCCAGCATCAGCTTGGCTTCCTGGCCAACCGCCAGCACCTGCTTGTTAACGCCTCCCCCACCCTGGCGTATCGCAACCACCGAAGGCTCGTTCAGTACGATGCCTTTGTTGCGTACGTATATAAGAGTGTTCGCCGTACCGAGGTCGACGGCGAGGTCGTTTGAGAAAAATCCGAGAACGCGTTTGAGCATGCCATTGCCAGTTATGAGCTATCGGCAGGATCTGGCGAGATCAGAGTTAACCTGATCGACTGTCGCGGCACTACGCCACCCGCTATGTGTCAGACACATATATAAGGTGTCGTGTAGCCTCGCAGCGTTACACCATCCCTGGAAAGCTGTCGGTAAATTGTGATGTTGATGAAGCCTGTCTTGAGACGGTAACTCTAGCAAACGCCAGAATCCCCGCTCAACTTTAAATATAGGCTGTTATTGACAGTTCCTAAAGTAATCTCGAAGCAACAGATCGGGGCCGGACAGAGCTGGCGCACCCCTGCAGATTCATGGGTCAGGGCCTGCGAAACGGCGAGTTTCCGGGCCGTTTGGATTCTGACCGACGAGCAGGCTCAATCGGCGGATCTTCGGCCGGAACTGTCGTCTGGCGACGAACGCCGGCGAACCATGCTGCTACAATTCGCCCCAGATCACATTCTCAAAGGCTGTAATCCCCTCATGAGCGTCACGGAAAAAGACGTCAGATATGTTGCGAACCTTGCGAGGCTCTCGGTATCCGACGATGAAGTGAAGTTTTATGCCGATAACCTGTCGCGAATTGTCGCGCTGGTTGAGCAAATGAACGACGCCCAGACCGATAACGTTGAGCCGTTATCGCACCCTCAGGATGCGCCCCTGCGTCTGCGCGAAGATCGCGTGACCGAGGTAGACCAGCGTGATGACTTCCAGAAAGTAGCCCCCGCTGCCAGCGACGGCCTGTATCTGGTGCCCAAGGTCATTGAGTGAGTCATCGAATGAATCGCATTTCGACCGCCAGGACTGCATCGACGGGTGCATGAGTTAGTTCCTGCCCGGCAATTATGGTGTTGTTATGGTCGATTCCCGAAGACGGCACACGATGCCGACCGGCAAATGCGCTTTATCACCAGTAATCACTGATAAAATCGGCACTATATCCACACCAGTCACAGCCACCTGCGCCCCGCCTAAGGATCCGTGAGATCGCGGACGTTAACGCGCCGGCCCCTCGGGTTAATCCCTGACCTAACAACACAGTAATGGATTACACGACAACGTGATCAATCACTCATTAACAGAACTGGCTACCGCACTGCGCGCCAAGGAAATCTCAAGCGTCGAACTGACGCTGCTGTTTCTGGATCGCATCGCACGCTTTGGTGACCTGAACACGTTCATCACCGTGAACGAAGAGATGGCGCTCGAGCAGGCCAAGGCCGCCGACGAACGCATCGCCGCCAAAGAAGCGACGCCGCTTACGGGCATACCCATCGCTCACAAGGATATTTTCTGCACCAAAGACATCCTGACCACGTGCGGTTCCAAGATGCTGTCCAACTTTGTGTCGCCGTACAACGCGACCATCGTCGCCAACCTGGCCAACGCCGGCACAGTGACACTCGGCAAAACCAACATGGACGAATTTGCGATGGGCTCGTCGAACGAGACGTCGTACTTCGGTCCGGTTAAAAACCCGTGGGACACGACAACGGTACCGGGCGGCAGCTCCGGTGGCTCGGCCGCCGCGGTGGCCGCAAGACTTGCGCCGGCGGCAACCGGGAGCGACACCGGTGGTTCAATCAGACAGCCCGCCGCCTTTTGTGGCGTGACGGGTCTTAAGCCAAGCTACGGTCGCGTCAGCCGTTACGGCATGATCGCGTTCGCCTCGTCACTGGACCAGGCCGGCCCGATCACCCGCAGCGCCGAAGACGCGGCGCTCATGCTCCAGACCATGGCGAGCTTTGACCCAAAAGACTCCACCAGCGTCGACAAGGTTGTGCCCAACTATCTCGACGAGTTTCACAAAGATCTGTCGGAGATGACGCTGGGCATACCCAAGCAGTACTTCACCGACGGCGTGGACAAAGAAGTCACCAAAGCCGTAGAAGGCGCGATACGCACCTTGAAGAAAATGGGCGCCGACACGGTCGAGGTCGATCTGCCTAACAGTGATCTAGGCATCCCCTGTTACTACGTGATCGCACCGGCGGAAGCCTCAAGCAACCTGTCGCGATTCGACGGCGTGCGCTACGGCCACCGCGCAAGCGAATACGATGACCTTGCCGATATGTACGCCAAAAGCCGCTCTGAAGGTTTTGGCGAAGAGGTCAAGCGACGCATCATGATCGGCACCTACGCGCTGTCATCAGGCTACTACGATGCGTACTACAACAAGGCGCTGAAGCTGCGGCGGCTTATCGTCAACGACTTTGCCGAAGCGTTCGAGCAGTGCGACCTGATCGTTGGCCCAACGACGCCAACCACCGCATTCGAGCTTGGCGGCAAGGCCGACGACCCGGTTGCCATGTATCTCAACGACATCTACACCGCATCGATCAACCTGGCCGGCCTGCCGGCGATGTCGGTGCCGGTAGGTTTTGACAAAGGCGGACGCCCCATTGGCATGCAGTTGATTGGCCCGTACATGGATGCAGGCGACATTCTTAACGTCGCGCACCGATTTCAGCGCGAGACCGACTGGCACACCAAAATGCCGGAAGGCTACGAGTAGGCGGGAGTCAAGAACATGGAATGGGAAACCGTAATCGGCCTTGAGATCCACTGCCAGCTCGCAACTGACAGCAAGATTTTTTCAGGCTCATCAACCGCCTTTGGCTCTGAGCCCAACAGCCAGGCCTCGGCCGTCGACATCGCACTGCCGGGCGTACTGCCGGTCATGAACCTCGACGCCGCGCGCATGGCCGTGAAGTTTGGTCTCGCCGTCGACGCGACCATCAATGAGCGCTCGGTATTCGCGCGCAAGAACTACTTTTACCCCGACCTGCCCAAGGGCTACCAGATCAGTCAGTTTGAAGAACCGATTGTGACCGAGGGACGCCTGTCGATCACCGTTGACGACAAGGACAAGGTCATCGGCATTACCCGCGCGCATCTTGAAGAAGATGCCGGCAAGTCCCTGCACGAAGGTTTTGTCGACGAGACAGGCATTGACCTTAACCGGGCCGGCACACCCCTGATTGAGATTGTGTCGGAGCCCGACATGCGCTCGGCCGCCGAAGCCGTGGCCTACATGCGCAAGATCCACGCCCTGGTGCGCTACCTCGAGATCTCTGACGGCAACATGCAGGAAGGCTCGTTTCGCTGCGACGCCAACGTGTCGATCAGACCCAAGGGTGAGAAAGAGCTCGGCACCCGCGCCGAGATCAAGAACATCAACTCATTCCGCTTTGTTGAAAAGGCCATCAACCACGAGGTTGAGCGCCAGATCGACATTCTCGAAGACGGCGGCGAAGTGGTGCAGGAAACACGCCTGTACGACGCCAACAAGGACGAGACGCGCTCGATGCGCAGCAAGGAAGACGCGCACGACTACCGCTACTTCCCAGATCCCGACCTGCCACCGATGATTCTGAGCAAGGAATTTATCGAGGAGGTTAAGGAATCCCTGCCCGAACTGCCCGAAGCCAAGCGCGAACGGTTTATGGAGCAGTACGAGCTCGACGAGAAAGACGCGGCCGCACTGACAGCTACCCGCGAGACCGCCGCCTACTTTGAGAAAACGGTCGAGGCGTGCAACGGTGATGCCAAAACCAGCGCCAACTGGATCAACGGCGAACTCGCGAGCTATCTGAATCGCAACAACGTTGAGCTCGAAGACTCCCCCGTTAACCCCAAGGCACTGGGCGGGCTCATTGAGCGCATTAACGACAAGACCATCTCGAACAAGATCGGCAAGACCGTGTTCGAGAGCATGTGGAAAAACGGATCCAGCGCTGACGACGTTATTGAGCAGCAGGGTCTGAAGCAGATCACCGACTCCGGCGCCATCGAAAAGATCGTCGATGACGTGCTTGCCAGCAACGCCGACCAGGCGCAGCAGTACCGCGACGGCAACGAGAAGGTCTTTGGCTTTCTGGTCGGCCAGGTGATGCAGGCCAGCAAGGGCAAAGCCAACCCCGCCCAGGTCAACGAGCTGCTCAAAGCCAAACTGAGCTGACGCACTAAACGAAAACGTTTGCTGACATTCCAGCAGACCCCACGAAAACGGCAGGATTCAGTCCTGCCGTTTTGCGTTGTATGCCACAACTTCGCGCTACCCAACTGCGCTTAGTGATCTTCTCCCAACGCCCGGATGCACCCCGACAACTAACCTGTTCAGTAGGGGCAAGCACCGTTGTCCTGTGTGCTCGTTTGGGGGATTAAGCAATGGCACTAAAGCTATTTCGTTCGCGTCAGACCGAACCAGAATTTGACGACCATTTCATGTCCGATGCAGAGCTCGACGCTTTCAGCGAGCACCACGGTTATGATCCGCGCAGCGTCACCGTGGAAACACTGCAGAAGTCGGAGGAGACACTGCAGGATGCGTTTACGCGTTTTGTCGATACCGGCATCGCGGGCAGCCGCCACACCCGGGACATTGATCACTTTCGCTCGCGCGTTTACGAGTGCACTGAGATATTCATCAACTCACAGGTGGCGCAAACGCTACCGCTGAGTCAGGACGTGCTGACACGTTCGCGCCTGCTCCAGGCCAGCCTGCTGGCCATCGCGGACGAATGCGCCGCCCAGCGCAACACCGGCGAAAGCCTGCTCACGGCACGCCTTCGCGTGTTGTTCGAATACGAACTTGAGGCTCTGGACGCGCTGCACATGATCTGCGCCGTCTCTTTCATCGACACGCCAGGAGGATTCTGGCAGCGCACCAACGTGCTGGTGCAGGACATCGTTAAAGAAGATCTCTTTGAGGTGCGCTCGGACGCCACCGAATTTCTTGTGACCGAAGGCAAGCCCGTCACCGCGAAAAGCCGGTATCTGTGCATGCTGATGGTAGCGCTGGCGAAGCCCAAGCAGCTTGGCGTAGCCGACGCGATTCGCGTGCGAACGCTGGTGAGTCATCACATCAAGACGATCCAGATTGGCAACACGCTTGAGAACCCGCAGTCGCTTTCAAACCGCACGATCATGATGATCGACAGCCTTGCCAATGCCCCGGCGATGCCCTGCCCGATTACCAAAGTGGAATCACTCGGCGACGGCGCCATGCTGCTGGACACCACTGAACTGGTGCAGGCGGTGTCAAAGCACTACAGCAAGCTATCTAAAGGCGAGAACACGGGCTTTGGGCTGATTGATGGCGAAAACGCCAAGCGTTTCAGCGTGTTGTTAAAGCAGCTGGTGATCAACTGGGGCAAGTCGCCCATTCGCCAGCAGCCGCGCAAGGAATCAGAGCGCAGCGTGCGACTGCTGTCAGGCTTTGACGTGATCTCCGAGCACATTAATGAACTGATTGAGGTTGCCGACGCCCGTGACGGACGTGCCAACCTCTCTGACATCCAGAGCACGCCAGCGCCGATGCTGAAAGCCGACATTCTCGACGAGTCCGCGACCGGCATGCGTCTTCGCATCACGAGTTCGGCAACGCCGATGGAAGTGGGCGAGATTATCTGTGTGGCCGTTGAGTCCCACGGGCTTATCGACTTTATCCCCTGCCTGGTTCGCTGGATCGGCGCCGTATCGGCCGAGCAGTTTGAGATGGGCATGGTCAAGATCGGCCAGTCGATCCACGCCACCGAACTCAAGGCCGTAAAGGCCGACGCCCGCATGAAGCCGGTGCTCGC
>CALHMG010000338.1 GCA_938034705.1 uncultured Gammaproteobacteria bacterium
GTTCGCGCCGTTTCGTTCGGCGTTTCGGAATTGTTAGAGAAGCGAATGCCACGTAATGCAGTCTGAAAGTCGGTTGGTGTACCTGCGCCGGTCAGCGTGATGGTGACGCTTCCTGGTGCGGTCAAACCCGTTCCGGCAGCGGGCGGAATGACGCTGGCCGAGACGCCCGGAGGCAACGTTCCGGTATCGAGAATATCGCCAATCTGCCCGTTGGTCATTGTGATGACCAGATCCACAAGGCTCGCATCATCGACATCAGAGACAATGGCATCGGCCGTCACGATTGGCGTCAAGGCATCATTCTCAGTGTAGGTGAACGAGTGATCTATTCCACCAGTCGCGCCGTTGAGATCAACGACCGGCAGATCATTGATGTTGGTAACATCTATAAACACCGTTGCTGTGTCGAACTCTCCCTGCCCGTCACCGATTGTGTAGGTGAAAGAAGCCGGACCAGCATAATCCGGGGTCGGAGTGAAGAAGATACTGCCGAAGCCGTCACGAGAGACAATGCCGTTTACAGCACCCTGAACGGAGATCACAGTGACCGGGTCAAAATTGGGGTCGCTGTCGTTGGCCAGCAGCGTCGACTCCAAAATCGTCAGCGTGTCGTCCTCGTTGACGACGAACGCGACCGGTGTGCCATCATCCTGTGCGTCCGGCGGCTGATTGACACCGCTTACCGTGATTGCCGAACGAGACGCCGGACTATTGATATCACCATCATTGACCACCATGTCCACCGTCCGAATACCGGGCAGATCGGCGCCGGAAGTATTGCGGTAGGTAACCGACTGCAGGACGGTTTCCAGGTCAGTGCGGGCAATCTCACCGCCGCCGTTGCGCGTCAGCGTGATCGTGTCCGTACCATTGTAGTTCAGGTCAATTGTCGGAGCGCCCGCTAATGTGATCGTGAAGGGGCCGCCTACTCCGATTACAACGTCGTCAGTGTTGGCAAATCGCAGAACCTCGTCGCCCGGCTGGATGAAATTACTCAGCGTCATGACGAGCGAAACAAAGGAAGTGTCGTCGGCATCGAGAACGGACGCCGTGGCACCAACGACCTGAACCGGAGGTGACAATTCCGGATAGGTTATGGCGAAATCGCGACCCGGGGTTGTGCCATCGTCATCGAGATCGAGAACCGGCGTGGTGTTTTCACCGGTAATCGACACATTGACAGTGGCCGTGTCGGTTCCTCCAAATCCATCAGTGATTGTATAGGTGAAGGAATCCAGGCCGGTGTCTGACGGTTGAAGGCTGTCGAAAGCGCCGTTCGGATCGTAACTGACTGTTCCGTCCAAATTGACGGTCACCTGAGCGCCGCTGCCCAGCGTCACCATCTGTCCATCGGTGACCGCACTGCCATTGATTTCAGTCAGCGAAAGCGGACTGCCATCAGGATCGGTATCGAGCCCGGGTCCATTGGTGATGACGTTGATCACACCAACTGTGGATTCGGTTGTGAGTACCGCATCGTCAGCTGCCACAGGCGGCGTGTTGTCACTGACATCAATAGTCGTGGTTGCAGAGCCCGCTCCGATACCTGCATTTACCGGCGTCGCGAGCTGGATCCGGAAGGCTTCCTGAGGCTCGAAAGTAGGATCATCTACGATTGGAAGGTCGAGCAGGAAGAGCGGGTTGGTTGAAGCACCGGGTGTAAAGGTGATGCTCGAGCCGCTCACAATGCTGGCTGTATTGATAGAGAACTGGTCGTGGATTGCCGACGGACCCTGCAGGCCGATGGTGGCTGTCGCGCCGTTGGTTCCGGCACCACCGAAATCCACATCAGCATAATGAATTGTGATGTCGCCGGACGCTTCGCTTATTTCGACCTGAAAGCTGCCTCTGTTCGGACCACCGCCGAGGCTCACCTGGTCCCACTGGACCAGAATGGTGCGCGATCCCGGCACCCCGTTGACCCGCGTGTAGACTTCGCCCCCGGTACTGTCCAGATCATCCCAAAACGCTGCAATTCCCGGAATGCCGCCAAAGGCGCTACCGTCCAACGGGCCATTTGCAGATGCTGCGGAAGGTGCACCAAACGTAATCGCGCCATTGGCGGAAATGAACAGACTGCTGAAGTCCTGGGCATAGAAATCAACGTCAAATCCAAGCACCAGTTCAAATGTTCCGTCATCGCCAAGACCCAGCGGTGTACCGCCGAGCGAGATATCCGTAAATCCGCTGCCGGTGGGCTGATAATCAGATGTGTAATTCTGCTCTGGAGCCGTATAGGTCAAAGTACCGGCCGCATAGGAGAAATCGGTCTGACCCAGATTGGTGATGCTGTTGAGAATTGCAGTATCGAGCGATCCGTAATCGGCGGCAGTTGTGCCGATATCCACAGCGCTGATATCAACCGAAACCGTCTCGCCCTGGCGAACAGTACCCTCAAGGCCGACATCAAATCGGGCAACCCCGCCCTCGGCCACTGTCGCCGCACCGGTCACGCCCCAGCGCGGTTCCACGGTTACCGTGACTGTCGCATCGGCCTGGCTGAGGTCGATATCCTGAACGGTATACACAAAGGTGAACACGCCGGAGAATGTGCCTGATGCCTGATAGAGAACCCGTCCCTGAAAGTCGAGTTCCACCGTGCCCACGCCATTGGGAAGAGCGAGCGGTACTCCAAAAAATATCGGTTGACCATTAACCGCCACCACCTGCCCGCCACCATCGGGAATGAAGTCGTTGGCCAGAACATCGATTGCCACTGAGGAGCCAGTCGATGTTGTTGCCGTGTCGTTGGTCGGGAAGACCGGGTCGTCGTTGTTGTTGAGGTCGATCACCAGATCCACCGGACCACGAACCGCCGTTGCCTGGGTCACGCCGTTCTCCGGAGCGATCTCCGTCGTCGTCGCAAAAACCTGCATCGTGTAGATCACCGCCGTTCCTGTGATCGGCGGCTGGAACGACAGGTTTGCCAGATCGGCGACAGAAAGCGTGACGCTGCCGGCGGTCTGAACAAGCGGAACACCGCTGACCAGAATGTCGCCACCGGCCGGGATATTTGAAATCGTCAGAAACGAGATTTCCTCCGAACCATCCGTGTCAAAGAGAGAAACGTTGATGTTAGTCGACAGGTCGACAGTGGCATCGATTGGCGCATCGACCGAGGTGACGATCAGATTGGCTTCGTCGGCAACAGCATCAATCTGAAAAGTCACGGTTTCCACCGCAGTCATTTCCTCAAAATCGACTTCGTAATTGTAAACGACAATATCGAACGAGATATCGAGGTCCGAGTTCTGAACGGGCAGCACCCTGATCTGGGTCAGGTCCCAGTTTGTAATCTCGGCATCTTCGTCACCAAGCGTTGATTCAAACGAATTGGTTCCGTCGGTGATGATAACACCAACTGGAATTCCCTCGGCATAGACTTCCTGAGTTTCAGAAGGATCGGGAGACACAGCGGCAATATCAATCAGGTTCGAAGGATCGTCTTCATCGCTGGTCGGATCGGCCTGCGTGACTGTGATGGTCGGCGTATCGACTATAGGCTTGACCACGAAGGTCACAAAGGAGGTAGAAGTGTTGGCGCCATCCGAGACCGTGTAAGTTACCACTTCGTTGCCGCTGAAATTGGCACCGGGCGTGTATGTGAAGCTGCCATTTGCCGCCAATACCAGAGTTCCACCTTGCGGGGTCGGATTGGCAGCAGCCCCGATTGTCAGGCTTGATCCATTTGAGAATGTTGCTGAAGTGATATTCAGCGTGGTGCCCTGCGGGTCTTCGTCATTGGCAAGGAGCCCCGTCCCGACGGGACGCGAAACAGCTGTGTCCTCGTTGGTGACGATAAAGTCCGGTTGCGCGCTCGGGGTTCCGCCGGCGGGGACGATCGTGATCGTCGTCTGGGCCGCAGCGGATGTGGTGACGCCGTCGGTTACCGTGGTGGTGATGATCCTTGGACCCTGATTGAAGGTCGGCCCGTCCGGATTGCCGTTTGAATAGGTAATCGACTGGATTGCAGCTTCGTAGTCGCTGGCCAGCGCTTCATCGCTTAAAGTTACCGTTATGAGGCCGGGAACGCCGGTATCAACAACAGCCGAGATGCCGGTCGAGCCGAGACTTGCCAGAAATGTCGTGTCGACATTGAGGCTATCCCCAGCCGAGGCGTTGGTCAGAACGATGGTTGCGCCCTGTATGAACTCGCTGTCGATATCGGCGATCGCAATATCACTGTCGGCAATTGAGACAGGCACATCGATGACCGGACCCGTGCCGCCGCCGTTCAGGTAAGTTGTCGAGAAGTTATTGTTTGCAGTATTGCTGCTGTCCAGGTCGATGCTTACAGTTGGTGTAACGACTGGGGCGCTGAAGGTGATATCACCATTGCCGTCAAGATCGAAGGTCGTGTTTGACGTGCGGGACGAGTAGGTGATCGCCAGTTGGTTCGTCGTGTCCCACTGGGCGCCAATCTTTCCGCCGGCAACACTTGTGCCGCTTGCAAACAATGTTCCGTCGCTCGAGGTGACGACAAGATCCGTCGGGTTTTCGAGTGTGTAATTGGTCAGATTCTGTGTGCCGATACCTACGGTCTCGACAGTGTCGGGAGTGCCGGCCACACCATTGATGTCATCAAAGGCGATGTCGACGGAACGACCAATCGGCGAGAAACTCGTTCCGGTAATGACAATCCGCCAGACCACTGTGACGGAAACATCTTCCAGCACATTTTGCCCGCCGACCATTGATTCAATGGCACCGGTATTTGTGACGCTGACGCGGAAATCACCGCCGGACGGGGCAAGCGAGAAGTTCGCAGTCCCAGATCCCTGTATCGCGACAATGGTGCCAACCAGATCGTATTGCTCGATCGGACCCGCACCTGGATCGTACGTCACCGCATTGGTGTAGCGCGCCTCCGTACCGGCAGTGCCGATGACTCCGTTGGTGATGTGGGAGACATCAGGAGCCGATACCGCCTCGAGCTGATAATCGCCGAGCACGCCATCCCAGTCACCAATGGAGAAGTTGCGCGTTTCGATCAGACCGCTGGAAACCTCAAGGTCCCAGTCACCGGCAAGCGATTCAGAGCCAGTGAGATCGTCAGATGCCGCAATGTCTGCACCGGTTGCGGCCGCCAGCAAGTTGGCAGCTTCGACACCCTCAGAGCCCTCGCCAAAATTACAGCCGTAGAGCAGGATGTCTCCCTCATCCACCAGGGCGGCGCCGATGATCTGCAGTGCATCCGCATGTTGCCCAGCGATCGTTTGTGTCGTCAGCGACGTATTGCCCAGATACAGTTCGCCGACATTGCCGTGTGAGAATATATGAATAGCGTCATAACGATGCGGCCCAGAAAGCACCGCAGCCATCTGCTCAATGCCGTCGCTGCCCGCATCTAGAACATGGATCGTAACGCCGGGTTCCAGCGACGCGATAAGTTCGTCACGGTTTTCGATTCCGGCGTCGACAAATACAATTTCCCGGTCGGTCCGGCGCGCGTCGATCTCGGCCAGATCAGGTAGGTCGTCCTGCATCTCGGCCATGGCGAGGCTGGTTTCTTCCCCGACCGGGGCAGTCACCTTGAGGTCAGCGGTTGACCGCATATTGGCCAGGTAGTCATCAGCAAGTTGACTATGAGCCGCCTGCTCAGCCACCTCGACTGCGGTCTCGATGGCTGCCGCATCCAGCAACACACGGGGCTCTAGCACCCGCATCAGCGGCTTGGGGCGCAGTGCAACCTGCAGACCTGTCCTCTTCGCGACGCCTTGCGGCATTGGCGAATCGTTACGCCTGAAAATCGATTTGAAGTTTGCAGCCATACCTGCCCGGCCCTCACATAAACGGGCTTTGACCTGTCTGTGCGCATACATCCGCGCACAGGGAAGCCTTTGCCCTGATGCAAAATGCCAAATTTATGGTTATTAACCGGTTAACGTCTCGAAAGAATTTAACAAATTGTTAGCCATGCCATCGGCCGGAATCCGGATTTGGGCACCGCCGGTGCATCAGGATTCGCGCCCGTTGGCTTTCAATTCCAGATGGAGCGCATCCGCCAGCGGGTGGCCGCATTCAAGCGCAAAGACGTAAGCCTGGGTCAACAGAAAACAGGCTGCATCCTCGTCGCCCTGTTGACGCTTATGCAGGGCTGCCTCGTGATAAAGCTGCGTCAGTTTTCTGAAGTCACGACGTTCGTGCGCGGCCATTAACGCGGTATCAAGCGCCGCTGATTGTTTCTCCGCTGTCGGTTCGATCAAACCGCATCCCGAGGTCGAATGATCTGGCTCGCGACCCAGTGATGGAACAGCCAGGTAGGTTCATCCATAACGGGTGAGAATTTTCCGCCATCGAAATAGCGGCCGTGTCGGCCAGCCTGCATACCCTCGACGACGAAGATGTCCTCCTCAAATACCTCTTTCCAGAGCGCTGTGTTCTTCTCCCGCAGTCCCGCGTATTCGTCGCCGGTCATGGCTTCATCGGCGTAGTAGATCGCCAGCCGTTCTGTGGTCTCTTCGAGGCCATCGGGCATCAGGATGATGGCATAGCGATGGTCACGATGAACACCCAGCAGTACATTTGGGAACAGCGAGATATACTCCGCCTGCTGGTCCCACTTGTCCGACAGGCCGGAAAAGTTGGTGAAAGCCTGGTCACCCGACAACGATGGATTGTAGACGGTCGTGCCCTGCCCCGAAAAGGCACCCTTCTCCATAATATGATAGTGATCTTCAAGTCGGGAATACGAATTCAACCCAGGGTGAATCCATGGCAGATGATAGCTCTCACAATAATTCTCGACCGCCAGTTTCCAGTTCGACTTGACGCTCAACTCAAACACAGAATCTGCACCGCCAAAGTGGCTCGGCTGCTCAAACTCCCGCCAGCGGTTCTGAAGGGAAGCGGAGTAGTTGTCGAATGGGTCGGCATCACCTGAGACATTCACGAAGACAATGTCCTGCCAGACATGGCTGCGAATTTCGATCAGACCGAGGCTTCCACGGTCAATGTCCTTATGGATATTGTGGCCTGGACCACCGACATGTGGCGTTGTTTTCAAAGCGCCGTTGAGATCATAACACCAAGAGTGATACGGGCAGCGAATTACACCACGTATCTTTTTGGGCTCATCGACCAGGATCATCCCGCGGTGCCGGCAGGTGTTTTGAAAGACTCTGATCCGGGAATCGCGCCCACGCACCACGAGCAGCGGCATACCGAGAAAATCTATTGGTACTGCATCCGCTTCCTCCGGCACATCCTTGCCGAAGGCAACAGCAGCCCAATTCCGGAAAAACACATGCTCGCGTTCAAGATCAAAGGTCTGCTGATCGACATAGAACTCATTCGGCAGGCCCGTAGCGCCGGAAACCGGTTGTAGAACGCCATTCAAGGCTTCGAGGTTGATACCCATCCTGCTTCCCCAAAAACTGTGCGACCAATTGATTGATTATCAACGAGGCTACACGCAGCACGGTATCGCGGCCTATCGACAAATGCGCCTTTTGGAGTTGCCATATGTCGTGTTTGGAGTGTTGCTGCTGTTTTGACTCAAAACATCAATCGCACGAGGCCGACCGTCAGGAACGGGAAGGTGACCAGAACCAGAACCCGTATCAGGTCAGTGGTGATAAAGGGCAGCACACCGCGATAGGTGGTTCCCATCGGAACATTTCTGGCCATCGAATTGATTACAAACAGGTTCATTCCGACCGGCGGTGTTATCAGGCCGACCTCGACAACAATGAGCACCAGAATACCAAACCAAAGAGCAAATTCCTCAGGATTCAAGCCGAAATCCAGGGCCGCCATCATCGGGAAGAAGATCGGTATGGTGAGCAGGATCATCGACAGGGAATCCATAACGCAGCCGAAAAGCAGGTAGCAGACCAGGACCGCTGCAAGTACCAGATAGGGACTGATTTCAAGACTTGTCACCCAGGCCGCTGCGGTCTGAGGGAGCTGCGAAAACCCCAAAAACGTATTGAACACTGCCGCCCCCAGAATGATAAAGAATATCATTCCAGTGGATGTAGCGGTTTCCAGCAACGCCCCCTTGAAGGATGGCCAGCGCAATCCACCAGATGCAAATGCCGCGAGCCCCGTGCCGGCCGCTCCCACAGCAGCCCCTTCCGTCGGCGTAAACCAGCCTTGATATATACCTCCGATAACGACGGTGAATATTGCCAGAACCGGCAGGACGCCAAAGAAAATATCCTTGCCAGAACTCACGGTTTCGCCTTGAACACGCCCTTCACTATCGCCCAGTGTTTGCGGCTTAAGCCGCACATAAACGGCAATAGCCAATATGTAGCCGAGCGAGGCCAGCAGTCCCGGAACAAGTGCGGCCACAAAAAGCTTAGCGATGTTTTGCTCGGCGAGAATGGCGTAAATGACGAGAACAATGGACGGTGGAATGAGAATGCCGAGCGTTCCGCCGGCGGCCAAAGCACCGGTCGCAAGATCGTCGGAATAGCCGTATTTCTTCATCTCGGGCAAAGCCACCTGCCCCATGGTCGCTGCCGTTGCCAATGACGATCCACAGATCGCGCCAAAGGCAGCGCAAGCACCGATCGCGGCCATTGCAACACCGCCCTTCAATCGCCCCAGCGAAGCTTCAGCCGCCCTGAACAGGGCCGCCGACATTCCGCCTCGGGTGGCAAACTGCCCCATGAGAAGGAACAGAGGCACAATTGAAAGCGAGTAGCTGGAAAACTGTTCGTAGACCAGTGTTTTCATCTGCGACATGACGGGAAGCCACGAGCCGTTGATTGCCCAACTGCCGACGAGTCCGCAAACCAGCATGGAAAGCCCGATTGGGATTCGCATAAAAATCAGGAACAGCAGCAGCGCAAAAAACGTGGCCGCCAGTTCAATATTGTTGAGCCCCATCATCAATCTGGTCCTGACAAATACCGGTCAATGGGTCGTCGGAACATCGGATTTCTCACCCATGCCCGAGACCTCATTGAGGCTGCGCCAAACCGTGTAAAACGAAACCAGCACGAATGCAGCCGCGCCAACACAGGCGACAGCAAACGCCCACCAGACCGGAAACTGCAGAATGAAGGTCGTCTCCTGATATCGCGCCTTGTCGAAGGTTCCGAGCACGAGCCGCCAGAAGATAACCCCAGAAACGATCGTCAAAAGAACATTTCCGACGAGTGCGAGAAATGCCATGCCACGTCGGCCCAGCCCAAGGACAAAAATATCGACGGTAACATGGCCGCGTTTCAGCTGACACCATGGCAAAAAGGCAAAAACCGCAAAAGCGGTGCCAGCCTGAACCAGTTCGTAGTAACCGCCTTCAATGGTTTGCAGCAGTCCCGCAAGCGCCGGAGCCCAGCCGAAAAATCGAGAAAGGCCGGTTATGCTGACGACAGTCATCAGTGTGATGCCGACCAGAACCA
>CALHMG010000339.1 GCA_938034705.1 uncultured Gammaproteobacteria bacterium
GAGCTACATGCATCACAACGAAGCAATGATTACAGAGATCACCAGACTGATGCTTGATGAGCACGAAACGATCGGCGAAGCCATTCGTCGAGCCAAGTCTTCACTGGGCACACAGTTTCTCGATGTAATTATCAACTGGACCCTGCTCGGGGATCCCACCCTTCGACTGCGTCAACAGCTCTGATAGCCCACAACGCTGGTCAGCGTCGCGGCCACGAACTTGCCACGCTCACGCGCTCGTCACACGTTCTCGCTAAAAACAACGGGCGCGCCTTGTGATCACGCAGCACTGACACAGGCATCACCTTTATCGTCACCCATTACCTCTATAACTCATTGTTTTTATTGAATTCGAAAAATTTCCTGAAATTCTTTCGCCGAGTTGTCGAATTCGCGGTCCGTGGTTCGTCATAGTGGTGAAAGCAGGCAAACAGCACTCATCGGTGCGCCGCTTGATTCGTCTTAAACCATAACAATGAGGACAAATTCATGACTGCCATCAAACTCTACGAATACACGCCGACTCGCTCATCAAAGTGTCGCTGGGCCCTGCTCGAAGCCGGACTCGACTACGAATCAATTGGCACCGATCACACAATCATCGGCAGTGAGGAAGTCACCCGCATTCATCCATTGGGTAAAGTGCCCGCTGCAGAATTTGATGGTCAGCCGCTGTTTGAGTCCAACGCGATTGTCGCAGCGGTTGCGGATCAGGTGCCTGAGCAAAATCTGATCCCGACGCCAGGTACACCGGAGCGCGCCATACATGATCAGTGGGCGTTCTTTGCCGCACTCGAACTGGAAGCGCCAGCGTTCACCGCCTTCAGTAACGCCGTTGACTTCATCATGCCTGAAGAAAAACGCGTGCCGCAGATCATTGCTCAGAGTCAGGGCCTGTTCAGTCGCGCCGCTTGCGCCGTTGAAGATGCCGTTGGCGAATCAGATTACATTCTGGGTGACAGCTTCACCGTGACCGACATCATCGTCAGCCACGCGGCGAACACCGGTAAACTGGTTGGCTTTCTGGATGAAGGTTTCCCGAATCTCAACGCCTACATCGATCGGATGTTCGAGCGTGAACACTGCCAGCTCTATCGTCCGCAGTAACCGGGCGTAGACGCAGGACTTGAATCAGCCGCTGAGCGCGTCAGTGCCCGGCGGCTTTTTTTGGCTTCGGGCTTACTGCAGCTCGGTTGTCTTGACCACGCAACCACCCAGTCGCTGTTCGTGGGGGATGTCGAACAGGTTTTCCCATGCGGCGCGGCGTTCTTCCATCGACTTGCCATCAATGCCCATGCGATTGGACTTGAACATCGCGGTCACCGAAATATCAACAAGCTGATCGTCGTAGCACTCACAGAAAGATTCGAAATCCACCAGCAACCCGGGGCGCGCCTCTTTAGGCAGACTGCCAATAATCTTCGGGCACCGTTCGGCGACCTGCTGCATCGCGACATCCTTGGTCGCCTGGTAGTTACTGTCTGCGGCGGCCTTCCACGCCTCTTCGGTTTCATGCGTTTTCGCGGCTTCAGCGACACTCTTGGCAAGCGTTGACCAGTCGAACATCTCGGCGTCCTGAGCCTGGGCACCGCTCACGCCAGACAGCAGCAGGGCTGCGCAAAGTACAAGGGTTCTGGGAAATTTCATCGCGGGTCAAATCCGATCGTCTTGTCGTCGTCTTCAGGC
This sequence comes from uncultured Gammaproteobacteria bacterium, assembly GCA_938034705.1. GTDB lineage: Bacteria > Pseudomonadota > Gammaproteobacteria > Arenicellales > CALHMG01 > CALHMG01. The sequence goes on from CALHMG010000339.1 coordinate 1,687, forward strand.
CAGAAATTATAATGCAAGAAGCGATCAATACCGGGACTCGCGACACCATTGCGGGTGGCCCTCGTCCCGAAAACAGCCTGATGAAACGATCGGACCGAAGCTAGAACTCCACTCGGGTTCAGTGCCGCGCCAATTTTCAGAAACACCCTGTTACTTCCCGAAACAGCTATACGCATAGACAGGCTCTAAGCTCACGGGCCTGCACAACAAACGTCCGTTGACGACCATGACTAAGCTTTCTGCCACTCGTTTGTCCCTTGAACAGCCACTGCTGGTACTAGCAACACTGCTCACAGGTATTTCTGCAGGATTTTTCTCGACCTATCAGTATTCAGTCACCCGTGCGCTCGAACAGGTGGACGATGCCGTCTACGTCGCCACGTTTCAGGCAATCAACGCCAGCGTGAGGAGCGCGGAATTTGCAATCGTATTTTTCGGCAGCCTCGTCGCGCTTGTCGTTGCTGTTATCGCGTATCGATCAAGCCGCACCGCGCGCGTGCTGCTGGTTGCGGCAACGGTGTCCTACATCATTCTTTTTGCCATCACCTTCTCGATTCATGTCCCGTTGAACGAGGCGCTGGCCATCGTTGACGTCAACACCCAGGCCGGTATCGGGCGACTGGAATTTGAAAGCCGCTGGAACGAGATGCATCTGATCAGAACGCTGGCGGGCGTGATGGCTTTTGTATTCACAACGCTCGCGCTGACGTTTCACAACAAACGCCAGTCTCCATACACCGCTATTTGAGGCCCACTTCGTCGCACAGACTGAAAAAGGTGTTCCAGCATGCCTCGGACGCTTCATGATGATAATCATCACGTGACGCAAAACTGAAACCGTGGGTGGTGCCTGGCCAGATCTCGATCTGGTGATCGACGCCATGTTCCTCGAGCGCGGCACGCAACGTCGGGATAACGTACGACTGCACGTTGCCATCCGTCTCGGCGAACGCGAAATGACACTTTGCCTTGATTCGGTCTGCAACCAGATGAGACGAGTCATCCTCCGCGGTCACTATGCCGACACCATACATGGACGAGATCAGAGCCACACGATCGGGAAAGTGTCCTGCTGCCGACATCACGAGTCGACCGCTCATGCAGAAACCGATGCAGGCAACCTTGTCTCCGTGCGCCGCTGGCTCGTCATCCAGATGTTTAAGCATGACCTCGGTGTCTTCCATGACGTCGGCGTTCGACATATTCGCCATGGCCGCGCGCCAGATAGCGCTGGCCTTGGGGCCTCGGACCGGAAATCTGATAACGCCGAATCGATAAAACAGATCCGGCAGCATCACGTAAAAACCGCGGTCAGCAATACGTCTGGCCATGTCATACAGCTCATCACGAATGGCCGGCGCGTCCATGTAGAACAACACAACCGGGAAAGGCCCCTCGCCATCCGGGTGGACCACAAAGGTGTCCATCATTCCCTGAGACGTCTTTAGATTCAGATGACGTTCCTGCATTGATTATTCCTCCTGCTCAAGGGCCTGGCGTCGTGCGAGGCTCGCCTCGGACCACATTTCGGCGGGTACATAATATTGCTCGACTGCGGGGACGCCATCAGGCAACTCGACCCAGGGCTGTTTCGACGCGGCAAAAATATGAATGTCCGGCGTAATCGCGGCGGCATCATCAAGCGTGCCGACACGGACAAAACGCATGCGATCGCCGATCTTCGCCACCGCATAGTTACTCCACACGGCAACTTTGCAGCTGGGACAGCGATAGATTTTCTGCCCTTTTCCGCTCGGTGTAGGCGTATTGATCAATTCGACCTCGCCTGCGAGTAGTTCAACGCGATCGGCTTCGATCATGGCGTTGAGGGCAAAGGCGGATCCGCTTGTGCGCTGGCACTCAGTGCAGTGACAGCAGTGAACGTACATTGGCTCTGAGTTCATGGAATAACGCACGTCGCCACACGTACATCGGCCGTTGTATGTCGTCATGGATGAATATCCTCCCGGTTAAATCGAGTATGCCCTACATCTTGACCGCGGCGGCACGTCGAACCCGTTCCAGAAACCAGACAAAGGCCGGATTCTCATCCGCGGCCGCGTGCCAGACCATCGACTGCTCGATCGCGCTGATCGCTTCAGAGTATTCGCTCACCGCAAGCTTGAACCCGAACTCTTCCACTGCCGGATCAAAACTGTGTTGTCGCGAAAGGCGCACCGAACTACGGCATGACCGACGCGTGGCGTCAGGTCTGGCGGCGATAGCGAACGAACTGAGCCGGCGCCAAACCCCGGTTTACTTCAGGGACTTTTTGACGCGGCGTCTGAGAACCGGAATAACCTCGCTTTCAAACCACGGGTTCTTCCTCAGCCAGATGTTGTTACGCGGACTTGGATGCGGCAGCGGAATCATGGCCGCGCCGAATTTTTTCCAGGCCCTCACGGTATCGGTCAGTGTTTTTTCCTGGGCGTCGAGATGCCAGGCCATGGCGTACTGGCCAATCACCAGCGTCAGCTTGACGTCGGGCATCGCATCCAGGAAGGGCTGCCGCCAGGTTTGTGCACACCTTGGCACGGGCGGCAGGTCGCCGGACTTGCCCTTGCCGGGATAACAAAAGCCCATGGGCAACAACGCGATTCGGGTTTCGTCGTAAAACGTATCGGCGTCAATACCCATCCATTCACGCAGGCGCACGCCACTCGGGTCATCAAAGGGTATGCCGGTTTTATGCACCCTGGATCCGGGGGCCTGCCCGACGATCAGAACGCGCGCGGTCGCGCTGACCTGAAACACCGGTCGAACCCCGTTTTCGAGTTCGTCCTCGCAAAGCGTGCAGCTTCTGGCCCGCTTTTTCAGAGTGCTCAATGCGACTGCGCGAGGCATCTAAGTTTAAGTCTTTACGCGCGAAGATTCGCTGGCGCTCACGTCACCAGACACTCGGCCGCAACTTGCGCATCGAGCGTAATGCCGAGCCCGACCGCGGCAGGCGCTTTCAGATAAACGCCGTCATCGTGTACCTCTTCCTCGATACCGTCCCCGGAGAACAGACGTTCTTTGAGCACAAGCAGTGGATTGTCCGGCATGAAGTACTCGATCCACTGAACATTCGGCAGCCCGGCCGCCATATGTATGTGTACACCCTGCATGTTCCATGGAGATACGGGAACACTGAGTGCCGTGGCGTATGCGTGTACGCGCAGCCAGTCGGTAATGCCTCCGGTGATTGCGACGTTTGGTTGGATAATGTCGACGCCACCGTTGTCGATAAGCGCGCGGAACTCTGCCAACCCGACGTGTTGCTCACCTCCTGCGATATAGGTTGAACCGGCGCGGGCACGGACGCGTGCGTATCCGGCCACATCGTGGGGAGGCACCGGCTCTTCAAGCCAGTAGACGTCATAGGGTTCCCACTTTTTCAGCTGGGCAATCGCGGTATCGACATCCCAGGTGCCGTTAACGTCAACCATCAGCCTGATATCGGGACCAACCGCCTCGCGAACGGCCTGCACGCGGGCTGTCGCCTCCTCGAGCGTGACAAACGTTCGGGTCCCGCGAACCTTCAGCGCGCGATGACCACGTTTGACATATTCAACTGCCTTTTCGGCCAGAACATCCGGCGGAAGATGATGCGCGCAGTTGGCGTAGGTCGGAATCAGGTCTCTGGCGCCTCCGAACAACTGGTGAAGCGGCACTCCCGCGTCACGTGCCTTGAGATCCCACAGCGCCATGTCGATGGCGGCAATTGAACCGCGGACCAGTCCTTCGCCGCCCCGGCGTGGCATGACGTTGTACATGCGGTCCCACAGGGCTGATGTCGCCCAGGGCGACTGGCCGATCACGCAGGGTGCAAGACGTTCGGTGATTGTCTGGGCAACCGCCTCGCCGGACGCGCCCCAGATCATTTGATATCCAAAACCGCTGAGTCCCGAATCTGTTTTCGCGTCAACGACCAGAATTTCGAAATCACCACCTTCAGGACTCGCGAATCGGCGTACGTCCAGGCTCGTTACGTTAATGCTCTTGGTCACGGTGAGTCAGCTTCCGGTGGATAAAATTCAGGTGAGGGACGACGAATATCTGTTTTTCGCCGTGATCGTCTCGCTCGCGAGTTTCATCGACTTACCGTAAACCTCATCGCTGAGCCAAGCCATCTCTTCGTCCAGTTCGCGGACCTCTGTCCACCAGACCTTTTTCTCCGCGTTCCAGCGATAGCCGCGTTCCTTGAGAACGTCTTTTTTCTCAAACGGCGCACCCTTCGCCGGTATGCGATAAGTTTTGGCTATCGCGTTATCGCGAAGCTGGGCCAGAACGGTGGTGTCAGCCTGGGGCAAAGTCTCACCGAGCAGAGCGACGCCGGCTTCACAGTCGGCAAGCGCACGGTGCCCGTCAAAGAACCAGCCAAATTTCATGCCCAGATACTCAAGACTTGAGCCCGCAAAACCCTCGGAGCGCCAGCTCACATCTTTAAAGCTGCACGCCCACGCCATGTCCCTGAACACGGGCCAGACTGACTCAACCATTGGGCGGTCATAGGCGGCATTGTGGGCGATGATCAGTGACGCTGATTCGACAAGCTCGGTCACGGCATCGTCATCGATCGTCTGGCCTTTGACGTCATCGTCCGTGATTCCATTCACCGCCGTAGCATCGGCGGGAATCGGAAACGACGGCTCGCGCAAAGCGTTAAAAGCCTGATCGTGGTGAATAGTTGTGATTCGGCCGGTGTCAGGCTCGTAGTCAAACGGCAGCATCGCAAGCTCAATCACTTCGTCGACGCCGATACGCAGGCCGGTTGCCTCCACGTCAAGATAGATCGCGCGTCGCACCGCTTTGTCGCCTGGATCGTTCAGAGCGGCGGGCAGCTTGAGACGTCGCAGCAGCCGCCAGTCCGCGCTCGTCGCCTCGGCGTCTTTGCTGACGATGTCGGACTCTTCCAGCGCGAAGTGATTGTGATCGTTCAAAGCTCGTTCCTTTAGTTTGAAAACAGGATCAGGTCGAGTTTATCTCATCACATGATTTGATGATCACAGCCCTTCAGGGAATGCAGCCTCCACCAGCTGCAAAACCGATCGGCAAGCAGCTGGTAAGTTAACCCGACGTCTTCAGGTCGACTCTTCGAGCCGATCGGTAGCCGGCGCCGGGCTGGGCGACAGTGCGGTGATTTTCGCGTAAAGCTCGGGTGTCATATCGATGTTGACTGAGTCGAGCGACGGCTGCAGCTGCTCGGCGGTTCTGGCGCCGATGATTGGACACGTGACGGCAGGATTCGCCGCCACCCACGCCACCGCGAGAGAGACCGGATGCACGCCCATGTCGTTGGCCAGTTCGGTAAAGTCTTCGGCAACCTGGTAGGCCCAGTCCTGCGCGTAGCGGGCCGTATACATTTTGTTCTTTACGAGTCGACCTTCGCTGTCTTTGCGGTCACGGCCGTATTTGCCACTGAGCAGACCGCCACCGACCGGAGAGTATGTGATCACACCCAGGTTTTCTTCGGTGGCCAAAGGCAGAATTTCTGACTCGACCTGACGCTTCACCAGCGAGTACATGGGCTGCAGGACATCAAAACGCGGCCAGTGGTTCTTTTCGCTGATGCCGAGACCTTTGGCGACCTGCCACGCAGAGTAGTTGCTCGCACCGAGATAGATAACTTTGCCATCGGCAACGAGCTGCTCCAGTGCGCGCAGTGTTTCTTCAAGAGGCACTACGGTGTCCCATCGATGCATGAACAGCACATCGATGCGATCGGTATCGAGGCGCTTGAGACTGTCTTCCACGGCCTTGGCGATGTGTCGACGATTGGCGCCGCGGGCGTTGATGTCGTCGCCCATGGGCACAAAGCACTTTGACGTGATCACAAGATCGTCGCGACTGCTCTTCATCAACTTGCCGAGAATGGTTTCGGACTTGCCGTTGACGTAGCCGTTGGCGCAGTCAAAAAAGTTGATCCCGGTATCGCGACAGGCGTTAAACATCGCCTGAGACTCAGCCTCATCGGCTTCGCCGCCGAAAGACATTGTGCCAAAGCAGCGTTCAGATACTTTGACGCCGGTATTGCCAAGCGCTTTGAATTTCATCTGTGACCTTTTCTCAAACTTGTAAACAGTCAAACAGGGAACTGTCCGAACCCTGTTCAGGATGGAAACGAGTGCACGGCGTGCCGACACATAATGCCCGGTGAGTCGATGGCGACACCAGACCGCGAGGACAGGCATCGCACGGGACCTGTTTCACATGTCGAAGAACACAGTACCGGGACAGGCACCGACCACGTCGCGTTTCGTATCCCGAGGCCAAAGACTGCGGGGAAGATTGCGGGGACAGGCAGCCTGCGTTCCAGCGTCCGCGCCCCGGGAAAGCCGGGGCACGAGGCCTGGACCGTATTGGAGTGCCTGTCCCCGGAGAGTCCGCGGAGAGGCCCAGCCCTGAAAGTGCCTGTCCCCGGTGCAGTTCCGGGGCGATTTGAGTGTGTGTCCCCTTTATTTTTTAGGTGCAGTTGGCGGATTTTGGGCGAAATTGACTACTTTTTCGCCGACTTAATGATGAAGTGGACACACACCGAAAATAATTTTCGGCAGACTGTCGAAAACCGCCGAGCTGGTTCGTCATTGAAGGGACAGGCACACAAAGCGCCTGTCAGAACTCACCATCGATACAAGACCATCCGGATGTGAGACATCCGGCTAAAGGAGAAACAACATGCAATACCTACTCATGATTCACGACACCGAAGCACAGTGGCAGACGATGCCTGAAGCCGAAGCCGGCGAGATTATCGGGCGCTATGTGGCACTCGGAGAATCCCTCGGCAAAGCCGGAAAAATGCTCGGCGGCGAACGACTGCAACCTTCTCACACCGCCACATCGGTACGAGTACGCGATGGCGAGACACAGCTTGTGGACGGACCGTTCGCTGAAACCAAAGAACAGCTTGGCGGGTACTACCTCATTGAAGCCGACGACCTCGACGACGCGATCAAAATCGCCGCGCAGATTCCCGCCGCGGAAACGGGCTGCATCGAGGTACGTCCGATCTGGGTGATGGAATAAAGCGGCGGTCACTAATTTTGACTGACCCAACCCGGATGAGCGTTGCTGACGAAATAACCGTGTTGCACGAGGCGCACTATGGCCGCCTCGTCGCAACGCTCACCCGGGTCACGCGCAGCCTGGAACTGGCTGAAGACGTTGTGCAGGATGCATTCGCCAAGGCTCTGACGAGCTGGCAGGACGGTGATCTACCCGACGAACCCGTCGCCTGGCTCGCACGCACAGCGCGAAACGCCGCTATAGACCGATTTCGTCACGACCGCCTCCACCGCGAACGTCTGCCAGAGTTAACGCACATGACCGAGCTTGAAAGCAAAACCGAAACCGACTTCACATCCCACCCTGCGCTGCGCGATGACATGTTGCGTCTCATCTTTACCTGCTGTCATCCGGCATTGCGAATCGATGCACGTCTCGCTTTGACGCTGAAGACGATCTGCGGCCTTAACACTGACGAGATCGCGCGCGCCTTTATTGTCCCCGAACAAACCATGGCGCAACGGATCGTTCGCGCGAAACAGAAAATCGGCCTCGCCGGCATTGCCTACCGGGTGCCTGATTCAGACGAGCTCGAAGAGCGCTTACCCGGTGTGCTCGCCGTGATCTACCTCATCTTTAACGAAAGCTATCTGTCATCGCGAAGCGGTTCCGTTCGCGGCAGGCTTGCGGATCAGGCGATCGGTCTCGGCCGCACACTGTGCGCTGTCCTGCCCGTTTACCCTGAAGCCAAAGCGCTGCTCGCATTAATGCTCCTGCAACACAGCCGCCACCTGGCCCGTTTTGATGAAACCGGGACGATTGTTCTGCTCAAAGATCAGGACCGCACGCTGTGGGATCGGCCACGCATCAATGAAGGTGTCGAACTGATCAACTATGTGTTTGAACAGGGTCATGGCGTCGGGCGTTACGCGCTGCAGGCCGCGATCGCGTCCCTGCACTGTCAGGCCAGCACGGCCGCGAACACGGACTGGGCCCAGATCGCGTTACTTTATGCTGAGCTTGCCAAAATTGATCCGTCGCCCGTCATTGAACTCAATCGCGCCGTAGCGGTTGGTGAAGCCCACGGACCTGAAGAAGCCATCGCCGTACTTTCCGGAATCAGCGAATCAAGGGCGATGCAACGATATCACCTGTTCCACAGCACAAAGGCCGAGATGCTGTTACGACTGAATAGAGAGCCCGAAGCACGCACAGCATTCGAAAAAGCTCTTTCGCTAGCCTCGAGCGACTCCGAGAAAAGATTCCTGCGTGAGCGAATCGACACCATCGATTGAATTATCGACTGAGATGTCGACTGAAATGAACCTCGCTTGTCCGAGCGACAACAGTTGCGTGTCTACATCCATCCTGATCCAATCCGCTGCAGCCATCAGGCTGAACAACCAGGAGAGATCGACCAGATGAATGTTGCCTATGTTTTTACCACCAACATGGCGAGTACGTTCAAGCTCGCCACCATGATTCTGCCCCAGCTCGAGGCGGGCAATCACGGTGCCAATGTCGCCGGCATGATGTTTTTTGATGACAATATTTTCTGCTTGCGCGAGGGCGACCCTGTTGGTGAACGACTCGCCAAGGTCGCGAAGGAAAAAGGCATGCTGTTGATGGTTTGCGACCAGTGCGCCGTGCGTCGCGGGCTTGCGGACGGCACATTCGAGCAATGCGGATCTGGCGAAGTCAAAGCCCGCGGCCTGGTAGACGGCGTCGTCGCCGGATGCTTCCCGCAGTTATACGAAGCGCTGGGGGCGAGTCCTCCAGACCAGGTCATTTCTCTCTGACAATAAGCATGACTTGTTCGCGTCCGAAGTTGACGTACAACAACTTTCCGAAGCCGGACTGCGTTTGCGCAGACCGGCTTTTCTGCGAGGCCCGCACGTCGATGCTGTTTATCCGCACCCACCACGTCGACAACGACGGTTACGGGCCTGAACGCGCTGCACCAGTTCCGGAAATCATTCATGGTGCTAGACTCGCCAGAGTAGTTTTTGCGTTGATCCGAAACCTGAACAGCCGAATACGCTAATTCATGAAACTCCACGAGCAAATTGAAGACCCAGTTTTTCGCGAAGCTGTCGACAAAATCGACTCGGGGGACTTCGATGCGTTACGCCACGTGCTGACTGAAAACCCCGATCTGGCAACTCAGCGTGTGTCACTTGATGTCGATGAGTATTTTTCCAGTCCGTCATTGCTTGAGTTCGTAGCCGAAAACCCCATTCGACAGGGTCAGGTCAGCACCAATGCGGTGGAGATTGCCAGAACGATAATTGACGCTGGCGCCGATAACGACTCGATCAATTCAACACTTGGCCTCGTTGCTTCAGGCAGGATCGTTCGCGAATGCAAGTTGCAGAAGCCGTTGATCGATCTACTTTGCGAAAACGGGGCTGACGCAAACGTCGCGCTTCTCGCCGCATTGGCCCATGGAGAGTTTGACGCTGTCCGTGCGCTGATCGCCAACGGCGCAACCCAAACGCTGGAAGTCGCGGCTGCGATGGGTGACGTTGATGCAGCCGACAGGCTGATCAACGACGCTGGCGAAACCGAAAAGCACTTCGCCTTCGCTCTCGCTACTCAGTTTGGTCGCACCGATGTTGTAAAAATGCTGCTCGATGCGTCAGTTGACCCGAATCGATACAACCCGGACGGCGCTCACGCGCACAGCACCCCGCTGCATCAAGCGGCGCTCGGCGGACACTTCGAAGTCGTAAAACTTCTTGTAGAGCACGGCGCCGATACCACAGCCAAAGACACGTTGCACGACGCCACGGCCCAGGCGTGGGCTACACACGGCGACGATGCGCGTACTATCGAATACCTGAACCAAATCGAGAATAATTCAAGTGCCCAATCTAAGCCTTAGCGAAATCTACAATCTGTGTTTTGACGCACTCGTTCGCTGTGGCGCCAGCGATCTTCAGGCGAAGGCCGCGGCCGAAGAACTCATGGACGCAGAAGCCGAAGGCATTCGAAATGTTGGTCTTGGCTATATCCACCTGTATCTGAATCACCTGAAGTGCGGCAAGGTCAAAGGCGACGCTATCCCCGTCACCATTCGACAGTCAGCGAGTGCAATCGTCGTTGATGCACAGCACGGCTTTTGCCATACGGCCTATCTCCACGCTGAAGAAGAACTTATCGAAGCAACACGTCGCGAAGGCGTTGGCATGCTGGCGATAACTCACTCGTATTCCGCGGGCGTGCTTGGCTGGTTTGTGCGGCGCCTCGCGCAACATGGACTCGTTTCGCTCATGTTTGCCAATTCATCCAAAGCGGTTGCGGCCCATGGAGGGAAAAGCGCCTTCTTCGGCACCAATCCGCTCGCGTTTGGATCACCACGGCAAAGTGATGAACCGGTGGTGTTCGACATGGCGACTGCATCTACCGCGCGCGTCAACATCGTCAAAGCCGCAGCCGAAGGACGAGAAATAGAACCCGGTCACGCGATCGATCCCGACGGCAATCCAACAACCGACGCAAGCGCAGCGCTGAAGGGCGCGCAGCTTCCTGTTGGTGGCCCCAAGGGGTTTGGCCTCGGCCTGATCGTCGATCTAATGGGCGGTGCTCTGACAGGAAGCAACTGCTCGTATGAGGCTTCACTGTTCAGCAACAACGACGGCGGCCCGCCAAACGTCGGCCAAAGCATCATCGCGTTCAACCCGGCCTTTTACAGCGACGGCTACCTCGCGCACCTTGAGACACTGTTTGCGGATATGACCACGGACAACGACGTGCGAATCCCCGGCGATCGTCGTAACGATTTACGCAAACACCACGAGCAGCACGGTGTCGACGTGCCCCAAGAGTTGCTGGACAAAATAGCCACGCTTAGCCAAGTATCCTGAATCCTGGCCGTCTCGCTTTTTGAGATGCCGCAACCCGGTGCCAGCGGTGTCGTGTAACAATCGTCAGACGATAGTTCAGGAGCACCAACGTTGATGGAATCCAAGGTAATTCGCGCAAACGAAAGAGAGACGCGCAAAGCATCGGCCGACAGTTTTGTGGGCACTGTCTGGCAGGACCCTGTTTTTGCACCCGACAGCGGCTCGGGTACTCGGGTGACGCGTGTCACCTTCACACCGGGTGCGCGAACCAACTGGCACGCCCATGCGTCCGGACAGGTTCTGTATGTGATCTCTGGAGTCGGGCGCTATCAGCTCGACGGCGAGACCGTTCAGGAAATCAAACCGGGCGACACGGTTGTAATTCCACCAAACGCACGCCACTGGCATGGCGCAGCGCCGGACAACATGATGGTCCACCTCGCCTACTCGAACCTGATGCTGGACCTGGCATCATCCCAGTCAGCGACCGATTTGACCGCAACTCACTGGTCCGAGCCAGTCACCGACGCCGACTACAACGCGACGCCGGGCTGATCGAAAAGAATCAGGACTCCAGCTTGTCCTGGGTCTTCGTGTCGAAGTCGCTGGCATCATGGCGCTCATGCAGCTGACCTTCCGGCGGCCCGAAAACGCGATTGACCTTCATGCCGCGCACCACTGCTGGTCGAGCGTCTATCTGGCTGGCCCATCGATTGACGTTCTTATAAGACGCCGCATCGAGAAATTCCGCCGCTTCGTAGGTACGGTTCAGAACCACTGAGCCGTACCATGGCCAGATAGCGATGTCGGCGATTGTGTATTCGTCGCCGCACATGTATTCGCGCTCGGCAAGATTTTTGTCGAGGACATCCAGCTGCCGCTTGGTTTCCATGGTGAACCGATCGATGCAGTATTCAATGGGAAACGGCGCATACTTGTAGAAGTGACCGAAGCCACCGCCCAGATACGGCGCGCTACCCATTTGCCAGAAGAGCCAGTTAAAACATTCCGCGCGGCCGGCCGCGTCTACAGGAATGAACTCGCCAAATTTCTCAGCGAGATACATCAGGATCGAACCGGATTCGAACAATCGTGTTGGCGGCGTGGCGCTGTGATCAAACATGGCCGGGATTTTCGAATTCGGATTGATCTCAACAAAGCCGCTGCCAAACTGATCCCCATCCTGAATTCGAATGAGATGGGCATCGTATTCTGCCCCCGCATGCCCCTTGGCCAGCAGTTCCTCAAGCATCACGGTGACTTTGACACCGTTGGGCGTAGCCAGCGAATAAAGCTGCAGCGGGTGTTTGCCGACGGGAAGTACCTTGTCATGGGTTGCGCCAGCAATCGGCCGGTTGATTTTCGACCACTGGCCGCCTGATTCAGAATCCCATTCCCAGACCTTCGGTGGTGTGTAGTTCGATGCTTCTGTCATCGTGCTGTTCCTTACTTGACATTGATGCACTGGATTGTGCTTAACCGCTATTGTCGTTTGTCCCAATCACAGGCACAACGAAAACCCCGCGGGAATTGCGAAAGACTGCCCGCCTGACGGGTAGTTGACGCCCTCCCCTTACGATGTGACACCAAAACACGGACAGGTGCTTCAGTCCGGTTAATGCAGTTTTCGGTGCGCTGAAGCCAAAAACGCCTGCGAAAATCCCAACTACACTGATAGCTGATGTTCAGCTATCGGTGGCGTTGTGGACGAATCCAGAGCCTCTCAACGTGATGACCCTCGTTACACTCCGCCCGGGGATCCGGTGTTTGGGCCGCTTGGCGCCCAGGAAGTTCAGCGTGTAGAGAAGAAGCTGGCGTGGCCGATTCTGTTCGTCATGATCGCCGCATTTGTTGCAGTCTGGGCGGTTGGCTCATCACCAAAGCTGCGGGCCATTTTCGTTGGCGACGAAAATGTCGTGACTGAGCAAAGGCCAACTCAGGCACCCGACAGTTTGACTGCGGATTCCCCCGCCGCCACGCGTACCCCGACTGCCGCGCAAAATAGTGGCCCTTCGATAACGAATTCTGCGTTTATCGATGCGAGTCAGTATGGCGAGAACTGTGAAGCCATGACGCGAAAGCCTTCGCGCGACCCACGATGGAAGCAGGACCTTTCACTTTCGGTACCTCAGGAAGTGCTTGGCGCGACCATTCCCGTGTACCAGATCCAGTGGTTCAGCGGTCAATGGTCAAAACCGTTCACGCCGGGTGACGGCGACATTGACTGGAAAGACAACGGTCCTGGCAAAAAGCGACGGGTGTGGAGTTATTTCTTTGATCATAATCACAGGTTCGTCGCCTGTGGCGCAGACGGCGACAGCACCGTGAACGAAACAGCGTTCGCGCGAGATAATCGCTAGCCGTTTGGTCCAGCGCAGGATCTGGAAAAACCAATTTACTTGATCAGGCGCGTGTCGGCGTGAACCGCTCGCCATCCAAACCAGAAGGCGCGATGCGCCGGCAGCCGCTTAAGAATCGTTGCGTCTTTGCTGACGAGCTTTGCTTCGTCCAGCCGCCATGGACGACCGGTCGAATCGGTTACCGTGGAGTCACCGTCGTAGTCGGTAAATTCAATACCGTTTGACTCGTATACCCTGTTGGCACCGCTGGGATCTGTCAGCACAACAAAGGAGTGCTTCCCTAACTGTGCGCTGTATATCGGCGTTCTGGCCAGAAAGTCGGCGCTTATGGCCATGGTGTCATCCGGCGCGTCCGGAAACTGCAGCGCGAGAATTTCTGCTTTGTTCGCCAGTCGATCGTCCTCCCCTGGCACGTTGAACATGAGTTCGTCGGTAGCAAAATAACTTTTGTAGGCCACACCTTCGTCGTAGTCGCGATTGTGACCGGTGTCCAGAGACAGGACCTGGGTCTGTGGGTGCCGACGACGCCATTCACCCCATGTTGTGGTCACCACAAAGCTGCGCTCGAGGGCGATGCCTTTGTCAACGAGCGGGCCTACTACAGGCACACCTCGTGTGGTGTTCCACAGCGACTGTGTATCGGCGTCGTACATCACCTTGTTCGACCGATACAAAAATCCACTCGTGCCGAGCTGATGGCGCACGCCATCGAAATTTGTCTTATAAAGAATCACGGCGCCGCAAAGTGTGCAGTAGACGCCGGCGTACTCGACGCCGTCGATAGTGTCGACGAACATCTCGTGCCACGCAAGAATTCTCTTGGGGTACGCGCGGGCATCGTCGCCATACTTGACGGCAAAGACCACGTCAGAATCTGACAGATAGTCGGCCTCGTCAGCCGAAATCATTTTTGGGTTTCGAAGCGGTGGAATGCCGTCCTGCTTCACGCCACCCCATCGAATTTCGTCGAGTCGCACGGTTGATTTGCGGGCGTCGTCGAAGTAGCCGCCAAATTTGGGATCAATATTTCTGTACAGCAGCGACTTGAATCCGGCGTAGGCTGGATGACGTTGTTCCGGTTGCTTCCAGAGCCACTGCTGCCATGCATCCTCGTTGAATCTGAACGTCTGCCCTGTTCTCTTTTCAACAACGTCAAACAGAGCTTTGGAAATCTTCATGTCGCGCGTAAAACGATAGGTCTCCAGGACCATCGGCACCATGCCCGGATGCCAGTTGGCGTCAATCAGATCGATCAGGATTTGCGGGTTTCCAACTTGCCCCGTGAGCAGACCAACGAACAATGCCGGAATTTCTTCATCAGGCAGTTTGGCGTTGTATTGCGCCCGGGCGTCAGAGCTCGAAAGCGGCGAAAAGGCGACGGCCAGCACAAGCAACATGCCGGCAAGTGCGTTGACTTTCAGGAATCTCATCGTCGCCTCAATAATCTGGTGTCTGCCGTAAGACTGCCTGATCGACCAAAGGTTCAGGGATAACGTTACTCGACCGCAAACACCGGAAGACGCTCTCTTCGCCCACGAATCTCGACGTCCTCCTGGCGATGCATTGAATAATTCCTGTTCGCGAGCTCTACCGTCGTGGTCGACACAACCAGACGTGCCCCCAGGTCTTTGGTCATGGCCTCGAGCCGGGCAGCAATATTGATGTTGTCGCCGATCGCAGAACGAATTGGCGTGGACGGTGGCCCCATGTCGCCAACAATCGCTTCGCCTGCATGAATGCCAATCCCAATTCGAAGAGGACGAGCCAGCTCGCTCGAGATCTCGTCATTCAGTCGCTCAATGCGATCCATCATGTTCTGGGCACCATCCAGAGCCGCGCCTGCGGCGGTTTGCAGATCGGTTTCGAGTCCGTAAAGCGCCAGCAGTCCGTCGCCCGCAAACTGCGCGTAGTGACCGCCGGTTTCGTCCAGCGCGTCCGACATCTCGGCAAAGAATCGATTCAGAATAAAGACGACGTCGTAGGGCAGTTTATCTTCGGCAAGTTTCGTCGACTCACGCAGATCGACGAACATCGCGACAACCTCTCGTTCCGCACCGGCAACACCACCTCGCCTGCCATCGTCAGCGGATGTCACCGTTCGTGGATCGACCAGCGGCGTTATCGAAACGTTTGCGTTGGGATAGGTCTGGCAGGCTAGACGAACTCTTGGCCCCGCCTGAATCCGGCTTAACGCCGTCGCCTCCATCTCCGTTGGTGCCGGCAAGGACTGTAGTCCTTCGCTGACCTCGACCCGACACGTCGTACAGCGTGCGCGGCCGCCGCACATCGATGCGTGATTGATTCCAGCGACTCGCATCGCCTCGAGAATCGACTGCCCGTCGTCTATCGCCACCTGCTTGCCGCTGCTGTGGCGAATGAAAGCGCCAATGCGACTGCGTCGGCGCCATCGCGCCAACAGCCGTAAGAGAAACGCCGCGCCGACCAGAACGACAAAGAGGCCAATCAGAATTTCCTCAAGCCAGCCGAGCGCAAGGCGAAGGTCGGGATCCACTTTGGACCACTCTTTGAACACCTCAATCTTGAAATCAACATCCGAGACCTTGACACGCATTTCCGCCAGCGCGCGCCAGTACCCGACCAGTGCCAGCACCGGCCACATCACGGCCAACGGATACAGCACGGGCTGAATTCGCCTGTAGGTTTTACGAAACCTTAACCACATGTGAACGCCGATGCACAGATGGAACCACACGACCAGTACCAGCACGCTCTGCATCACGACACCAAAGTCGTCAGCCGCCATCGAAGCGAGTACGTAGTTGTAATTGGTATCGACGTCAGTTGCGGTTCGCGTCACGCGAGTTGCAACAACATGACCGAGCAGCAGCAAGGGCACCGCCAGGCCGAGCAGAATCTGTGACAGCTCTGCCGGCGGCATTCTCAGCGTCGAACGACGACAGACTGCCATCATCGAAAACAGGGGATGGGTAATCAGGACCGTAGGCAGCACCCACCAGATTGGCGTCCACTGCCAGAATGAAGCCAGCACCGGCCGGACCGTTTCCATTGCCTCGAACGAAACAAGGCCAAGCATGTGATTGAAAAGGTGCGGAATGACATAAATGGCGATAATCACGCCGGTAACGATCCGAACCCGGCGCTCAAAACCTGGCCATTTGCTTGGAGTATTTTTCGCGCCGTCCTGCATGGGGTGATTGTAACGCAGTCCTCCCGGGAAATTTTTCATCCAGGCGTCACCTGCAACCCTTACCGACAGACCGCACGGAATCGATCTGCCGATGGCGGCTTTTGAATATGTCGCTCAGGGCGTCATTGATGCTGACCTCAACAAGCAACCCAGGACAAGCAACCTTGGACAAGCACCCGGTAATTTCCGAGGTCTAATCTTCAGCGCGAATTTGAGCAAGAATCGGGTCGCCCGGGGGGAACGTCTTGGTCAACATACAAGCTCGATTGAGCAAACTCCGAGGACATCGACCATGACCATTCATTTCAGCGGTATTCCAACGGCGGTCGCCCGAAAGTATCAGCGGGGCGGCGGTGACGCTTACGATCGCGCACCCGAGAAATTCGTCTGTGAAAGCAATGACCTTGAATGTCGACACTGCGGCGAGAACATCGCACTAGGCGATACGGTGTTGCTGCTGGCCTGGTCGCCGTTTGGTGAACGCCAGCCCTTCGCGGAGACCGGACCGGTGTTGCTGCACGAATCCGAGTGCGCGGGATACGGCGCACAACCTGCCCCACAACCCGCGCTGACGACGACGCCTACCAGGCTTGTGCGGGGCTATACCAAGGACGAGCGAATCGTTTACGGCACCGGCACCCATGTGGAAGCCGGCCGGCTGCGTGAGGCCTGCGAAACGATGCTGCAAAACGAAAACGTCGAGTTTCTGCACGTGAGATCTTCGACGAACAACTGCTGGCAGGCGCGAGTTGATCGCGTGAAATGACCACGGGTCGGTCGATCCGTCAACGGGCCACAGGCAAAACTCTATACTGCGGGTTCTTGAGGAGAATCCGCTTTTGCAGTCAAGAATAGAATCCTGGACAGGTCTTGGTGCCCGCGCGCAGGCACCGGTTTTTCTGGTCGCGCTGGGACACGGCGCAACCCACTGGATTCAGGCGACGCTGTACCTGCTGCTGCCGTTTATCACCGAAGCACTGAACATCAGCTATGTCCAGGCCGGCCTGCTGATTACTTCGTTTCATGCGAGCTCGTTTATCGCCAACTTCTTCAGCGGGCTCGTCGTCGACGTCACCGGACGTCGCGTTGCCCTGCAGTTTTCGGCGCTGGTTGTTGGCGCTCTGGCGTTATTGAGTTTTGGGTTTTCGACACACCTGTGGCTGCTGGTAATCCCCGTACTGATCATCGGCGCTACCAACAACCTCTGGCATCCGGCCGCGATCTCGTTTCTGTCTGGCAACTACCCGGACAATCGCGGCTACGTGTTGTCGATTCATACGCTGGGAGCGTCGCTCGGGGACTCGATCGCGCCCCTCGCCGTCGGCGGATTGCTGGTTGTCATGACGTGGCAGCAAACCGCCGCCGCAAGCACGATACCGGTGTTTATTGTCGCAACACTGCTGCTGATTTTTCTGAAACGGTCAAAGCTCGAGACCTCCGGGAAAGCCAGCAAGAGCGTCGCTCCCGCTGACTACTTCTGCGGGCTGAAAGACATTTTTCTGAATAAGCCGGCGATGGGACTGTGCCTGATGGCTGGTTTCAGAAGCATGGCCCAGAACGGGCTGCTGATGTTTATCCCCATCTATCTCGCGAACGTACTTAAAGTCGGTCCCTTCATGACCGGACTTGGCATGTTTGCACTTCAGCTTGGTGGATTTGTTGCGGGGCCGATCGCCGGCGCCTGGTCTGACAAAATTGGACGGCGCCCGATAGTTCTGGCCGGCATCACGGCAACAACGCTCATCGTCGTTCTGCTGACGGTCGCCAGAAACGAAGTGCTGTTTATCGCCGGCGTATCGATGCTCGGGTTTGCGCTGTTTGCGATTCGCCCGGTGATTCACAGCTGGATGATGGATCTGACACCGCCCGAGATGGCCGGCAGCGCGACCAGCGCGCTGTTTGGGGCACAGTCCGCGCTATCCATGATGATCCCGGTGCTCGGCGGATGGATTGCCGACAGTTACGGGGTCGGCGCGGTCTTTTATCTGCTGGCGGCTCTTATGATGATTGCCAACGCACTGGTGGTATTGCTCCCAAGAAGCACGCCGCGTGCGCACTAGCCAACACTAGCGCTTCAGATAATTCTCGAGTTGCTCTCGAAGCGCTGCAGATCCAAGCTGATTCATCAACGCGATATTCGTCTGAGGAATTGCGCCAACGTCCGAGTGCTGATCGATTGCGCGTTCAACACTTTCCTCGCGCAGTATGTGCAACAAAGGGTATGGAGAACGATTGGTGTAGTTCTCCGCATCCGCCGGCTGTGTATTGGCGAACCTGTAGTGCGGATGAAAACTTGCGACCTGATAGATGCCTTCGAGCTCATGTTCGCGCAACAGATCCTCGACCTGCCCAAGAAACTCGTTGTAGTCGGCAAACTCGTTGAACACGTGAGGGTGTACCAGCACGGTCGTCTGAATCGCTTCGTCCGCGTCAAGACGGGACAACTCACGCACGAGTGCAGATTTAAGCTCGGTGCCGGTCGTGGCATCCGTTGATACGACACGGATGCTGTCTCGCTCCAGTTCACGACGCGCAAAAGGGCATAGATTGTGACCCACGACAAAATTCTCTATCCAGCGCTTTACCGCGGTGGCTTCGGCAGAATCTGCATCCGGTGCTTTCAAGAGAATTCAGTCCGTTGGTTTGCGAAGTTAAGTCCGGCGATGAGCGACGCCGCCGATACTGTGGGCGTCAAATCTCACGACTAGTCATCGCTTTGTATCGTCGCAATCGCATATCGATTCGCCACAGTCGCATTGCCGGGATTGAAAATTTGTGCGCGAATGGTCTCCGGTGATTCTACAACCGTATCGTTGACGACGGTGACCGATTTGGTGACCGTGGTCTGACCGGCCGGGATCAGCAAATTCTGAAACGTCCCAAAGTAGTCGACACCCTGGGTTGCCGTACCACCGGTTGTTGTGGAAAAACCTACTGAAACATCCTGCGTTGACGGCTGTGACAGCGTTATCGTGTAGACCGCTGCACCGCTTGCTTCTGGCGCCACGGTGTTGGCGATACTCAGCGTTGGTACCGAGCTTTGATCGTCATCGAGGATTGCAGGCGTCACCGAAGTCGTCGTTGCGGTTGCACCCTGCACGCCAAAGACGCGAACAACCAGAGACTCTGTCGGCTCAGGCAACACGTCATCGAGCACCGTTATCGCCCAATCGAATGTGGTCACACCCGGCGCCAGCGTCACGGCCTGATAACGGCCGTAAAAATCCTGGCCTGGCAGTGCGCTTGCGCCGATGGTGGCAACCTTAAACGACACCGGCGATGACGAGGCGCTTGATAATGAAAAATTGACGGTCAGAACACCGCTGCTTTCTACCGCATCTGCCGCGGACACCTCGAGCGTCGGCGTGCCTCCCGGTTGTCGATCAACGTATCGATCGAGAAGATTGGTTGTCATCTTTCGAAGCACGGTACTGCGCGTACCCGGCTTGTTCAGGCCGTGATGCCACAACAGCGTTCCGCTTCCAAACACCCAGGCGCCTGATGGCGCGCGGTAGATCACGCTCTCGGCGTTGACCCACCCTTGTGTCGCTCCGAGGATGGGGGAACGACCGAGCACCGTATATTCCGTGGACACCGGGGCCGCATATTGAGAGAACAGTTTGTCCATCTCGCCGCCGATGATCCCCGGAATCTCGTAGCCATCGCTCACCCCGGTACCTTCGTATATCCAGTGATTCGTGTTCTGTGCGATGAAGCTCGCGCTAGTGCCGGAATCGACATAGTCAATGTACTGCACGCCAATCAGCTGCTGCTCTGCCCTGCCAATCGACCTGAACGTGACCGTCTTGCGTACCGGATCTGGCTCCGGGTCCAGGGAGTAATCTTTGTACACCTCCATGACGCGGTGAGCCTGTCCGTTCGCGCCGGGCTTCAGTCGGATTTGCCAGAACACTGCATTGGCGCCAAAAAAGGCCAGATCGGTGCCGCCGTCTCGCGCCGCGTCGACGGCGTCGCGCATCTCGCGTGTCCAGTATTCGTCGTGGCCCGCGCTGATGAAGCCCTTGATGCCGTTTAAAACCCCGGGGTCCGCGTGCGTATCGACATCGGTCACGTATCCGATATCGTAGCCGCGCTCTTCCAGGAACATGATCAGTTCGTGTTCGTAAAGCTGGTACAGGTAGGAGCCGGTATTTTCCAGCGGCCGGTCGAATGAGACACGCATTGCTCGCTTGGAACCCACGAGCGTATTGCCGCCATAGCTGTTGTAGTCGTACGTGCTCTTGCCGTTTACACCGTCATCGGGAAAGTTGTTGTAGGCGTGATACGTCGTAACAGGCTGCTGGTAGAGCAGATCTGGTGTGCCGGCAGAGTGCGTGACGACAAACGGAATGTGATTATCAAAGCCCGCGTTGTTCGTGATTTTCGCAAGGTAAACGCCGGTAACCCAGTTTGCGGGGATCACCAGCGCAACGTCCGAGGACCAGCTGCACGTGATCTGCCTTGTTGAATTATCAAGTGGGCAGCTGGCCTGACGCTGGCCGTTGGTGATCGCTCTTGCCCAGACCTGTCGGCCGCCAAGACCACCGTAGTAACCCATTCGATAG